>WQYZ01000050.1 GCA_009780985.1 Oscillospiraceae bacterium | reverse complement strand
TTGGTCTGCGCTCGATACTCTGATATATCCGTATGTTTTCATAATATTTTCGCTCCTCCCTATTGACTAAAATTCTTTGTTTTGTATAATTATATTAGTGGGAGGGGTTTATTAATGTGTACAAGCAATATTAAAATTACCGACTGCGCTCATAACTGCGCTCGCGTTCACGGGTTCTGATTTTTTCTTCTCGCATTTCGCGTAAAATTTCAGCTCTGCTCGGTTCCATATCATAAATCATATCAAAATGTGTCTGTTCCATTGGATTTGTTGCCTTTTCAAGTAGTCGCAATTCTTGGTATTCTGACATAAATTCGTTTTTAATTTCAACTAATTTTTCGTTGGTTTTTATCTCATTGCGCAACGCCGCCGACTGCTCTTTCATGCGCTGTATTTCCTGCTCTGCGGCTTCGGGTTCGATTTTGAATGTCTGCTTGAAATAATTCCGTGCATGCCCATTAGAGCGGGTCAAATATTCAAGATTTTCCTTGATTCTCTGCTTGTTTTTGGTTTGCCATAATTTGGTATTTTTTAATTCTGCATTAGCTTGTTCTATTGCCGCTTCTTTTTCGTCAATAACCGCTTTTCGCCGTGAAATTTCTGCAATCTGACGGTCAAGAATAGTTATCTCCCGATTTTTACTCGGAAATTCCCGCAAATGCCTGTCAATAATGTCGCTACTTTCTTTCAATTCTCGCATAAATTCAGCCATTTTAGCGGGCGTATAAAATTCGTTCCGCTTGATAATTTCTTGATTTATCGCCGCCCGCTCATGCGACCGCCCGACATGTATGGTCGGCTCGCGCTCAATGCCCTGTTCTTCAAGCGTTCGGTGGTCTATGTGAATATCAAGCCCTTTTCGCTCAAACTCCCGATTGCACACTTCCGCCCAGTTTTCTCGCCATTTTTCAAGCTGTGCCGCCTTGTTCCATTCGCGATTTTTATTTGTGAATCCGTCTTTATCCACGTTGCGTGTAGTCAACATAATATGCGCGTGCGGATTGCCGTCATTCTTGTCATGGATAGAAAAGTCTGCGCACATGCCGTTATCAACAAAATTTTCTTTGATATAATCGTGTAAAATTTGGACTTGTTCCTGTAAATCAAGCTCAATCGGTAATGCAACCTCGACTTCCCGCGCCGTTTGTGCGTCTTTGCGTTTCTCGGCTTTTTCTACGGCGTTCCAAAGTGTGGAACGGTCTTTATATTCGGTCGGTGCGTTTTCCGGTAACATTATTTCGCTGTAAACAACGCCTTTTTTACTGCTGAAATTATGTGTTTTCCCGTCATGCTCTAACTCATCACCTGAACGGTAAGCCGCCGCCGCAACAGAATTTCTATGACTGAAATCGTGCGTTACACCGTCACGCTCATTCTGCAATTTTTCACCCGCCCGATACGCCGCAGAAGCAACGGACGAACGCCCGGAACTGCGCCCGATTATTTTTACGGAACAATGATAAATAGCCATACGAAATTCACCCCCTCATAACATAAATATGCGGCTCGCTCGAATAGTGAACCGCATGTTTATATTTACGCTGAAACTTTGGGCGAAAGTGGGGAAGTCCGCAAAGCGGACGAGGGGCAAAGCCCCTCAAACCGACACCGTAGTGTCGGCGCACACGTTGCGAAGCAACGTATAAGTGCGCACTTCCGATTTTTTTGTGTCGCTCAAAATAGCTGTCGAGGGTGCCTGTGGTACGCTTGACAGCTATTTTATTTTCACGTCAGTGAAAATTCCGACACAAAAAAATCGTGCGCTCGGAGTGGAATATTCTATAAAAATGCGAATAGTATTTTTATAGAATATGGAACGCAGAACGCACAGAAACGAAAGGGGCAGATTTAACATGACAGAAAAAGAACAACAACAATTACAAATGGTGCGGGAGAAATTGGCAAAAATCAAAGCAAAAGAGCAGGCAATTTTGGCAAGAGATAAAAAGCACCAGCGAGAATTACGCACACGGCGGCGAATCCAAATTGGTATGTTAGCCGAAAAATATTTTTATAAAGATATTACGCCGCTGGAATTTGAAAACATTGTGAAAAATTTTATCGAACTACCCAGCGCAAAAAATTATATTGAACAATTTAAAAAATCGGAGCAATGATTGGAAATGAGGCATACAAACAGTGATTTTTTCATAGACATTAATATCTGAATTGTAATTGAGGAATGATTACCTGTGGAATTTCGCGATTTTGTTTATGTCGGCGAACCGATACCGGAAATTAAAATGCCTGAACATGCGGATTTTATCCTCCAACTTCAAAAATCTATGTTGCTTTCCCTTGTTAAACGCAAACTTATAACCTCAGCGCAAATGGATTGTATCATGGCTGAGTTAGAAAAACAATATCAAAAACCTACGCAATAAACAAGTTTATTATCCTTTCCGTTTTGCCGCTCGTTAAATTTGTGCTTATATCTGTATTGTTATTATACTTCTTTAACTTGTCCGTCGTTATAATCGAATGTGCTAAAATTCCTGTAATACAAGGCTTTTCCTCTGCTTGTGACAAGTGGAACATTTTTGATACACCTGTGGGAACAGAAGAATTGGGTCACTTGGAGATGATTTGTGCCATAGTATATCAATTGACTAAAAATTTGAGCATTGATGAAATAAAGCAACAGGGATTTGAAGATTATTATGTCGATCACACAACCGGGATATATCCGATCGCAGCTTCAGGAGTACCATTCTCTGCCGCAATATTCCAGTCAAAAGGCGACACAATAACAGATTTAGTCGAGGATTTGGCAGCAGAACAGAAAGCGCGTACAACATATGACAATATATTGCGACTTACTGATGATGACGATGTAAGGCAACCGATAAAATTTTTACGTGAACGTGAAATTGTTCATTTTCAGCGTTTTGGCGAAGGGTTAGAGCATGTTCAGAATAATATGGACAGCAAAAATTTCTACGCGTATAACCCCTCGTTTGATAAAAAAGTAAAATATATGTAGTATTTGCAGCATTGTGATTTTTTAATAGAAATTATAATTTTACTTTATAAAATAAAAAGTCACGCTTTAACATTTTTGCGTGACTTTTTATTTCTGATTACTTTATTTTTCCCGGTTTCCCGCGCTTTCTTCAAAAATTGCGCTTATATCGTCCGAATCATCAATATTTTTCGATTCGCTTGTTGAAGCGGAATCGTTATTTTCTTGTTTTTCCGGCTTTTCAGCTTCTATTTCATCAGATTCGTCAAATATATTTGTATTGTCCGCAATTTCCGCCGCGCTTGATTCTGCCGGTTTAATCGCATAAGCCGGACGCTGTTTCAGGGATTCTGATTTTTCCGGTCTTCTGTTCGGCAAACTCGAAATATTCGGCTTTTTTATCCGTGAAAATGCGTTTTTAGGAGACTCATTCGGTTTAATATTGTTTTCGGCAGTTTCCTCTTTAACATCGACTTTGATATTATCGTCGGAAGTAAGCATATACAGAGCTTTTGTGTAGCGTTTTGTTTGTTTTGCCTCATTGTAAATGGATTTGTTGTATTCAAGCAGCTTGTTTTTAAAATCTTCATCGTGAAATAAATTTACTGCCTCGCGTATTGTGTCCACCCTGTTGTTCAGAAAATACCTCAGGATTGTATCGGCGGCGCGGATATTTCGATAATCTCTGGATAAAATTGTCTTATCTTCTATCTGGTCGGACAAGCTTTGAATTTCATAATTCAATTCGTCCAGCTGTCTGCTGTATTCTTCTTTTCTTTGACTGACTTTCAATTTCTGATTCATAACTTTCGTGGCAAAGAATCCGAGCTTTATAATATCTATCGCAGCTTTTATAATCAAAACCGCAAGAAAGATGTAAAAAACAACAAGTACAAGTCCGGCTATAGCGTAAGGTATATAATTTATTACTATCACTTGCCCTGCCGCATCCGGATCTAACGGCGGGCAGGTTTTAGACATCCCGAATTTTGACAGCAGAGAACCTCCCATATCTTTGAATATATTGATGTTATAGAACAATTCGTTGCCCGCGCTCTGCAAGCCCTGCAAATTAGATGAAAAAGCCATGCCGAATAAAAACATCAGAGCAGATATGATAAAAAAGAATATTTCCACTCCCATGAGCGAGCCGAAAAGTATTAGAAATACTTTTAAAGAAAATAAAACATCCTTTCCTAAAGACTGCCAGAAAGTCGGAGGATTGAACTTCTTATTTATTTCCGCATTTATTTCCGCAATTTTATTTGACGCATTCTGCTGTTTATGAAGCAAATCAGACAGAACGGAAAGTTCCTGACGCATGCTGTGACACGATTTTTTTGCCTTGTTTATGTATTCGTCGATTGAACCGCAGGCACATTTTACAGGCACCGCGGTATGATATACGTATGCGTCTTCCTCTATTACAGATTTCCTTTCGATATACATCTCCCTCTTGCATGTTTCGCACTCGCAAAGAATATAATCGTTATTTTCTCCGAAGTATACCAAAAACTACCCCTCCCAGTTTATTTTTAATAATCACTTTTCAAATTTTGGATACATCTATATATTCTATCATATATTTATTAAAATATCAATAAATTTTATTTGTTTTAATATACTTTAACTGATATTTAATATAGAGTTAATAGAAAAACCTTATACTTAATTATATATTGACAGTATTTTATATTATAATATATAAAAAAAGTAAATTATGTCATTTAGCGCGATATTTTTTACAGTTTATCAGCTTAATCAGTTTGGATAGGAATACAGAATATTATTAACGAGGAAAATTTTTTCATATGAATTATTATGAATTATTAGAAATATCACCGTCGGCATCAGTAGAGGTCATAAAAAACGCCTACAAAACATTGGCGAAAAAATATCATCCTGACACATATAAAGGCAACAGAATTTTCGCGGAAGAGAAAATGAAAATGCTCAACGAGGCTGTTTCCGTACTGGGGGATGATGTAAAAAGAAAGGACTATGACAGGATAAACGGAATATATCAAAGCGCGTATTCGTCCGATTCCGACGATTCTTACATGGATATTGAATCCAGATTAAATATAAACGTCGATGAAAACGGCGAGCCGGTATTTTTTTCATCAGATTCCGACGATTCTTACATGGACGCTATAGACGATTTTATAAGCGGCAAAAAAGCAAAGAAAAAACCGAAAAAACCGAAAGGCTCAATCAATGTTGACGACATATCAGACATATCAGAAATGTCCAAAACCGGTAATATGAGCAATTCAACCAGTAACAGAGACGGAAGGATAGATTATGGAAGCGGAGAATCAGACGCAGATATCGCGAACCCCGAAGATGACGACGATGCTAAGAACTTCAGGACATTCGGCGGATTTTCATCTAAAAGGGCGAAGTATTCAAAAAAATCCGCCGAAAAAGCTCCGCAATGGTATTATATAGTTCTCATAGCACTTATCGCCGCTATTATTTTAATATTTGTTTTAATTTTGAGTTCTATAAATTTCGGAAACTTAAAAAACATAATGTCGGGATTATCCAGTAAATCGCAAGATACTGGCAGTAATATGGAAGATACAGGAGCATATAACGTGGATGATTTTACAACCGGCGAAATTGATACATCTGATAATGCCGGCGAAACAATGCCGCCGACATCGCCGATAATTCAAACCTCCGACGTTTCTATGGGGATAATCACAGATACTACTCAAAATCCGACTGCCGCCGAAACTTTGAACACTACGGAATCTGTCGATACAGGAATACAGCCGACGAGAAATCCCGTCTATACAATAAAACCTACGTCTCCTCCGCCGACAGACCCGCCAACCGCCGCTTCGACTGACGCTCCTGTCACGACCAATATGCCCGATACGACAGCAGAACCTACTATATCGTCAGACCAATTAGACCAGACTGATACGACGTATGCCTCGACTTCAGCCGATGTCACAGAAACTACGGCTACTGCAAACATTGCGGCTGATACCACAGCAATTACAGATTCTACTGATGTTATAACTACAGATACTACAATAGCTGCAACAACGACTTCTGTCGAAACAACCGCTCCGCCTGATACGGCTGCTGCCGACGCGTCAGGAGACATCATAGTGAGCGAACAAAGTTAAAGTCAGGCAGAAAATCTTATTTCAAAGATAAAAAATCCTTTTTTTGAATATAACACAAAACAGTTTTCATTTCCGAATATTTCTTTGAGTTTTTCCTTGTGGCTGAGAGCCCCATGCTTTTTTTGGATAACTATATAAAATCTGCCGTTTTCGTTAAGATGATAAAACGCTTCTGAATATATATTGTAAATGACAGGTTTTCCCGCATGTATCGGCGGATTCAAAATAATATTGTCGAATTTATCGGGGATGTTTTTAAATCCTTCCGATTTTATAATCTTTACGCTTATATCGTTTTTATTTGAGTTTTTTGCGCATAAATCAAGAGCTCTTTCATTCACATCGGACATTGTGACGTCAATATTTTTAACGTAAATTTTCGCCAGCACAATCCCTATGCAGCCGTACCCGCAGCCAAGGTCAAGCGTTTTGCCCGAGAGTACGGGCAGATTGCCGAGCAGTATGTTTGTGGCGTAGTCCACGCCGCCTCTTGAAAAAACGCCCGCGTCCGTGATAAAATTAAATTTTATAAATTCATGCACATATTCGATTTCTGTTTCTTTATGCTGTAGGTTTTCGTTTGAGTTAAAATAATGGTTCATAATTTTATTTTCAATTTTTCTTGACAATTTATGATTTCAGTGATATAATATAGATAAGGGATAACCATAAAACGGTTGGCTCGTAATGTGTGAAAAAGTTAGTCAGTTAGCCGTCCGGCGAGGGACGGCTAACATACTTTTACAGTCAATATTACGCACAATATAATTACTATTGCTATGAATATTAAGACTTTTTTCGTATATTATTCACGGCTACCACAATTTGAACTTGTTGAAAAATCAATAAGCAAAGCTTATTAGATTTTTCTATCAAGTTCAAACTTTCGGGGTTCGAGCCAAGCGTCCTATGCCTTTTTATGTAGATGTTATCCCTTATCACATGTTTATTATAACGTATTTAGAATAAAATGTCAATAAAATAATTAAAAATGTTTTAAATTTATTGGAAAGCGGTGAAATTATGCGGAGAAACGAACGTGAAATCACAGATAAAACCGAGATAATCAAAGTTACAGACAAATGCGACGTGTGCAGGGTAGCGTTGTCGCACAACAATGTCCCGTATATTGTCCCGATGAATTTCGGGTATGAGTACGCAGACGGGCGGCTTATTTTATATTTTCACTGCGCAAAAGAAGGCAGGAAGCTGGATATAATCAAAGAAAATTCTGCCGCTTGTTTTGAAATGGACTGCTCGCACAATATCATTTCCGGCGAAAAAGCGTGCAATTATTCAATGGAATACGAAAGCGTAATCGGAAACGGGAATATAGTCATAGTCGGCGACGGCGAAATTGAAGAAAAACGTCGGGCTTTAGATTTAATCATGAAAAAATACGCTCCCGAAAAATCTTTTGAATTTTCGGAAGCGAATATCAGCTCTGTAACAATTTTGAAATTGAATGTGCGGGAGTTTACGGGCAAACGGCATGTAAGAAACTGAATTATTATTTATTGTCATCTGATTTGTCAATAATAGCAGAAAGCAGTGAAGAAAACCATTTTACTTTACAAAGTAATTCAGCTCCGTCTTCGTCTTTGGCGTTTTTGGTATCAATTTCACTTATTAAGTCGTTTTCTACCATTTCATTGTCAAGCCAGCCTTTTGAAATTGTAATTTTTCGTAGCTTATTATACGTGTCAATCCATGGAATGGCTTGTGACACCCAAATATCCTCCCAATCGGTTGACATAAGTGTTTCTTCCGCTTGTTCTCTTAAACTTTTTAAAATTGCTAATATTTGTTTTTCTGTCATAATTAATTATCCCCTTTCAAATCTTTTAGTATAGATTTTTTCAATAATATTTTCGCGGCGTTCAGCCGCCATTTCAATGCGGAAACGGAAATCCCCAGAAATTTTGCGATTTCTGCCTGCTTTAATCCTTTGAAATAATGCAGTATAACCGGCAGTGAATATATCTCTTTAAGATTTGTTATTTTTTCGCACAGCGATTCATATGACTGTCGTTCAACTAATCTTTCAAGCAAACTGTCGTCCTGTACAAGCGAGTTTATGTATTCTTCAGATTGTTCGTAAGATATTGAATGATACTGCTGATTTAACTTGTTATGTTTTCGTAAAAAATCCATGCAGTGGTTTTTGACGACAAAAAATATCCACGTGTCGAAATTGACGATACTTGCCAAAACTGTTTTTCCGCAATAGATTTTAGTCCAGATATTTTGAATTATATCTTCGGCGTCTTTACGCACATACATCTGAGCTATTTTAATCAGCTTCGGATTGTACGTCTCGTATAAAAATTCAAATGCTTCTTTATCGCCGTCTGCCGCATTTTTCAAAATGACGTTGATGTCCGAATCTTCTTCATTCATATAATTCATGTATCCAATTTCACAACCGCCTCCTTTTATTTTTTATTTATTTTCCGTTCCGTATAAATAAAGACGAAAATTTTTATTAAAAAGTCAGGTAATTTTTTTATTTTTTGAAATTTTTTTTATGAACATTAATTTTGCTCTGAACCCCAACGCGGTTAAAATCCTGCAAATCCTTGAAAGCCAAGGATTTCAGGCATATATTGTCGGCGGCGCAGTCAGAGATATTCTAATGCGTCAGACACCGCACGATTACGACATATGCACGGACGCGCTTCCGCCGCAAATAAAAGATATTTTCGGCAGTCTCGGATTTAAGACTGTTTTAGTTGGCGAAAAATACGGAACTGTGCAAATTTTAATACCGACCAGCGGTCGGGAAAACGGCGAGTTTTTCGAAGTCACGACATTCCGCACAGACAACGAGTATATCGACGGCAGGCACCCGGAAAGCGTGAATTTCAGCAAAAACATCGCCGACGATTTGAAACGCCGCGATTTTACTGTAAACGCAATGTCGTGTTCTGTCGATAGCGGCGGCATTATAACAGTCATAGATATTTTCGGCGGACAATCGGACATAAAAAATAAAGTAGTACGCGCCGTCGGCGACCCGTGCGAACGGTTTTCCGAAGATGCGTTAAGAATGATCCGCGCCGTAAGATTTTCCGCAAAACTCGGTTTTGAAATCGAAGAAAGCACAAAGTCCGCGATATGCAATCTCGCGGGGAAAATAAGCCTTGTTTCAAAAGAGAGAATATCGATAGAAGCCGAAAAAATATTGCTGTCAGATAATCCCGAAAAGTTTTTGGATTTATCGGATTTGAATTTGCTTAAATATTTTATGCCGCTTCTCGATGAAAAAATAAAGCAAAATCAGTCAGGTAAAATAAATCGGGTAAAATTCTTGGAGAAAGATTTTTGCGTCAGATTTGCCGCATTGTTCGATATATATTCTGCTAATGCAGACGAATTGAAAAAGCTGCGCATGAAAAACAGCGATATAAAAAACATAACAAAAATCGTCTCAGCCGTCAGTATTATAAAAATCAACTCCGATTTCTTGAAATCCAAAATATTTCTTAAAAGAATCCTGCGCGACTTCGGGAAATATGTGTCGGATTCTGCGCTGAATATCGCAGATATTTTATATAATATAAATGCGCTCGGCATAATGCGGGAAATTGAATCAAATGATGAGCCGTATAAACTGAGCGATTTGAAAATCAACGGCGATGATATAATAAATATGACTAATGGAGAGAACAATAAAAATATAGGGTTTATTTTAGCGCAATGTCTTGAATATGTCATAGAAAATCCTGATAAAAACGCGCGCGGGGAACTTCTTGAATTTGCTGAACGGTTATTGTGATATACCTTATACCCAACATCTGCCGTATGTTATTTAGGGAACGCATTAATGCGTTCCCTACTATAATTTCTTATAATCTACTTAATTTCCCCATAAATTTGCCGATATATTATACATATAATATATAACGGCATATGCCCATTAATCGACTGTAACTCCCGCTTTGCGTCCTTCCGCCATAGCCTTTGCGGCGTAATACGCTGCCGCGCCTTTGTAATCGTTGTTCCAGCGGTTTATCCCTATGTAATCGAAGATAACGGCTCCTGTATGACGGCAGAACCTGTCCAACTGTTCAAGACATGTCAAAGCCCCGTTTCCGCTCCCTCCGGGAGAGGCGACAAGCAAAACTTGTTTGCCCGCCAATGTTCCCTTATCGCCGAATTCGCACCTGCGAATCCGGTCTAAGAAGTTTTTCAGACTTTCCGCCGGTTCCCCCCAGTAAACCGGGCTTATTATGCAGTAACAGTCCGCTTTTTTTACGACCCCCTGCATATGATTGAATTTATTTTGTTCGCTTATTGTCTGGTCGCCGAAAATACACGTGTGTTTATCAAGGCATGTCCCCCAGCCGTTTCCGCAGACTTTACAGCTTTCGACTCCCATAGTTTTGAGCATCACAACTTCTGCTCCGCCTTCTTCCGCACCCTTTCTGATTTTCTCTGTAATGGAATTACACAGACCGTCCTGTTTCGGATTTCCTGTTATAATTAAAAACTTCATAAATCTCATATCCTTTCGTTGCATAAAATAATTTTTATATCTTTTATAAATTATAACATTAAATTTTAAATTTAATGTTGCTAATAATAAAAAAAAGTGTTATAATATAAATTAATATAAAGTAAAAATTTAAGATGGCGGATAATAAAAAATATGGAAAACTTAAAATTAAAAGAAAATAAAGATACAAATATTTTTTCGTCTTTTACTGTTACAAACATTTTGGCAGTCATTATATTTGTCATACTGACAGCGCTGTTTGCCGCAGGGGAAATTTTAATATACAATAATCAGAATTCCGCAGAAAATACAGGCATATCAATTGAGATGATATACCTGCTCTGCGGATATTTAATAATTGCGCCGGCTTATATAATACATATTGTTTTTACGAACAGACACGTGAGAAATATATCGGAATATAACAGAAAATACCGGACTGTATTTGACGCCGTAAAGTCGCCGGTGATACTTGCGGTCAGAAACCGCGGGATAATTACTTTTGTCAATAATGCGGCGGTCAGGGAATTCGGAAATATATTAAACAAAAACTTCAGCTCGTTTTTAAACAACAATAGATTTCAAAAAGATTTTGAAAATTTGGTTTACAGTGAAGAAACAGGCAAATATTTTAAAGTGGAAAATTATCCGTATTTTTCATCTTTTAAAGAGCCGTCTGATATATCCGAAACTGCGTCAAATGAATATAATTTTTATATTCTCACGGATATAACAAACGAATTAAATCTGCAGTCTGAAAATGAAAACTGCAGAAGCAGGATAGATAAAATAACCGCGGAAAACGAGTCGGCGCAGAAACAAATCAAATCAGACTTATTACTTAAAACAGAAGTTATGGATTGTTCTGACATAATGTCGTGCATTATAGGTTTTGACGGCAGAATTCTGTCGGCAAGCAGATCTTTTATAAAATCTGCAGGGTATACGGGATATTCAGAAGGAAAAATAATAAATAAAAATATTTTCGATTTTATAGATAATATAAATAAATCCGATATACTCGAATGTAAAGATTCTTCAAACACAATAAAAAAAGAAGGTCTCCTGAAAAACCAGAATGGCAGTAAAACCGCCGTAAGAGCAAATATATTTGCTTTGCAAAATGAAAATGGCGTTCCGTCTGCGGTATGCGTACAACTTGTCGACATAACAGAGGAAAATGAATTCAAAGAAAAACACAACTGGTTTGAGGCTGTTATAGAAAACAGCGTTACCTTAACAAGCGTGTGCGATTTAAACGCCAATTTCCTGTATATAAATCCGGCAGTGTATAAAACGTTGGGATACGCTTCTGAAGAAGCCGAAAAACTTTCGCTGAAAGATTACTTTGAAAGCGGTTACGAAAAAAGATTCATGTCGGAAGCGTTAAATCTTATAAAAAAGGGGGAGATATGGCACAGCACGGGAATCCTGAGACATAAAGACAATTCGTCTGTAATTATAGACCACACGGCTTTCCCGATCAAAGACGGACAAAACAAACCCGGCAGATTTATCAATATAATGCGGAACATTTCAGATCTGGCAAAAACCCGGGAACATCTGAAGCAGGAGATAAAAATTCAGGAGTTTACCTCTGAATTTGCCGCGTCAATCGGATTTTTTGAAGACCACGATATTTTGTTTGAAAATGTTGTAAGAATCTTAGGTGAATTTTTCGGATTCTGCAGAGTCTGCACTTTTAAAGTGTCTGAAAGCGAAAATATGGTGAAATGTACTCACGAATGGACTGCGCGTAATTTGAACAATGTAAATGATACCTCAAAAAATACGCTTCTGGGAAAATACGAACAGTATGACCGGAACGACAACAGGATAAAAAATATTTTAGGTTCTTCATATTTTGTTGCGGAATATAATGCGCGATGCGCTTTGGAACTGTTTGAATGTCGCGACAGAAATGTTTACAGAATAGTTGTCCCCATCGTCATAAACAAAAAAATATTGGCTTTTATAAGCGCGGACATAAATTTATTATATCCTGCAAATTCTGTAAACGTCCCCCCGCGCAGTCCTAATTCAAACTCCGTGTCGCTGTCGCCTATGTATATGACCAAAGAAAAATATATAAAAACGCTTAGAGGTATAGCTAATATATGCACAAATGTGTTTGAGAGAAAGATCTCCGACGATATTTTAAAGGAAACCAAAAAAACGCTTGAACTTATAATAAATAATGTTCCGTACTCGATATTCTGGAAAAACACGGATAGTATATACATTGGCTGCAATGATAAATATCTTGAATTCAACGGCTGGGAAAAAGAGGATATATACGGCAAATCGGAATTTGACCTGCAGTCTCCGAAAATAGCGGAGATGTTTATTGAGGAAGACAGGGAAATTTTAAAAACAAGAAAAGAAATAGATCACAGGGAAACAAGGCTGAAAGTGCGCGGCAAGGATACATGGGTTTCAGCAAGCAAAGGTCTGATTATGAACGAAAAAGGCGAGCCTTTTGCAATACTCGGCATAATCGAGGATATAACCGAAAGAAAAGAAAGCGAAAAGACAATCTCGGAAACGCTGGCAAAATTTGAAGCGGTCGTCAAGAATTACCCGGGAGGCATATGGTGCATAAACAACGAACGCCGTTTCACCGTAATGGAAGGGCTTGAATTGCACGACATGGGGCTGCCGTCCGGAATGGCGGCAATAGGAAAGAAAATTTCGGACGTTCTGAAAAATTTCCCGGAGATGCTGGAACGGCTTAACGCAACTTTTGATACGGGTCCGCAAAACTGGACTTACACAAATCCCGACGGGCGTTCATACAATTGCTCCACGTCTTTTATAATCGGCGAGGACGGCAGTCAGGTTGGAATAATCGGAATGTCAAACGATATAACCGAAGCCGTAAAAATTCAGGGACAGCTTGTCGAAGCTATGGAAAAAGCGGAAAACGCAAACAAGGCAAAGAGCGAATTTTTATCTAGGATGAGCCATGAAATTAGAACTCCCATGAATGCTATTATCGGAATGACTAAAATCGCGCTGTCTGCCGACAATTCTCAAAAAATGACTAATTCCCTTGAAAAAATAGACGTCGCGTCAAAACAGTTGTTGGGCATAATAAACGATATTTTGGACATGTCCAAAATCGAAGCTCAAAAATTCGATATTATGCGCGAATTGTTTGATTTTGAAGCGATGATTGAGAGAATATATAATCTTATATCCGTGAGGACGGACGAGAAAAATATAAAATTCGACGTCGATATAAGCGGCGAAATACAGATAAATTATGTCGGCGACGAAATGCGCCTCTCGCAGGTTATAATAAATCTTTTGGGAAATTCCGTGAAATTTACGCCGAATGGCGGCTCTATGAAACTTTCCGCAAAAATTATAAAATCTGTCAGGGATTCTGACACAAGCATGATAGAATTCAAGATATCAGATACCGGCATAGGCATATCGCGTGAACAGCAGGCGAGATTATTCAACTCGTTTGAACAGGCAGACGGCACAATTTCCCGGAAATATGGGGGGACCGGTTTAGGTCTTGCAATATGTAAAAAAATTGTCGAGCTTATGGGCGGGGACATACATGTCGAAAGTGAGATTAACAAAGGCAGTACGTTTATATTCACCGTAAAATTGGAAAATACGGACCAACAGTTTAAAATAAAAAATATATCCGGGGAAAACAGCGGGGAAACTGTTGATTTCTCGAAATATAATATTATTCTTGCTGAGGACGTCGAAGTCAACCGCGAAATAGTCGTATCTCTCCTCGAAGATACAAGATTAAATATAGACTGCGCAGAAAACGGCGAAGAAGCATATACAATGTTCTCCAAAAATCAGGACGGATACGATTTAATATTAATGGATATTCAAATGCCCGTTTTAGACGGTTACGAAGCCACAAAAATGATACGGGATATGGATTCCGCAAAAGCGAAGAATATTCCGATTATAGCTATGACCGCAAACGCGTTTAAAGAGGATATCGACGAGTGCAAAAATGCCGGTATGAACGACCATATAGCAAAACCGATTGACGTCGAGATACTGACGCAGAAAATTGCGGAATATTTGGCTTACAGCAAAAAAGTCAAAACGTATATAAACTCTGAAACATTTGACAGTACTGTAAATATTCCCTATATAAATTCTTCAGACTTTGAAACGGAAAGCGGAGGTATTAAGACTGTACCAATCCTGAAGCTGGAATCTGAAGCGGCGGGTAAAAAAGTATTTTCTCCGGAAAAGCTTATGCCGGATATAAATTTCGAAGAGGGCGTAAAAAGACTGAGCGGAAATAAAAAACTTTTCATTTCTCTTATGAAAAGTTTCAAAGGATACGACTTATACGACCAACTGATAAAAGCGCTTCAAAAAGACGACATATCCGAGTGCGTACGTTTGGCGCATACATTAAAGGGCTTGGGGATTAATTTATCTATGCCTGTTGTTTATGTAAACGCAATGATAATAGAGAGCCATTTAAAGAGCATAGAATACGCCGAGCCGGAATATTTAGCGCAGCTAAAAGAAGCGTTGGACGCAGTGGCGGAAAAAATAAATATGATTGCCGAATAAGTGAAAAAAACAGCTTGTATAAAATACAGGCTGTTTTTTGATATAGTCGATAAACGCTGTCAATTTACGGGAATATATCACTTTTGTTTTATCGCTATAAAGCCGCCGCCATTTTTTTTCGCCGCACTTATTACCTCGTCATAAAGATAATAGCAATCTTTGCCTTTTAAAGAACCGTCGGCGTTTATCTTACGCATCGACCCGGGGTCGTAAACTTCGAAATAATCTTTGCCGTCTATATTTTTTACGCCTTTTATTATTATAGAATGGCTTGAATCGCCTTAATAGAAAACATTTGTCGTCAAATAAGCTGTATTAATCGGAATAATCACTATATTTCCCAAATTAAGCTGATTTGTAATATCGCTCGCATTTGTGAGGGAAGTATTTGCATATAATTCATACGGTATATTGTGCGATTTCAAAAAAGTCTCCATGTTGTTTGTATTCCAACCATTACCATTGTTGGGAATTTCATTTCTCGCATCCTCGACGGTTACATTAAAATTTTTGTCATACCACAGCCCAGCCATAATAGCGCAGTTTACATCACTGTATTCTCCCGTTCCCGCTTGATCAATATACCAATAATAATCCCTTGCTATACTATCATAACCGGAAGTATGGTCTGTAAAACTGTCCACTTTCTCAAAGACATAATACCAGGGCTTAAAACCATTATTGGTATAATTCCCGGCTTTCCACTGAATAAAGAGATAATCCGTTCCGTTGATTTCGTCTATCTCATATGAAGATACTACTTTGTCGCTGCCGGTATTGAGAACATATCCCTTTGTCCATCTTGTTGTTGTTGATATACCACTGCCGGAAACTGTCTCACTGACATCGCCATCGTCATAAAACACACATCTTGTAAAATATAAATTGCTTTTGGCTGTAAAATATTCGCCGGGTTTAAAATCCTGAATATTTTTGACAAAATCCACAGCCTGCCACTCACCGACGGCTTCGTTGTCCGGCACAAACACATAATCCGTGTTAAAAAAATCGTAAATTTGCGTGCCGTCGCTTGACGTTTCAGTCTGCAATGCGGGATATGTAGTCTCCGGCGTAGTTGTGACTTCCGTTGTTGTGGAATCTTCCAATGTTGTGTTGTTGTTATCGGCGCCGCTGTTTGTGCTTGAACAGCCTGAAAAGAGTGTCAGCATAAACGTTAATGCAATAATCACGCTTAATATTTTTTTCGCGTCTTTCATAAAATTCTCCTCGTTTGAATTATTTTATTTCACTTTATACACGCATTAAAATTTTTCGTCGGTTTGATACTCTTCATCTTTGCGCATACGCTGTTCCATAAACAGTTTCTTGCCGCGTCTGTACGCGAACAGCATAACCCCGACTTCCACCGCCAATGTCAGTAAAACCATGATTATCACAAGTATCATGTTGAAATCGCTGTTAAATGTCACCGTTCCGTCTGTTTGGTCAACATGATATATATCGACGTTCGGACTTAAAACGGTGTGCACGTTCAGAGGGATAGAGGGCGTACTCGTGTCATACATGCTGTCGAAAATCATGTTGGGTATCATGAATATAAACGTCAGTATTATCGATAAAATTTTAAATCCGAAGTTGTACACTTTTCTTTCCGCATCCATAGCCCCGAATTTTACAAACATATTGTAAATAAACAGCATAAATACGACAAACACCGGCACTTTTATTATCATGCCCTGCAAAAATGTATTCGTGATGTTGTTTCTGCTGAATCCGCCGAATATACTGTCGGCAAATCCGCCGATAAGCGAAAACGCAAAACTTCCTGCAACCAGTATAATTATTGTGAAATACATACGTTTTAAATAATAACCCGAATTCTTTTTCTTGTCGTAGTCCATACCGTCGTCAGGATTTTCAGATGCGCCTAACTTCGCCGAATTATATTTTGCGTAAATGCCGCAGACTGCGAAAGATAAAGCGACTGTTACAATTCCCGCGATGATAATCGCTATTATTAACAGAGATGGCGCGAAGTTGTATGAGGCAAAATAAAATATAATCGAACTCACTATAAATATAACGGCGAAAAATATAAGCGAAACGATATACAGAGTTTTTTTGACTTCCGCTTTATTTGTCTTTTTTTGCGGGACGTCGTCCCGTACAGAGTTTTGTTCTCTGTCAAATGTATCAAATTCAAACATGGTAAATTCTCCTTTTATTAATTATTAGATGTGTCCGGAAACCCCGATTTATGTAGGGGCGGATGGTAATCCGCCCCTGATTTTACGGGACGATTACCATCGTCCCCTACAGTTTCCGGACAGATCTATTCAATAAAATTATATATTAATGCAAATATTATTTGCTAAATCAAAATTTTAAAGTAAATAATATTTACTTTAGCTGATATTGAATATAATACATCTAAAACAAATAAATGTCAATAGTTTTTTGAAAGTTTTTTGAAAAATCTGCAAGTGGGCTGAATTTTACAAAAAATAGCAATAAAATCATAAAATCGAATTATTTATGCAAATCTTATCAATAAAAACAGCCCTTACATTTTATCTGTAAGGACCGTTTATTTATATTACCGTGACGGCTTAATCCAGAAAGTCAATTATTTTATTCATGATTTCTCTCTTGTTTTCAGGAGTTATAATATCGGTCTGTCCGACCAGCATATCTATAACGTTTATTCTTTTATTGTTATAAACGCTGTCTATTTTATCGCTGATAATCGATAAAAGAACAGATAACCACCGTTTCAGATAATCGACATATTCCTGCCCTTCCAACAATTCGGCATACAGTATTTCCCTGCCTTCCCAAGTATGGGGCAGTCGCCGCGCCAAATCTTTCGCTTTTTCCCGTTCGCCAATATTATCGTATAAAAAGCACAGCGAAGCTCTGGCGGTAGCGCGGGCTTTTTCGCTTATATTGCCGCCCAATTTACGTTCGCACAGCATTAAGGCTTTTTGCGCGTAACTTTTGCCTTCTTCCGAATTATTGTCTTTTAATAAGAGAATAGACGCGAGTTTTGACGTCATATCAAAATGATTGGGATATTTCTTTAATGTATCTTTTAAAAGTTCAATGGCTTTGTCGTAATCGCCTTGGATTTCATATTCATGCGCTTGTTTATAGATATTATAAAAATCTCCGCCGCCGAGCGTTTTGTCCGCGCCTATCAGTTCGTCAATGGAAATATTGAAAAAATCCGCCAAATCCGGCAGCATTGTTATGTCGGGAAATCCGTCGCCTCTCTCCCATTTGCTTATCGACTGAAAAGATATTCCCAAATGGTCTGCCAGCTCTTCCTGCGTTATATCCTTTCTTTTCCTCAAATTCCTGATGTTTTCGCCGATATTAATGTTCATACAAATATCCTCCCGTTTAATTCTTATTTATAATTTTCCGCATAATCTATAATCTTTTTAAGATTTGTAATTGTCCATTCCTCGTCTTTTCTATCGGGATTCAGTCCGGTTCTGTCAATTAAAAACGACGTAAATCCCTGTTCTCTCGCGCCGTCAGCTTCTAAAAAATAATCGTCCGCATATAAACTTTCAGAAGCAGTTACACCTTGCGCATTTAACGCCGCATTAAATATAATGGGGCTTGGCTTGCTCGCTCCGACTAAAGAACTTGCGGTAAAAGATGTAAAATATTTAGCAATATCAAGCTGTTGCAGAGTGTATTCCAACGACGGCGACGTGTCGCTGATTACTCCCATTTTATAGCCGCTTGATTTAAAGTATTCCAAAACCTCAATCACTTCCGGGAATAATAATTTATCGTTGTTACACCATAATTCGTTGAAAAGCAGTAACGCGCGATTTCCTAAATCTTCAGTCACGCCCTCGCCGACAAGCAGATGATAATAATAACGCTTGAAAAATTCGCGTTCGTCGTCAAAATTTTTATACCATGGGGTTTTACCTTCCGACGCTAAACCCATACGATTCATAATCTTTTCATACGGTAAATCAAGTGTTTTTCCGCTCCATGCTTCAATTATCTCGTCGCGCCATTTTGATTTTTCGGGATTGGAATAAGTCAAAGTCCCGTCGCGGTCAAAAAATATCGCTTTGTATTTCATGTCTTTTACCCTCCGTTTAACTATGAATAGTATACCAGAAGAATCATTTTAAATCAATAACCGCTTAATTGAAATTTTTTCCCGTATAAATAGAAAACTCTGTCAAAAAAGTCGAGTATTAATTTTATTTATATGTTATAATTTAATTACTTCCGGAAGAAATAAATAATATATAAATAAAGGCGAGGATGAATTTGGATTATAAACTACAGATATGTTCGGTAATCTCCCGCATTGAACAGAATATTAAAAATAAGCCCGATTATCGCGATTTGGAAAAATCGGTCGGATTTTCATACAGGCATATCCGCGAAATATTCAAGAATATCACGCGCATTTCACTGTCGCGCTATATTCTCGCGAGGAAGATCGCAAACGCCGCGTTTGAAATACGCCATTCCGAAAAAAGCGTCACGGATATAGCGTTTGATTACGGGTTTGACAATCTTGACACATTTACAAGGGCGTTTAAACGCGATACCGGCTTAACTCCGTCAGGATTTAAGAAATCGGACTTTTTATGCGGACGTAAAATTATATGTATGGGCGTGTTTGCGCCGGTCATTCTGAATTTAAATAATCCGGAGTTTATCCCGCCTAATTTTCAGGAGGTAAACGAAATGTGCGAAATGAAAAAAACTTCCGACAGCTGTGTATTATACGGCGTTCCAAAGGTTTATTACGGACGCCAAATAGACGGGCAGACGCAGGTCACTCCGTTCCCCATGTGCCTGCAAGCCGTTCTTAATTACATGGGGCAGAATATCAGTTATACTCAGATAATGGCAGCTTCCGGCGCGGCGTTCCGTCAGCGCTGGGACGCCGGCGGCTGGAATTTAGCCGCGGTGGACATCAGATTCACATATGAAGAACACTTGAAACCTTTTGAACTCGCTTTTAAGGGCGCGGGAAGAAGCTATAAGATTTTAGAGAATCCCAACAAACCGAAATCCGTTACCAAAGAAGCTGCGCTTGAACTTATCAAGTCTGAAATAGACTGCGGACGACCTGTCATTGCGTTGGGCGTAGTCGGACCGCCGGAAGCCTGTATAGTGACCGGATACAGAGATAACGGAGAAAAACTGCTCGGCTGGAGTTTATTTCAAAACGGCAGCGGATTCGGCGGCGCGTTTGATATCGACGAATCGGGTTATTTTATCAAAGACAACTGGTGGGAGAATACGGAAGCAGTTATGTCAGTCGGCGAAGAAGTAAACGAATACACGCCGGTGAAAGAAGTTCT
This sequence comes from Oscillospiraceae bacterium, assembly GCA_009780985.1. Lineage (GTDB taxonomy): Bacteria > Bacillota > Clostridia > Oscillospirales > WRJC01 > WRJC01. The sequence continues at coordinate 3,013 of WQYZ01000050.1, read as the reverse complement.
TAAAAACGCCCTTATGCTTATGACTACAGAGAGAGTTGAGACTTACGGCGGGATAAAACGCCCGGGCAGCAGTTTTTACGGCGGACAGGCGGCTTACGAGGCGTGGGCGAAAGCGGTTGAGGGCGACAGTTTTTTCACCGGGAGTTCAAATGTGTCGGATATTTGTTATTGTCAGGGCGATGCGGAAGAAATGCTCGGAGGAGGACGGTATTACGCCGCGGAATATATCGGTTCGCTGTCAGCGCAGTATCCGCACTTATCGAAAGAGTTGGCGGAATGTGCAGACCTCTTAAAATCTGCATCCGAATGTGCGGAGAAAATGTTTCAGACGTGGAGCGGCACTTATCCCGGAGTAAATGAAGCGTCGATAGCAAGACTTAAAGAAAGAGAAACGCGCATAAAAATCGCGGCGTTTATACGTCAAGCCGCGAAGTTTGAAAAAGACGCCTGTGTAAAGCTGAAAGATATAATAGATAAGCTGTAATAAATAAAACAATGAACGAAGTTCTGTGTGAATTTCGTTCATTGTTTTTTATTCAGTTTCGGATTTTATATTGACAATATCGTTATAATATGTTATAATTATGATGAGGTGATAATAATGAACAATACAAAATCAAATGTAAATGTAAAAATTGACACAAACATTAAGGAAACCGCCGCATTTCTGCTTAACCGAATGGGACTCGACCAAACAACGGCGATAGAATTATTTTACAGGCAAATTATAGCGGAACGGCGGTTGCCGTTTCAGCCTATAGTGAATCTGTCTATTGGCGAAGTTACGCTTGACGAGCAAATCATTGAAGCGGCTTTAAGAAAAAATCCTAAAAGGGTTAAGCTTTCAACAGATGAGAATGGCAACGTGCTCATTGACAAAGAACTGCACCCGGATATTTACGATTGGGCGGTGAACGGCTGATGAATCCGTTCGATATATTTATCGCATATCTGTCATGGGGAGATAGCGGGAAAAATCGTCCTGTATTAGCATTCATAATAGATGATAACAATGTCGATGTTTATCAGATAACAACACAATATGGAAACAAGAGCGAAACAATTCAAGCGCAATATTTCAAAATAAATGATTGGGCGCAATCAGGGCTTGACAGGCAGTCATATGTTGACACGGGGACGCTGATAACTCTTTCATTATCGACATTTAAAAACAAAAAACCGGCTGGTAAACTGACAGAAGCAGACAAGCAAAAACTACTTGAATTTTTAAAATCGTAGTTATAATCTGAATAGTCTAAAAAATAAAAAACGAAATTCCACGTGAATTTCGTTTTATCTTTAAATTAATAACTCCCGATAAATTTATTTTATAATATTCCTAACCTTTTTAATTTTTTTCTACTATATATGCGTAAAGAAAAATCAAGCGCTTGAAAATTTTTACAGGAGGATTTGAAATGGATAATATCGCTGAACAAAGTTCAGTATCAGAGCTTTTCGAGCGGATTTCCGACGAATATTCTATGATTTTACTTAACTGGGCATATAAAAAGACCGGCAGCAGAACCGACGCCGAAGATTTGGCGCAGGAAGTTCTTGCGCAGGTGTTCCGCTCCGCCAAAAAAGAGCAGTATATCGAAAAACTGGATAATTTCATATGGAAAATCGCTCACTTTGTATGGTGCAGCTACTTAAAAGAAAACGTCGTGTTGAGGTCGTGCGTTTCTATAGACAGTTTTGATTACGACTTTCTCCCGGAAAAAGATCATGCGGAAAAGTATTTTGAAGAAGAAGAAATGAAGGATAACATCAAAAAAATGCGTTTGAAAATCTCCAACCTAAATTATTTGCAGCGCGAAATAATGATTATGCACTATATAGACGAACTGCCCATAAAATCCATTTCACAGAAACTCAACATAACCGAAGCAAATGTAAAATGGCACTTATACGACACAAGAAAAAAATTAAAAAAGGAGATTAACGAAATGAATAATGTAAATTATGTTTACCGTCCCGGCAAACTGCACATGGCTGTATCGGGAAATCCCGGACCCGCGCCGGACACAAATAAAATCAACGAAAGTCTTACCAAACAGAATATATGCCTCGCCTGCTATAGAGAGGCAAAAACACCAGCCGAACTTGCAGAAACTCTCGGTATAGCTCAGGCATATATTGAATTCGATTTAGAATGGCTTATTGAAAAACAATTTATGAAAAACGATAACGGCAGATATTCTACAATATTTTCAATCAATTCCCCGGATTTTTCCGCAAAGATAGCCAATGTTTTCCTGAGAAACAAAGAAAATTTTTCCGATGAGATTATAGAAAAGTTCATGTCAAAGCAGGATAAAATAAAAGCTCTGAACTTCTACGGTTCTGACCAGCCTATGGAAAAATTACTGTGGTTTTTGATTTACAGATTTATTAACTTTGTTGATTATAAAGTAACTTATGAAGAAAATAAATATCCTCAGCCTGAACGCCCGATAATGCCGGACGGCGGACAGTATTTTCCGCTTGGCTTCGAACAGCCCGAAACACATAAGAAAACTGTGGAATTTCTTAATGATGAATACAGGAAAATCCACAAATGGGATTGTAACGGATCGATGTGCAATCCACGAGATAAAATTTCATTATATTGGATAGGTTTATATAACGCCGGAAGGCATACTATCGAAAGACTTTTTTCATCGGAACCGAATAATAAATATTATCAAACTTATCAGCTTTTTTGCAAAACTTTAAATCAAGATTTTAATCTGAACGATTTAAACGATACTGAAAAAGAAATTCTAAGCGAAATGATAAGTTACGGCTGGGTATCGAAAAAAGACGATAAAATTATTCATAATTTCTGTATTTTTACTCACGAACAGGAAAAAGCCCTGATTAATATCTTTGCTGAAATTTACGAAGAAATGAAAGACGAAATATATAAAATATTTACCGGCTTAGAAAAGTTCTGCCGCACCGACCTGCCAAAACATTTAGACTTCTACACAAACTACCATATCTATATGGCTTTCTATAACGCTATTTT
>WQYZ01000049.1 GCA_009780985.1 Oscillospiraceae bacterium | reverse complement strand
GAAGTTTTATTTTCTTTTGGATTATTGACAATTTTTTATTTGAAATATAATTTGTATACCGGCAAGGCAGGATTTATTTTTAAAGAAGAATTTACCGGGTTTAAAGGAATCGCAACGTTGTTTTTAATATTGATTTCGAATTTTGCGGGAGTGGCAGTATGGAGTTTTATCGTAGGATTTACAAAATATTCGCAGACAATCGTGAGTAATGCGCAGATTATATGCGAAGCGCGGACAGGCATGCCGTCTTTAAATTTATTTATGTCCGCGGTCGGCTGCGGGATTATGATGAATGTGGCGGCAAGAACCAAAGAAAAATCGATTCTGACTGTTTTATGCGTTGTAATTTTCCTGACTTTGGGATTTTCCCACTGTATTGCCGATTTTTTTTATTACACGGTGACGGGATTTAAGATTGCGTACATAAGAACGGTACTTATATCGGTTTTCGGCAATCTTATCGGCGGGAATTTATTAAGATTTTGGTTTTTAGATAATTCAGAGAATTTAGGGAAAAATAATCATGAAGATAATTGATATTTTATCTATGGGGTTCAGAAATCTTTTGAGAAGAAAGACAAGGACCTTTTTGACTGTAATCGGAGTTGTAGTAGGGGCGACGGCGATTGTCATAATGCTGAGTTTAGGTATAGGGATGAATGAAAATCTGAATAAATCCATAGAAAATATGGGAGATTTGACTATTATTGATTTGCAGTCGTACGCTTCGAAACCGTCCGGCGACACCGCAAACAGCCAGTGGATAAGCGCGCAGAATAATTTGGACGACGCTTTAATAAAAAAAATATGCGGCTGGGACGGAGTTTTAGCCGTTACGCCGTATATGCAGATGTATTCAGACAGTTTTGACCTTCATGCGGGCAGTAGGTATAAATTGGATTGGGCGTCTGTAACCGGCATAGACTCGTCATTTCTGCCGTATTTAAAACTTAATGTGGAACGGGGTTATATGCCTCAGCCGGGCGACACTAATTTTATAATATTCGGGAAACAGGTGTCTTATATGTTCAGGGATCCGAATAAAAATATGTCGCAGAAAGACCAGAACGCGTTTTATAATCCGGATTTGACAAAACCGCCGAAAATAGATATTCTTACCCAAAGAATATACTTGCAGGGAAAAAGCAATAATTACACATATGACCCTGTAACGGGAATGCAGACGCAGACAAATGCTAATGCTAAATTTAAAAAATATTATTTTGACAAAGTGGGAATTTTAAAATATGTAGACACGCGAGGTTACGGCTACGACGAAAACGCGTATAATATTTTTGTGGATTATCATCTTGTTATAGAATTACAGAAAGAGATTGAAAAAGCCAATAAAGTTAAAGCCAAAGATTCGAAAATCGGCAAATACGATTGGGTTAAAATAAAAGTAAAAAATCTGAAAACATCTGAAACTATCCAGAAAAAATTGGAGGACGAAGGGATAATGCTTTCGTACAGCCTTGCGGATATCCGCGACGAAATGCAAAAAAGTCAGAACGCCGTACAGATGATTCTGGGCGGAATCGGGGCGATGTCTCTTATTGTCGCGGCAATTGGGATAGCAAACACAATGTTCATGTCTATTTACGAGAGGACGAAAGAAATAGGCGTTATGAAGGTTCTCGGTTGCCCGCTGTTCGGAATAAGGTCAATGTTCTTATTTGAATCTAGCATAATAGGGTGCTTAGGGGGAATTTTAGGTTCGGGGTTAAGTTTTGTCGGGTCATACGCCATGAACAATATAGATTTTATAAAGAAAGCGTTGGGAAATATGAGCGGAACAGGGGGATTTTATTACGGCGGAAATACTCAGCAGGGCGATATATCTGTTATCCCGCTGTGGCTCATACTTGTCGCAGTAATTTTTTCTACGGTTGTCGGACTTGTTTCCGGGTATCTTCCGGCGAGAAGAGCAACTAAAATAAGCGCGCTTGAAGCTATAAGAAACGAATAACGAGAGTTTTTGACTGATTTGAGGCATTTCGAACAAAAAACTAAAAAAATTAAAAGTTAATACATAAAGTTTGTATTAAAATTATTGTATTTTGAGTAAATTATTGCGCACACAGGTCGATAAATTTATTAGATTAATATAAATATGAAAAAGTACAAAAGAGTAAGTTTAAAATGAAAGGATTAATAAACTGACTGAAAGTCAGTTTGAATAAAGGTTTGTAAAGGTATGGAAGCTATATTATTTGTTATTTTTGCATTTGCCTCTCTTATAGGAGCATTTTTACTCGAAGGAGGGCATATTGCGGGGCTTTGGGGTCCTACGGCTTTATTAATCGTGTTGGGAGGAACAATCGGAGCAACAGGTTTTTCCATACGCGGGATAAATTTAAAAAATACGATAAAATGTATAACAATCGCGTTTACTGGAAGAAAGTCAAGCGCGCGTAAAACAGCGGCTTATTTAACCGAACTTGCGCAGAAAGCAAGAAAAGACGGCGTTCTTGCCCTTGAACCGGAAGCCGAAAACAAATCTCTTGACAAATTTATACGAGACGGACTTTTATTGGTTGTCGACGGAACAGACGCCGAAAAATTAAGGGAAACCATGGAGGTACAAATTGAACAGATTCAGGCCCGTCATAAGGCAAATATTGCGATATTCGAATCCGCCGGAGGATACGCGCCCACAATGGGAATCATAGGAACAGTCATGGGGCTTGTCCACGTGTTGGGAAATCTGGACGACCCGAATAGTTTAGGTCCCAAGATAGCGGTTGCCTTTCTTGCCACTCTCTACGGAATATCGACGGCGAACCTGCTTTATCTGCCGATAGCGACAAAACTGAAAGCAATCAGCGCGGCTGAAATAAATGAAAAATATATGATTATAGAGGGGCTTGCTTCTATAGCAAACATAGAATCGCCCACAATGATTTCTACTAAACTTACATCTTTTATCGAAGACAAAAAAGAAAGAGCCGCGTCTAATATCGGTAAATTAAAATAACTTTTTGCCGATAATATAATTATCAAGATTAATAAAATACAGGAAGTGAATTTAAATTCTATGAAGAAAAAAAAGAATCACGAAGGATCGCACGATAACACCGAGAGATGGCTGCTTTCATACGCAGATTTTATCACGCTCTTGATGGTCTTTTTTGTAGTTATGTATTCTATGAGCAGAGTGGATCAGATAAAATTTTATCAGCTTGCGCAGTCTTTGAGTTCAGCTTTTGTCGGCGGTACGGGGAATCTTCAGGAAGGAACCGCAAACAGCAACATGCAGATCCCCATAGACCTGCCGACGTGGCCCGCCACATCTGAAGATAATACTTCCGACACGACTTCGGCGGCTGAATCTACTGATTCAACTGAGCCGACTGCGCCCACAGAGCCGACATCAATGGATGCGAACGCGATAGAACAAGCCGCACAGAATTTGGAAATGAATAATCTGAAAAAAATTGAGGAGCAGCTTGCGGATTATTTTATAAAAGAAAATTTAAACGACGCGATAATGCTGCATATAGACAGCAGGGGACTTGTTATAAGCCTCAATGCCGCTGTTCTGTTTGATTCTGGAAGCGCGGTGGTAAAACCTGAAATGGCAGACACTTTAATAGGCGTCGGAAGCATAATAGACAAGCTTGATAATTATATCCGCGTGGAAGGACATACGGACAACGTACCAGTAGGAGTTTCGCAATATAAAACCAACTGGGAGCTTTCCACCGCGAGAGCTACCAATGTAGTCGAGCTTTTTATAAACCAAGTTGGAATAAATCCTCTAAAACTCGTCGCGGCAGGTTATTCGGAGTACAGACCTATAGCTTCCAATGATACTTCGGAGGGCAGAAGTCAGAACCGCCGCGTCGATATAATAATTTTGAACAGTAAGTATAATGACCTTGAAAATCAATTAACGGACGTTGCCTCTTTGGATAAGACGCCGGAGCAAATATTACAGGAAGCATCGTCTGCGGTAAATACGAATAATACTGAAACCTCGGATACAACGGTTCCGTTGCCGTAAAAATAATAGATGTAATCCGAGATTGTGGTAGTAGGGGAGGGAAGACCCCGCCCCTACATTTATATTCTTTATTCCCGGTTTTTCAAGAACCAAACAAGCATTTCGCTTCTGCCCCTGTTCGCCCATGCCGCATACGGAATAAGCGCGAGGCGTTTTTTTTCGGACTTAAACGGCTTTTCCGAATATAAATCGTCTGAATTTTCAGGATTATCCGATACAAATTCGGCGTCGCATTTAATTTTTACTATATTATTTCCGCCGATCTGTGACTGTTCACATTTATAGTCTGGGATTTTGTTTATTGCAACAGATTTGAGATTTTCGCCGTTGTCGATACTTTCCGCGCAGTAAACAACCGGACCGCGCTTGACTGCGATGCGTCCCGCGCAGTAGTGTACTTTCGGATTTGCATATAATTCGACGACGGGCATTGCAAAATTTAACGACAGTTTATATTCTCCGGCTTCTTTTATTTTAAAACTGTAATTTCCTGTATCCATAGAATTAAATTCGGTTTTTTCGTCATAATATTCTTCCTCTTCTTCACTGTCATCTGGAGTATCGATATTTATATTATGACACCATGCGGGAGAACGCAGTATTAATTCAACCGGTTTATTTGTTGTAACTGTAAATTTAACTTCACCGTTTCTGGGATAATCCGTTTCCTGAATTATTTTCACTCCGTTGTATTCAAACTCGCTTGAATTATATAAATTTACATAAATCTTTTCGCCGTCATTGTCATTGTCAACGTGATACATATATTGTCCAAGCGAGGCGATAAGCCTTATAACGTTCGGCGGACAGCATGAACAGCCGAAATATTCGGGTCGTTCGTATTCCGGCGCGAACTGCGAATTATGTATTTTCGTAAAATAGTCGCGGCGTTCAGGGTGGACTTCCAATGGATTACAGTAGAAAAATCTGTCGCCGTAAAGCGATATGCCCGACAAAACGGCGTTATATAACTGCAATTCTATTGCGTCCATATATTTTTTATCGCCCGTCAGCAAATACATTCGCTGGCAGAAAAAAATCATTGCGATAGACGCGCATGTCTCAGTATAGGCAAGCTCGTTGGGCAAATCGTAATCGTACGAAAACGCTTCGCCGGAATAATTACCGCCGATTCCGCCTGTGACGTACATTCTTTTACTTACTATGTTGTTAAAAACCGTTTCGCACGCTTTCTTCAATTTTTCGTTGTTGAATTCCCGTGCAATGTCCGCCGCGCCCGAAAACATATATAAACATCTGACTGCGTGTCCCTCTGCGGTCGTCTGGTCTGCAATCGGCAGATGGTCCTGCGCGTAACTTGACGAAGCCCAATTTGCATTGGTCTGTTTTTCCCCGTCGAGAGTGCCTCTTGTAGCGATAAAAAACCTGCTTAAATCAAGATATTTTTTATTTCCCGTTTCATGGCACAGTTTCACAAGCGCGAGTTCAATTTCCTCATGTCCGGGGGTTCTGAAATTCTTGTCTCTGCCCGGGTCTGTGAAAACTTTTTCTATGTAGTCGGCATATCTGCACATCGCGTTTAAAAAAGAGTCTTTTCCGGTAGCCTGTTTATAGGCGACCGCGCCCTCGATAAGATGACCCGCACAGTACAATTCGTGATTGTTTCTGTTTGTGAATCTGTTGGAAAATTCTATTGTTTGATAATAACTGTTGAAATAGCCTTCCGGAGTCTGTCCTGCGACTAAATCCGCGACAACGGAATCAATCAGACTTTCAAGGTTTTCGTCTCTTTTGTGAATAAGAGTGTACGCCGCGCCCTCAATCCATTTTGCGACGTCGCTGTCCCAAAAGATATGCGGTTGATTAGCCTGTCCGTTTCTCCACTTTAATTTAAACGCGTCAATTCTGCCCGTGCTGTAAAACTGTTTGTATGTCGCAGGGATTGTGACTTTTTCGTTCATCTGCTGTTTTTCGTGAAAATAGCCGCCCGTTATTTTCACGTCTTTTAATTCAATTTGATTCGGCATAAAATTTCTTTCGCTCCTTTTTTATAAATGTAATATTTAATTATATTTAGCACTCTCTTGATAAGCTCTCTTTTGAAAGAGGGTGGCGTCGCCGAACAATATGGGTTTTATAAAACCACGCTGTATGCGACGACGGGTGTTTGTGAAATTTGATGTTGTCTGCCGTGGATGCAAACACCCGTCACGCGGTCGAGCGTTATCGTACAAGTTTTTACGAAATCTCGCGTGCCACCCTCTTTCAAAAGAGGGCTTTTAGCGAAAATTTTTACATTGTTCCTCAATCCATAATTGGCATTAACAATATTATTTAATTTTTGTGTGAATTTGGATTATCCGTTCTGCCAACAAGATAATCAAGCGATACATCGAAATAATCGGCGAGAGCAAGCAATACTGAAAGCGTAGGTTCCATATATTCTGTTTCATATTTACTCATTGACCTAATATTCATTGACAAAATCTGAGCAAGTTGTTTTTGTGAAATATTATATTGGGTTCGTAATTGTTTCAATCTATCTGGAAATTTCATAATAACCTTCTTAAAATAAATTTAAATATTTGTTTACAAATATTTGAACGTATGGACTTGCGTCAAATCAAAAACCTCGCTTTCGACGAGGGTATAACCTCTATCCCCGAAATTGACAACCTCACATATGATGAGTATCTGAATGAAAGTAAAAAACTTCTGTTAGCAAGACTGCGAACAATATACAAAGACAATCCTCACGCGCACAGAAACGCCATACTGGAGTTAAATTCTGCGGTGCGGGCGTACAGAGGGGTATATCTCGAGATAGGCATGAAAGCCGGTGCGAGGTTGCTGTTTCAATTATTGCTTCATAATAAATAATATCACAAAACATTGTCTTCCTCAAAATCAATTATTCTGCTCAATATATAATTCGATACATACATACCGTCGCGCGAAAACGCATATCCCGACGATGTTTTCACAATATGCCCGCTTGCTATGAACGGCGCGATTTTGTCATAATACATACGGTCAAAGTCTTTATAAAACAATCTGGCAAATTTATTAGTGTTTATTCCTTCATTCAGCCTGAAACTTAGCATTACATATTCGCCGATTCTTTCGTTTGGCTTAATTTTAATATACTCGTCAAATAAATTGTACCTGTCCATGTCGAATATATCGACGCTTTCAAGTTTATTTTTATCGTAATTCAGATTTTTTATGTATTCTTTTATGTCTTTTTTGAATGAAAACCGGCAGTTTGAAAAATACGAATGCGCTCCTACTCCAAGACCTATATATTCTGAACAAGACCAGTATTTTAAATTATGCCTGCACTCGTAGCCTCTTTTCGCAAAATTCGATATTTCATATTGCTCATAACCGCTTCTTGACAGCAGCTCGCAGCACATAAAATACATATTCCGCTCGTCTTCTTCATTGGGCAGATACGGCTGAAGCCGTTCTAAATTTCTATAAAATAAAGTTCCTGGTTCTATTTTTAAGCCGTAGACGGATATGTGCGCAGGTTTGAGATATATAACTTTTCGAAGGGTCGCGTAAAAACTCTTTAACGTCTGCGAAGGTATGCCGTACATAACGTCAATATTTATATTTTCAAATCCCGCCGATTTCGCGTTTTCATAACATTCTATAAAATCGTCGTAACTGTGTATTCGAGACAGAATTTTCAATTCTTTGTCGTCCGAGCTCTGCACTCCTATGCTTAACCGGTTTACGCCTGATTTACGCAATTTTTTCAGCCCTTTCAAATCAATAGTCTTAGGATTGGTTTCGACGGTAAATTCGGCATTTTTTGATAGTTCGAACTTTTTTTTAATCTGATTTATAACATTTACAAGCAATTCTTCTCCAATAGCCGTCGGGGTCCCGCCGCCGATAAACACGCTGTCCACAGTGTTTTCTCTTGCGGATATACTGTATTCGTTCATTTGTTTTATCAGCGCGCCCACATATTCTTTGTGAGTGGTTTCGTCCGTCTTAATCGAATAAAAATCGCAATATCCGCATTTTGACTCACAAAACGGGATATGTGTATATAATCCCAAATATTTTATTTAATATCACCTGCATTCAATGAACTTTTAGAAAAATCAAAAAATCTTTGATTTTTTAGATTTTTCTAATTAGATTTTTCTAATAAGTTCATTTTTATTATAATTTTATATAATTGTCAGTAAATTTTTAATATAAATGTTGACAAAAATAACAATTTGTGCTAATATTTATATATCTCTATTTTTAGAACATCAATTCGAAAAATAACGGAAAAATATAAATAATTGAAAACTAATACAAAAGTAAAAAAGAGGAGAAAACATATGAAATCAACCGGAATAGTAAGAAAAATCGACAGATTGGGCAGGATTGTGCTTCCTAAAGAATTAAGAAAAGTATTTGCCATAGAAGATAAAGATCCCATTGAAATGTTTATAACCGACAATTCAATCATTCTGAAAAAATATGAAGCAAACTGTATTTTCTGCGGCTCGCAGGACGAACTTGAAAAATACAAAGATAAAAACATATGCAAAAAGTGCATGGAATCTTTCAAATCGCAGAATTAGAAAAATTTATACACAATAAATTCCGTTTTGTAGGGCGCGGCGCGCCCTACAATTTTTAATTTAAAATTTAATCGTCAAATTTCAATACAGCCATAAACGCTTCTTTCGATACCTCGACGGAACCTAACTGGCGCATTTTTTTCTTGCCTTCTTTTTGTTTCTCCAAGAGTTTCTTTTTTCGCGTTATGTCGCCGCCGTAACATTTTGCAAGAACGTCTTTGCGCATTGCCTTAACTGTCTCGCGGGCAATGATTTTGCCGCCGATTGCAGCCTGTACGGGTATCTCAAATAATTGTCTCGGAATATTTTCTTTTAATTTCTCCGTGATTTTTCTGCCCCGTTCGTACGCTTTGTCTGCGTGGACGATAAATGAAAATGCATCGACTATATCTCCGTTCAGCAGTATATCAAGTTTCACGAGATTTGACGGTTTATATCCCGCAAGTTCATAATCAAGCGAGGCGTATCCTTTACTCCGGCTTTTCAGAGTGTCGAAAAAATCGTATATTATTTCGTTCAACGGCAGTTCGTAATGCAGTTCAGTCCGGTTTGTGTCGATATAGCGCATGTCTTTGAAAATGCCGCGCCTGTCCTGGCACAAATCCATAATGCTTCCCACGTATTCGGAAGGCGTAATTATTGACGCGTTTACAATAGGTTCCATAGCTGATTCTATTTCTTCGGGCGGCGGATAATTCGTCGGATTGTCTATAATCACGGTTTCGCCGTTCTTTTTGTTTATTTTATATATAACGCTCGGCGCGGTCGCGATTATTGTCAGGTCATATTCGCGCTCTATTCTCTCCTGAATTATATCCATATGCAGAAGCCCCAAAAATCCGCATCTGAACCCAAATCCCAAAGCGAGGGATGTCTCCGGTTCGAAAGTCAAAGCCGAATCGTTTAACTGAAGTTTCAGCAACGCGTCTTTTAACGCGCCGTAATCTGCGCCGTCGGCGGGATAAATCCCCGCAAATACCATCGGCACGGCTTTTTTAAATCCCGACAGAGGTTCTTTCGCGCTGTTCTCGGCTAATGTGACAGTGTCTCCGACGCTGATTTCGCTAAGATTCTTTATGCTCGCCGTTATATACCCCACCTCGCCGACCGATAAACTGCCGGAGTTTATAAATCCGTCCGGTTTTAAATATCCTACTTCCACTGCTTCGTACAACGCGCCCGAGTGCATCATTTTTATGTTATCGCCAACTTTTATTTGGCCGTCCATAATTCTGATATATACGACTACGCCTTTGTAGGCGTCGTAATACGAATCGAATATGAGGGCTTTTAAAGGAGCGGTTTCGTCGCCTTTAGGCGCGGGAATATCAGCGATTATTTTTTTGAGCACCTGCTCTATATTCAATCCCGTTTTCGCGGATACCCTCGGAGCGTCTTCCGCAGGTATGCCTATTATTTCCTCGATTTCCTTTATTGCTATTTCGGGGGTGGCATTAACTAAATCTATTTTATTTATAACCGGCAAAATCTCAAGATTATTATCCGCAGCAAGATAAGCGTTGGCGAGAGTCTGCGCCTGTATTCCCTGCGTAGCGTCGACGACAAGCAGCGCGCCCTCGCACGCTTTGAGCGAGCGCGAAACTTCGTAGTTGAAATCGACGTGACCGGGCGTGTCAATCAGATTCAAAATATATTCCTGTCCGTCGTCGCCAATATAATTTAATCTGACGGCGCGGGCTTTTATTGTTATTCCGCGTTCGCGTTCGAGGTCCATATTGTCAAGTATCTGATCTTCCATATCTCTTGACGCCACTGTATGAGTAAGCTCCAGAATTCTGTCGGCGAGAGTGCTTTTGCCGTGGTCTATGTGTGCGATAATGCAAAAATTTCTGATATTGCGCATATTGTTAAAATATCCCATCTTTCCGATTTTTACGAATTATAACATTTTATTACTTTATTATATCAAAAATATATGATTTAATCAAGACTAAACAGGGCGGACGCGAAAATTTTTTTAAATAAATAATCCCGCCTATTAAAATGGGCGGGAAGCGGTTTTAAATAATTTATAAAAATTTAAACTTTTGTGCGAGATTTATATATATTTATTTAGTATAATAAAAATATACATTACGGTTTTATATAATAGCAAGGGCGCAAAAATTCGGAATGCATTGCTGCGTAGCATACCGGAAAACCTCCATAAAGTTTTTTGCGCACTTACTCTTGTATAAAACCGTATTTTTATTAAAATCCATTAGATTATCCCTTTGAATCTGCACAAAGGGATATCTTTTATGGATGTGCTGCGTTGTTGCGTTATGTTTTTGTCAACACCGATCTCCTCCATTCAGAAAGGTGATCTTAAATGTATGCGTTATTTCTTGAATTTCCGCATTTCTTTTGGCTCAACCGGTTGATAAAGGCAAAGCGGTGATACTGAGTTTGCTGAGAATACAGCCATTCTCTTGACTATCTTTGATGTCGGAACTGATAATTTTTTAATAATGTTGTTTTTCATCAATTAGCCTCCTCACTATGCTTTTGAAATTTTTGTTTTATTTTTTCAACTGCCATTAAGACAGCTATCGAAAATAACGTTATTGAAATAAATTTTGAAATATTCATACCCGCAAAATACAAACCTACCGAAATCCCGCTCCATATAAAACTCATTATTATACTGATTTTTTTATATCGTGTTTTTTCGTTTCCGTACAAAGGCTTGTGTTTGTTTTCAATCGGAGACCAAATAATTATAACCGTCAACGCTATTATAAGCAAAATTACACTTATTGAAAATTCAAATCTTTCGGGTAAAAATCTATTCAACAATATAACCGCTGTAAAACACAATATAAATGTCAGGTTGCATTTAATATATGTAGTCGCATGATAACCGCCGGTAAATATTCTTATCGTTATAAAGCCGAGTAAAAATATCACGCTGTCTAAAAAATATCCAAATATTACGCCAAGTAATAGTATAGAAACTATTCCTGTTATTGTAGAAATCAAAACTTCAGCTCCGTACTTATATATTGGTCTTTCATCTTCGGTGACGCTTCCATTTTTAATAAAAAAATCTGTTATAATATCGGACAAGTGACCAATCAGCTTTTATCACCTCCGTTTTTTATACTGGTTGTTATTATAGCAGACGGAAAAAATTTTTTCAATATGTATGTGACAAAAAGTATGTTTTTTGTGACGAAATATTTTTATCGCTTTTTTTTACTCATATTTCCACATATATCTTTCTTAATGCTTTTTTAAATTTTTCACCTTTTCCGAACCCCTTATCTAATTTTCAATCTCTGTGAGCATAATTTCCGCAAAAATTGAATTATCTTCTTCGGTGTACTTTATAAGTCCGTGATATTTTTCGACTATAGTTTTTATGCTTTTTATTCCGATACCGTGATACTCTTTTTCCTTTTTTGTGGAGATTAAATCGGGATTTTTATTTAGAACAGATTCTTCTACTGGATTTTCTACAGATATTTTAAGACGATGGTTATCCTTAAAAATTTTTAGATTTATCTTCTTTTCGGTGTTTTTCAATTTTTCGCATGCTTCCATTGCGTTATCAAGCAAATTCCCGATTAAAATACTCAAATCCACATCAGATATCCCTACGATTTTGTATGTTACTTTGGACACAATTTCTATCTCCCGTTCTTTGGCAATAGTTGTTTTATAACTTATGATATTGTCGAGGGCCATGTTGCCGGTATTTATGTTGGTGGATATTTTATTTAATTCTCCGTTTATATCCTGCAGATATGAGTTTATACTCTCTATATGTTTTTTGGAATCTTCATCTGCAATAGGTTTAATATTATTCAGTTCCGTATAAATATCCTCTATAGGATATTTCATGTCATGCTTTAATGTTCGGATCTTATTGTACATTATTTGTATATTTTCGGCATTTTTTTCTTCATAAATTTTACTCTGCTTTAATAGGGTATTCTCTAAGGTTATATTATTGCTTTTATTTATTATTGATGTTACAATAAAAATAATGATATTCAGAAAAAATATCAAGATAATGGCAAATATTGTATAAATCATTTGCAAATTGTAACTTACATCGTTTAAAGTCATGTCCATCATAAAAATTATTATTATAAAGGATAAAAACGATGCCGACACTACTAATATCCATTGTCTATTCGTTATTTTATCATTGTTGCGTTTAAACAATAGAAGTAACTTAGTAAGTCCCCAATATAATAATATAGCTGAAATTATAGAGATAAATCTTACAATACTTACTGTCATGGTTATTATGGAGTTTGTATCGTCAGAAAAAATTCCGCTCATTAATAATATAATTAAAAAATTTATTACTGCAATCATGCTGTATTCAATAATGGTGATAAATAATTTTTCAAAAATGTTCCCATTTAAAAATATAATAGCATATAGAAATGTTATTATTCCATATATAAAACTATCAGAACTTTTGAAATGTAAATAATAATTATTTAATGTTATAGCTACAAATAATAATACAGTCAATAGACAAAACCATATTTTTTTATATCTTATATTATTTTTGAATTTAAAATATTTTATTATGAATTCACTGAAAATGAAACTGTAAGCAATATTTATTAATATCTCAAAAGCCTCCCATACATCTCCCATTTTTACATCTATCCTCCTCTATTTTCCATTTTCTTTAACTTTTATTTTGGGAAAGGCATGTTTAAAATATTTTTTTTCAAAATTACCATAATATTTTTTGCTTATATATAAAGTTTCTCCGTTATCTAATCTAATATTATATGTATTCACCAATCTTTCCACGCGAACCAGGTTTACAAGTATATCGCGGCTTATCTGAACTATTGTCTTGTAATTTGTCTCGGCAAAAGATTTAAGCGTTTTTCGCTGTTTTATTGTGCGTTTGTCTACCGTATGTATAATTATATCATTCACATCGCTTGAAATATAACAAATATCGTAAATTCTTACTTTTTCAGGAGTCTTGTTTTCAATGATATAATAGAGATAAATGTCTTTTAATTTTTCTAATATTATATCTTTATAAACCTCGAAATCTTCGTCGAAACGATTTTTTCGTATAAAGGCTATAGGCGAATATAGGTACCCTCTGGCGGCAAAATCGTCATGGTTTGTTACAAATATGATTAATGTATAATCTGAATTTTTTGTTATATATTCTGCGATTTCTTCACCGCTTATAGGCTGCATTTCGATATCAAGGAAGACCAAATCGTAGGAATTTTTTTTCAGGTGTTCTATAAATTTTTCAGGTAAGTTAAATCCGTCAAAATGAGCCGATATCCCTGCTTTATTCAATATTTCATTAGATTTATGACGTACAGAGTCTATCATTGATTCATCATCGTCGACGATTGCTATATCTATATTAATCATTTTGTATTCTCCTTATTACACTTATATTATATCAAAATTTCACGCATTTTTCAAGTATCATTTCGGAATAAATTAATATAAAATTTAATAATTTTAATTAACGTGAGTTCGACAGAAAATAGCTATATAAAAAGTGCCAAGAGCACTATATATCTTGGCACTCTCCATTATAGTAATGAAGAAAGTTGCTTTCTTCTATTGTTCTCCGCCTGCAACGTCCAACTTTTTTATATATACGGCGGGAGAGCCGACAGAAGAAAAACGCAAATCGTTAGCTACAGCCTCGATGTCTTTCAGAACGTCGAAAAAATTGCCAGCAACTGTTATCTGCTCCACGGGTTTTGAGATTTTGCCGTCTTCTATCACAAACCCTTCCGCTAAAAGCGAAAAATCGCCGGATACTTCGTTTGCTCCCGAATGAAGCCCAGCTACGTCTGTCACATACAGTCCGTCGCCGGCTTTTTCGATCAGCTCGTCAAAAGTTATATCTCCCGGAGCAACATATAAATTTTTCGGAGCAACTTCGACCGGGGATTTATATCCGGATTTGCTCGCGTTTCCCGTTGATTTCACTCCGTCTTTAGCGGCAGTTTTAAGATTGTGCAGGAATGTTTTGAAAACCCCGTTTTCGATAACCGCTTTATTAAAGGTCGCAACGCCCTCCGCGTCAAACGGACAGGAATTTTGAATATGCGGCTGAGTTGAGTAAATCGGATCGTCGCGTAGAGTGAAAATATCGGCGGCGATTTTTTCGTTTAATTTCCCAGCCAGAAGCGACAAGCCTTTCTGCGCTTTATTGGCTAAAAAGACCGAGGAAAAGGTGTCAAGCAAATCCGCGAAAGCCGTATTTTTCATCACTGTTTTATATTGCCCGCTTTTTATCGATTTCGCGTCGAATTTTGAAACCGCCATTTCTGCGGCGTCTTTGCCGATTTTTTCGGGATCGAATTCATTCCAGTCAAGTCCGTACCAAAATTCCCCACCCGTTTTAGTTTCCCCGTCTTTTACCGCTCGGGCGTATGAATAACCGTTCGCGCCGTTATCCGTATATTTTAAATCCAAACCGTAAGTGTTGATTATAGCGACTGTATGTTCGCTGTAACTTACTGAATTGTAATCTACAGCTTTTATCATGTTATCGGCATCTTTAGCTGATTTTTCCATTAATAACGCCGACTTTATTCTTTCCTCCGTCGGAATACTCTGTAATTCGCGGTTGAATCCCGCGATTTCGGTATATTTTTCGTCTTTATAATCCGCGAACAGCTTATCCTGTTCGGCTTCTTCGAGAATTTCTGAGTTCTGCATCGCTTCCGTTACAATTACGTCGATGACTTCGCTGTCCAATAATTCAGAATAAGAATATCCTATTTTATTTTTATACGTGCCTCTGAAAGATATTCCTCTGCTTGCGCTGTTCTGGAACTTTTCTATTTCCCCGTCCAATGTCGATATGCTCAGGGACATACTATCGGACATATAAATTTCGGCGTTCGAAAAACCTTTTTCCAATGCCTTATCAAGTAGTTTTTTCGCAAATTCTTTAAAATCCATAATCATCTATATATTATCTCCTTCCGCCGACTGTTATTTCTTTTACTCTTATCATGGGCTGACCGACGTCAGTCGGAATAGAACCGCTCGACGAGCCGCACATCCCCTGAGCTCTGGCGAGATTGTTGCCGACCATGTCTATATTCATCAGCACTTCATGTCCCTTGCCGATTAAAGTCGCGCCCCTGACAGGCTCCGCAATTTTGCCGTTTCTGATTATATATCCCTCTAATACGGCGAAATTAAATTCGCCGGTCGCGGGTTCAACAGAACCGCCGCCCATTTTCTTTGCGTATAAGCCGTAATCAGTGTTTGCGATTATATCTTTTGTGGGAGTTGTTCCGTTTGCGATGAACGTGTTTGTCATTCTCGACGTGGGCGCGTATTTATAAGACTCGCGCCGGCTTGACCCTGTCGCGGACATACCCATTTTTTTGCCGTTCAGCCTGTCTATAAGATACGATTTTAAAATGCCGTTTTCGATTAAAACATTTTTTTGCATAGTATTTCCTTCGTCGTCGATATTCATCGAACCCCACGCGTTAGGGATTGTGCCGTCGTCTATTGCGGAAACACAGTCCGCCGCGATTTTCTGTCCCATTTTGCCGCAAAATTCAGACGCGCCTTTCGCTATCGCCGTGGCTTCGAGGCTGTGTCCGCACGCCTCGTGGAAAATAACCCCGCCGAACTCGTTGTCGATTATAACCGGCATTTTCCCCGCGGGACAAAGTTCGGCGTTCAGCATAATAACGGCGATTCTCGCCGCTTCCGCGCCGATTGATTTTACGTCCAAATTCCTGAAGAATTCAAATCCAGCAAGCGCGCCCGGTCCGATATATCCGACCTGCTTTTCGTTTTCAGATGACGCTATCGCCTGAAGAAACGCCCTGCTCCGCGTTCTTGTATCTTCCGCCCACAATCCATCGGAATTTGCTATTAAAACATTTTGTACGCTGCCCGCAAAAGAATTCACCGTCTGCGTTATAGAATTATCATATTCTTTTGAGGAATTGTGAGCTAAACGCAGCATATCTATTTTCTCTTTTTTTTGGACGTCAAACGGCGGTATTTGAATTTTATGAATATTTTTAAAATCTTTTTTCTGAAAATCCAAAACTTTTGTATGTCCGTCTTTTTTTAAGGCTTTAGATGCCTCTTTCGCGAGTATCAGCAAACTTTCGCGCGAGGTGTCGTTTGTGTACGCATATACGCAGTTAAAGCCGTTGAAAATTCTGAGTCCGCAGCCGTAGTCTATTCCTGAAAGAGAATTTTCAACTACGCCGTTTCTCATAGTTATAGATTCCTTACGGTTGTTTTCTACAAACAATTCCGCGAAATCCCCGCCGGTTGTCAGAGCCTCGTCAAGAACGTCTTTTACTAATGCAGGATTTAACAATAAAATCACACTCCCTGATTTTTATAAATTTAGTATTTTCCTTTATTTTACAACAAAATATAATATAAATCTATACATTGCAGTATATTCATTGAAAGTTTACATTTCGGCATATAATAACTGTATTGATATTATTTACTTATAGAAAAAGTTATAGTATGATTATATCAACCTAATATAAAGAAAAGAGTGATATAACGATGCATGTTTTTTCCACGTTATTTGACGCGAAATCAGTAGATAATGAACTGCGCACGGAAGAAGGCTGCCGCGAAGCCGTAAAATGGTGCAGGAAAACCGGCGTAACAAAAGTATATATAGAATCTTTCAGGAAAGTGTTCATCGAGCGGGAACATTTAGAAAAACTTCGGGATTTTTTTGAGGAAGAAGGCTTTAAGGTTGACGGCTGCGTGACGCCTGTCGGATTTCCGAAACCGGGCACAAGATACGGCGAGGTGCCGTGTTTATCCTATCTGCCGAATTGCGAATTGCTTGAAGAAATTTTCCGGCGTACAGCCGCAGTTTTTAACACAATTATGATAGACGACTTTTTATTTACCGCATGCGAATGCGACGAGTGCAAAAAAGAATTGGGCGGACGGTCTTTTGCGGACTACCACGCCGATATTATGCACGAGGTATCTATTGAAAGAATTATAAAACCTGCAAAGGAAATAAATCCGAACTGTAAAATTATCATAAAATACCCGAACTGGTACGATATTTTTTATCACGGCTGGAACGACGGCGGATACGATGTGATACGTCAAACCGAAGTTTTCGATCAAATCTGGGCGGGCAATGAAACCCGCGAACCCGACAGCGAATACTGGGGACGCTATCCGCAGACTATGGCGGCGTATGTAATGTCATGGGATATAAAATTGGGCGAACGATACGGCGGAAAGTGCATGGGCGGTTGGTACGACCATTTTTCCACGCTTCCCGCGACATATTTAGAGCAAGCCCGCAATACTATACTCGGCGGGGCTCGCGAATCAATGCTGTTTTGTTATAAACAACTGCATGAAAGCAAAGAAGGCATCATTGATGTTGCAACATTCCGTACGGAACGCGAAAGCTTGCATAGACTTGCGTACTTAATTGAAAATAAAAAAATGACAGGCGTTTCCGTGCCTAAAAAGCCGAATGCCGACGCCGAGACAGAAAAATATATAGCCGGTATGTACGGTATGCTCGGCATACCTGTCGTTCCTGATATTGAATTGGATAAAAATGCGCAGGCGGTAATCTTCGGCGCGCAAGCGGTAAAATATCCAAACGTTCGCGTATACGCAAAAGATATGCTCGCCGCAGGCAAATCAGCGGCTTTTACCGAAGGTTTTTTAGCTTACACAAATTTTGAAATTCCTGCCGATTCGAATGCGGTCGTTTTCAAACCGGACGGGGATATATGGAATTTAACTAAAATCCCGCAGAATGAATTGGATTCGTTACGCAATTATCTGCTTACGCCGTTCGGGTTAAAGTTTTACGCTCCATCCCGCGTCGGTTTAAGTCTTTTTGACGACGATATGGAAGTAATCCAGAATTTCAACGACAATCCTGTCGATATAACCGTTTCGATTGACGGACGCAACGGAAAATCCCGTAAAATCGTCCTGACGCTTTCCGATGGGAAAGAAGCACAGATAAAGCGCGTAAGAAAGGAGTATATTTTAACCGTTCCGTCCCGAACGCTTATAGTTTTAAATTAATTAATTTTAAGTAATTATTATCACAATATTATGAATATTTGATTATTTTTTCTGTATATGCTATAATATAAAATCAAATTTGAAATACCGAACATAAAAACCGGAGGCGAAATTCATTCGCCTCCGGTTTTTACTATAGTTTATTTAACGTCGCAGTTCATTTGTCGCTCCGAATTATTGAACATACACATAAAATTGTATCCTTGTATCAAGCTGACCTGTGATCCATACACTTACACTTGTAAATCCGTAATCGCCTTTGCCTATAAGCCTCAAGTGGCTTGGATTATTTGGATCGTCAAACATTCCTACACTATTATCTATGCTGCTCCATGTACAAGTATTAACATTCGCAGGTTTGCCGTCAATCAATATTGTAAAATAATAATTGGATTGTGATAACGAGACAAACTGACTGACTCCGGGGATTACTTCTTTGCCGGTGTTATCGAATATCTGCAGCTTTGGCGTTGCGCCCTTGACCGTAACGGTAGCTGTTGCCGTTTTAGACTGGTCGTCCTTAGCTTTGACAGTTATAGTGTATGTCCCCGCTGTTGTCGCAGTAAACGACCCGCTGCTGCTGATGCTTGCGCCGCTGTTTGGGCTGATCGACCAGTTAACCGCGCTGTTGCCTGTGCCGTTTGCAAGGTTATTGCCTGTCACTTTTGCCGTAAACTGTAAAGCCGAATCGCCGAAGGTGTAGGTTGGGGAGGACGGGCTGAGAGTCACGTTCACGTTTGTCGGTCCCGGGTTGCTGACCGTAACGGTAGCTGTTGCCGTTTTGGTTGAATTGTCCTTAGCCGTTACAGTTACGATGTAAGTTCCAGTTTGCGTCGCAGTAAACGAGCCGCTTTGCGTGATGCTTGCGCCGCTCTTGTCAACCGACCAGTTAACCGCGTTGTTCCCTGTGCCGCTTACAAGATTGCTGCCTGTCACCGTTGCGGTAAACTGTAAAGCCGAACCGCCGAGGGTGTAGGTTGCTTTGTTCGGGCTGAGAGTTACGCTCACGTTTGTCGGTCCCTGATTGCTGACATTCACGGTAGCTGTTGCCGTTTTAGATTTGTCGTCTTTAGCCGTGACAGTTATGGTGTATGTTCCCGCCGTTGTCGCGTTAAACGAGCCGGTTTGCGTAATGCTTGCGCCGCTCGTCGGGCTGACAGTCCATGTTACAGCACTGTTGCCTGTGCCGCTTGCAAGATTGTTACCTGACACCGATGCGTTGAACTGTATCGACGACGATTTACCGATAGTATAAGTTGCGGTTGGCGGGTTGATGGTCACCTGCACGTTTTCCGGACCTGATCCAACCGGATCGACTACATATACAGTGACTTCATCTATTATTTTCGATGTGCCTATATTTTCGGACACTGGCGCCACCCTTACTTGTATAGTTGAAGAGGTTTCGTTCAATCCGACATGTAACACATTGTTGGTCGTAGTGGTCACGGTTGTGCCTGCTGACGATGTGCCTCCCATATACATCCAGTAAACGTCCTGCGGCGGCGAATTGTCGCCGAGCACAATAGCGTAAAACGCAAGATCAGATCCTCTGGTTACATAAATGGGCTTAGGATTGGTTATCTTAACGCCGGTTATAGTGTAAGGCGGGGGCATGTTGTTTACCGTTACGGTAGCCGTGGCAACTGCGTTCGCATCGTCTTTTGCCGTTGCTTTTACGATGTAAGTTCCCGCCGCTGTCGCCGTAAACGAACCGTTGGTGATGCTTGCGCCGGTGCTTGTCGCGCCGCCGCCATTCGGGGTTATTGACCAGTTAACGGCGTTGTTGTCTGTGCCGCTTACAAGGTTGCTGCCAGATACTGTGGCGTTAAATTGTATCGCAGGGCTTCCTATATCATACGTGATGTTAGTCGGGTTGAGCGATACGCTTACGTTTGACGGAAGCGGGTTGAGTACATTGATAGTTTTTTCAGCGTACTTCGTCAAGTCAGATGTAGACATTGCTCTTATAGTCACGCTTGTAGCGGTTTCATCAGAACCGACATAAAGCGTGTTGCCGACAAAGTAAGTATTCGATACGGGGCTTGTGACGACCCATACGATTTCCTGCGATACCCCTGTGCCCTGAACCGTTGCGTTGAAAGCGTAATTATCGCCTTTATGTATATCTGCCGGTGCGTTTGTTATAGTAACGCCTGTCACAGGATTCGACGGTTTAGTGGTAGTCATATTGCCGTTAGCGTCTTTGTAATACTTCACATCGTCGCCGCCTGTGGCAGTAGCGGAACTGTCGAGATAGCCGTTGCCTCCCGTTTTCGGGTCGCCGTAGTAATACATGTTGCCGTCGCCGTCGGGTCCGAGAGGTCCTACATAGTATCTGCCGTCGTTGGCAGTGTTGTCATAGATTGGCGTAACAGGATTTGTTGCCGGATTACGGTCTGTACCTCCGCCCGTCAGCTGTCCTAATGTTGTCGGAGCGGTGACTTTCTGCCATACATTTTGTCCGCGGTTTACCCAATAGTTGCCGTCGCTCTGTTTAACGACCGTCTCATCGTCGCCGCCGCCGAACTTGCCGTCAGGACCGCCCCAGATTGCAGGGCTGTCAATCATATTGCCGTCGTCGCCGACTTGTTTGTAGATATTGCTGCCAGCTGGATCTTCGACCCAATAGCCGCCTTTGTTATCTGGATATGCGGGTTTGTCGTTGCTGTTGCCGGGTTTATTTCCGGGATTGTAAACATATTGCGGAGGTTGATTCGTGGGTTTGCCGTCTTTGTCGACTTTTTCCCACACGTGCGCCGGTTTGCCTACCGGTCTGTAGTAATTGCCGTCGTCGCCTATGATAACGTCGTCAGGTCCTTTCTTTTCCAAATTGTTGAGAGCGTTTGTCAAGTCGTCTATTGCTTTCTGAACAGTCGCATCGTCAGGATTTTCGCTGTTCAGAACCGCTTTGCCGTTGTCAACCGCTGTCTGCAAATCTGCTAAACTGTCAGGGGTATACGGATTCGGGTCGAGTGCGAGAATTGTTTCGCCCTGGTTGATCAGATTTATCAAGTCGTCGAGATTAGTTCCGTCAAGACTTACTCCTACGCCGACAAGTATAGGTATGTATTGTTTTACGCCCCATTTGTCGGTGAAGTTTCCGATGATGATAGCGGAACCTTTTGAAACGCCTGTGATTGCGCCGGTTGACGAATTAACGGTCGCAACCGCCGGCTGCAATGAACTCCATACAATATTGTTGATACCCTCGGTCACCACAACCGGACTTGATTTTTGGGTACTGCCAGGCCCGCTGAATAGAACCTGTCCGCCGTTTTTGATTGTGTATGCGCTGATGTTGTTCGAGTCTGTTATCTGATAGTTAATTATCGTCGTATATACCGAGGAGTTTATCGCCACGGCTGCCAAACCCGCCTTTACTCCGGTGACTGTGACTTTTCCGCTAATTATAGCGGCTGTCGCCGTAGAATTGTCGTTGCTGGCGCACGAGTAAGTACCGGAAGCATTGACCGTAATACTGACGCCTTTTTCAACTGTAGGGTAAGTGTTAGGTTGTATCAAAGTGACGGCGATGTCGTTTGGAGATGCAAATGTGCCGTTTAGAGTTAAAATAACGCCGGATACGACAAGCGCAAGTCCCAAAATGACCGCCACGAACTTTTTCGTCTTGTTATTTAATAGTGTTTTAACCATTATAAAATTTCCTTTCATCGCATATTATATATTTTAAGTTTTAATATTTAATTATGCACTGCTGTGATTTTGTAATACCTGATGAAATCAGTCTTAATTATTAATATATATACTGAGAGCTGTCGTAATGCAATGTTACTGTTATAGGCGTGTCAGCATAGCCGGCTTTGGTGAGGAACAGATTCATAGTTACCAAAGGCGTGCTGTTAGCGCTTGCCTGATCCGCCGCTTCCCATACGCTGTTTTCGGGTATATATTTATACATTAAGGCCGGTTTGTCCGCTTTGTCCGTACCAATGTAGAAATACTGGCTGAGCGAAGGATCTGCCGCTTTAATACCTATATCAGAATAGTCAGTACCGGGGATAATCATAGAGAGCGGGATTGAACCGTCCTGGTCTAAACTTGAATCCGGCATTGGTGTGCCATAAACTATTCTAACGCGCATGGCAAAATTATTATTCTGATTAGAGGGATCATTATTATGCAATGGGTTATCATATGGCTGTCCGCCGTTGTCTACAATGGGTATAAACGGAGATTTAACAGTGACGTTGATAGAATCGTTCAAACTGCCTGAGGTGAGCGTTATCTTTGCTGTGCCTGGTCCTACCGCCGTGATTTCGCCTTTCTGGTCTACTCTGGCAACCGATGTGTCGCTTGAACTCCAAATCATAGTGTCTGTGGTATTGCTCGGCAATACGGAGAACGGCGTTACCTGATATATGTCGCCGACAATGAGGTTCTGGTCTCCGCATCCGATTTGGACGAATTCAGCCGGAATTTCGGATTTGCTGACGTTGACGGCGATATCAGCGGTTACGCCGCTGTCAGCCGTGCCTGTGATTATCGCCGTACCCTCATCTACAGCCGTGATTACGCCGGTGTCTGGGTCTACCGTTGCGACTGACTCGTCGCTGGAGGTCCAGGTTATTTTGTCCGTGGTGTCTGCCGGGTCTGTCGTATAGTGAAGCGGATATTCGTCGCCTATGTTAAGAGTTAAAGGATCGCCGTCTGTTATTATTAAGTTTTCGAGCGGTTTTGTCACAGCACTGACTGTAATTGTGACAGTGTCGCTCTGACCGCCTACAGTGACCGTTATTTCGGCTGTGCCCTCGCCGATGCCTGTGATTTTACCCGTGTTTGGGTCGACTGTGGCGACACCATTGTCGCTGGAAGTCCAAACCGGTCCGTCTGTGCTGTTCGACGGCTCTACTACGCAGCCGGGAGTATAGCTGGCTCCGATGTTAAGTGCGCGGTCGCCGCCGTTGATCGTCACTTTCGTCGCCGGAACAGGTTTTGTGTCAGTGATTATTTCAAGCAGGTCTTTTCCGTCGTCTGTGGCTGTATGGTCGCTGTCGAAATCGTTATAGAAATCCGTGTAATTGTCGTCGCCTGTTTTTGTCGCCATCTGAACGACTACGTTGATTGCG
>WQYZ01000048.1 GCA_009780985.1 Oscillospiraceae bacterium | reverse complement strand
ATTATCCTCACATGTATAACCTAATACTTTTACTATGGCTTCCAGTTCCAAAAACAGTACTCCGTTTTGAAATACCGGGCGTTCCGTAAATTTTACGCCATATCCGTTTACGGATACTTTAACTTCGTTATGTACTATTACTTCTTCTGTTGCTTCGCTTGTCCCATTTTTATTATTTGTATCATTTTCCGCGCCCGTATTGATATTTACGGCAAACATCAATATTATTACGGCGAGAAAGTAACCTGCCAACCGGCTTCTGATAGTTTTCGTCATAACTTTCCCTTTTTATTTTCTATTTATCATTTTGTCTTCTTTTCCTTTTGAATTCCGAATTGGATTTATTTAAATTATTTGTTTTGTCCTCTTTTTCAGAATATTCTATTTTTTCAGAATTTTCTGAATTCTCAGACTTTTCGGGGGTTTCAGATGCCCCCGTTTTATCAGATATTTCGGGATGTTCAGATTTATCCGGTATCAGACCGCTTTCTATTCTCATTTTCTCGTCCTTGAAAATAATCCATGTGACGACTGATATTCCGAGAGATACCGCTATAATTATAACCGCATAAACTATCCTCTGTGTCACGAGCATAATGGAAGATACGCCTAAAAGCGCGCTGACTGCATATAAAATTCTTACAGTCTGCTTGTGATTGAATCCCATGTCGATTAATCTGTGGTGGAGATGCCCCCTGTCAGCCGAAAACGGGTGTCTGCCGGTTAAAATGCGGCGCAGCATCGCAAACAGCGTGTCGAATATCGGCACCCCGAGTATAAGAAACGGAATGACAAACGTAATTACTGCATGAACTTTAAACACGCCCTGAATCGACACGATTGCCAGTATAAAACCCAAGAACGTCGAGCCGGTGTCTCCCATGATAATATTAGCGGGACTTGTGTTAAACGGCAAAAACCCTAAGCAGGACCCCGCAAGTATCCCAATTAAAAGCGCAACCTCAAACTCGCCGATTAAAATAGTCACAACCAAAAGCGCAACCGCCGATATAGTGGATATTCCGCATGCAAGTCCATCCAATCCGTCAATCAGATTTATCGCGTTTGTAAGTCCGATTATCCAAATCATAGTTATCGGGATCGCCAAATATCCGAATTCTATATACTGTCCGAAGATATTTATATGATTAATCACAAGACCCTGCCAGACGACTATTCCCGCCGCAGCGACCTGAACAAAAAATTTATATAACGGACGCAATCTGAAAACATCGTCAAGTATTCCCACAATTACAAGTAAAAACGCGCCTGCTATCATAGCTAAAGTCGTATTTGAGACTTTGTAAAACAAAAGCACAGAAAAAACAAACGAGAAAAAAATCGCAAGTCCGCCAAGACGCGGAATCGGCTCTTTGTGCATTCTTCTATTATCTTTCGGCACATCGATCGCCCCTATCTTATACGCTATAACCCGTGATATGGGCGTCGTTACAAATGCCATAAGCGCGGCAAAAATTACCGCTATAATCCCCGTCAGCAAATCATACAGGTTTATACTTCCCAAACTTACATTAACTATATTATCCATGACTTTCCGCCCTTTTAATTTAAAAATAACTGTATTTTTTATATCTGCAGGAATCCGATTTTTTTGTATACTTTCGAAAGAGTTTTATTTGCCGCATACGCCGCTTTATCTGCGCCGTCTCTCAGGATTTTTTCTAAAACGTCTTTATTGTCCATGAGCTCGTAAAATCTTTTCTGTATCGGCGCAAGCACTTCCGCGACCGCTTCTCCTACGGCGAGTTTGAAATCTCCATAACCTCTGCCCGCAAATTCTTTTTCTGTTTCGTCAAAATTTTTGCCAGTGGCGCAGGAATATATGCTCATCAGATTATTTATGCCGTCCTTGCCTCCGGCAAATCTGACTTCGGCTTCGGAATCTGTGACAGCCCTCTTGAATTTTCTGATTATGTCGTCTTTTTTATCCATAATAAAAACGGAAGAATTTTCATTTGCCGAATCGCTTTTGCTCATCTTTTTATCGGGCTCCTGGAGCGAATATATTTTTGCCCCGTCTTTCGGGATATACGGCTCCGGGATTGTGAAAACGTCGCCGTATACGGAATTAAACCGCACTGCTATATCTCTTGCAAGTTCAAGATGCTGCTTCTGATCCGCGCCGACAGGCACAAGATGAGCGTTGTAAATCAATATGTCAGCCGCCATTAAAACCGGGTAAGTGAAAAGACCCGCATTGATATTATCCGTATGCTGTTCGGATTTTTCTTTAAACTGCGTCATTCTGGAAAGTTCGCCGAACATCGAATAACAGCTCAAAACCCACGATAACTGCGCGTGGGCTGGGACGTGGCTCTGAATAAACAAAGTGCATATTCCGGGATCAATGCCGCACGCGATATAAGTCGCGGCAACTTCTAAAGACCGCCTCCTTAACTGCGCGGGTTCCTGACGCACGGTTATTGCGTGCATATCGACTACGCAGAAATAATTTATATAATCGTTCTGCAAATTAACCCAGTTCTTTATCGCGCCGAAATAAGTGCCGATATTAAGATTGCCGCTGGGCTGTATTCCCGAAAGTATTATTTTCTTTTTGTTGATATTGCTGACATTATTAGTATTATCCATAAAATTCCGCCTTAAATCATATTTTAAAATATTTGCCGTTTACATATACTCTTCCGCGACCTGTGCCAGAATATTTACGCCTGTGATTATCTGCTCATCCGTTGGGAAAGAATAATTCACCCTGAACGAGTGCGAGATTTCTCTCTCGTCCGCCAGAAATGTTCCGCCCGGCACAACCGCAACTTTTTTATCCAAACTCAGCTTCACAAATCTTGTCAGATCTATATTGTCCGGCAAAGTGCACCACAGGAATAACCCGCCGTCGGGAGACGTGTATTTTATATTTACTTTATCAAATTTTTTGCGCATTTCGTCCAGCATCAGCAGACACTTATTTTTATATAAGACGCGGATTTTTTCGATATGTTCGCCGATATTAAATTTTTCGATAAATAAATCGCACATAATCTGAAAATACATATTTGTGTGGACATCGTTTACCTGTTTTGCGACTACAATCTTATTTGCGATTTCCTGCGGCGCGACGATAAATCCCACTCTTATCGCGGGGGCGATAATCTTTGAAAAAGTCGAACAATAAACGACGATATCGTCTTTATCGAAACTTTTTATCGTCGGGATTTCCTCTCCCCTGAATCTCAATTCACCGTACGGATTATCCTCGAGGATTATAACTCCGTATTTTTTCGCCAAAACCAAAACGGCTTTGCGTTTTTCAAGAGACATAGTTGTACCCAAAGGATTATGGAAAGTTGGGATAAGATAGATTATTTTTGCGTTTTTATGTTCAATCAGAGCTTTTTCAAGTTTCTCTATACATATCCCGTCGGATTCCATATCGATTTGAACTATATTTGCGCCGTTTGCCTTAAAAGAGTTGAGCGCGCCGATAAACGATGGTCTTTCGCAAATTACTACGTCTCCGGGATTGCACATGACCTTGCAGGTCAAATCAATCCCCTGCTGTCCGCCCGACATGATTAACGCCGAATCCGATTTACTGTCTATATTGAATCTGTTTTTCAGCCTTGTTTTAATTTTTTCTATAAGCGGGGCATATCCCTCTGTAATGCCGTACTGCAGAGCCAAAACCGGCATTTTTTCATATATAATCTCAGACAGTTCGCTCATCTTCTCAACCGGAAAAGCATCCGGAGAGGGATTTCCCGCAGCAAAAGCTATTACAGTCGGGTCAGTCAGGGACTTGAAAATCTCGCGTATTGCCGACGGTTTTATATTTATCATTTTATCGCTGATTCTGTAATCCATAATATTATTAACTCCAATCATATCTGATATTTCTTGTATTATACCACAAATATAAATACCATTGCAAGCAAATTAATTATTTTTTTTATATTATTAACATAATTGACAAAATGACAAAAGTATGTTATGATATTACAGTATAAGTAATGATTGTTAATTGTTATTTATTAATTGTTCAAGCAGGTATGGCGGAATTGGCAGACGCGCCGGATTTAGGATCCGGTGGGAAATCCGTGCAGGTTCAAGTCCTGTTACCTGCACCATAGACAGACGACAGGTTTGATACAATTCTATAGTCACGAAATACCCCGAATAATAGGGGTATTTCGTTATTTTAGGGGAAATTATATAAGTGAAATACGCCTCTAATTCAGTTTTTCTTCTTGATTTACAAAACAGATATGGGCAACTTGAACCCGCTGCCCATCATTTATGGTCTGGATGTTTTGAATTGCTTTCTCAAATTCACTTTTTACTACAAATATTGCAGGATTAAGTATTGTATCGAAAGGTTCAGCATATTCGATATTGAGGATTAAGTCTTCATGATTGACTTGTATCAAAAACCTGCTGTTTTGCATTAAAGTATGTTTCGACCAAATTATCGTATACCAACCACGCCACATTTATAAATATTGTTATTATTGCCCGTTTGTATTTTATATCATTTATATTTTCATTTTTAACTGCATAAGAAAAGTTTTGATTTCGATTTCGTCAAGAATAGAAATCGAAGCCGTCGCTTGTGCGGGACAGTTCACAAAATCAAAATAAAAATTTTTTCAAAATCAGACTGTTTTTTATATACGTCGAACTCGCATAAAATGGACATTTTTCAGAAAAAGCAAAAAAAGCAGATGATAAGCCAAATTTCTCTTGACTTTTCGTTCACTTTATGTTATACTATATAATAGTGAGTTTTAGGGTCGAGTTTTGTTTCCTCTGCTAATACAAGTTATATAAGCTTATAAATTAATAATAAATAAAAATGACTTTCACCAAAAAACTAACGGAGAAGTACTCAAGTGGTGAAGAGGTTCCTCTGCTAAGGGAATAGAGCGGGTAACCGTTGCGTGGGTTCAAATCCCACCTTCTCCGTACTTATATAAAAATCACGGAATAACGCCGAAAACAGCGCGATTTTGAAGTGATTTTTAGCTTCCATTATACCAATGAATTTATAATTGGTGTAATGGGAGCTTTTTTATTGGCAAAAACTTAGGCATAAGTAGCGTATGCGCCCGGTGGCGCATAAAATCAATGGAATATTTTAAGCCAATTTTTTCATTGGCTTAAAATTAACCTTTTAAACGCACAAACGGGAGTTTTTACGCTCCCGCCTTGACATATATTTTTATGCGATTGTTTCTTCTTCATCTAATTTATATGTGCCTCTACTTTTAACTTCTCCGCTCGTGCCGTACATTTCGCGGATTTCGTTTAAATCGTAATCTTTATGACTATGCTTTTTGTAATCTTCGAGCTTTAAATACCATGCTATTTTTTACTGTGTTGAAATGATGCCCTGTTTTCGCCGCTATTCCCCGCAGACTCATTCCTTCATACTGCTCTAAATTCCCTATATAGTTTTGTCTTTCCAAATCTACCACCTTTCTGTGTCCCCCTGTACATTTTTATACAGTTTAACACTTCTTTATTTTCTTTTTTTGGTGCTACACTTTTTCTCTTATATTTGCTACATTTCAATTATACAATAGACTTCCTCGGGAAATAAATTTAAGGAGTGGACAAAAGGCGGATATTATGATACAATATAAAGTATGAGAAAACAAACGATAAATGAAAAACGCAAATGCCCCAAATGCGGAAAAAAGGAAAATCAAGTAAACGCTGGATATAATCGGTCAGGGACGCAGCGATGTGAATGCAAAATATGCAAACACAAATACACGCTCAATGCGAAGACACGAGAATATACGGAAGAAGTGAAAAAAGAGGCGATGAAGATATATTATTCAGGGGTGAGCGGACGAGGAGTTGGTAAATTGCTAAAGATGAGCAAAGCAAACGTGTACAACTGGATAAAAAAAACAGAGAGCGAGGGTATGGATAAGTGAGTCAACAAATACGGAAACATTTGAACTTGATGAAATATATTGGTTCATCCGTAAAAAAGCCGCAACAGAAACGGCTGAAAACACGTACATTATGACGATGATAAGCCGTGAACCGCGGCAAATCATAGGTTTTGCCGTTGCCGCCGACAAAAGTTCGTACAGAATTCAGGAGTTTGTGGACAATACTCCCGAAGCCAAGAAATATTGCACAGACGGTTATATGGGATATTTAGATGTGATTTTTCCGGGCAGACACGTCAGGAATGTAAACAACAAGAAAGACACTCATAATATCGAGAGTACTAACGCCGATTTGAGGCATTATATTGCGGGACTTGCTCGGCGGAGCAGATGTTTTTTCCGCAGTCTTGAAACGCTGACGGCGGTTATTTCGGTATTTGTGAACGCTTACAATAAATTCGGCGAAATGAAGCTGAAATACCGCAAGCCAGTCAAACATAAATCAGAAACTCACGCAAAACATTTACACAAGTTCAGCGATTTGCCTTTTTGTATTTTGGATTTCTTATAATATCCGCCCTTTGTCCACTCCTATGCGAAATTTCAAAAGGATTGACATAAAACGCCCAATATGATAAAATCAAGTAGGGGCGAAAAAATGACGAGATATGAAAAAGCGAAGAAATTGAAAGCAGAAGATTTCAGACAAATCATCGGGGTAAAAAGAGAAACATTTGAAGAAATGGTATCTATATTGCGTGAAGCATACGCGGAAAAGCACAAAAAACGTGGAAGAGAGGCGAAATTGACGCGAGAAGACCAGTTGTTTCTGAGTCTGAAATATTGGCGTCAGTATGTGACGCAATTAGAGTTGGCGTTTGAGGTTGAGGTAGGAGAAGCAACGGTACACGACACAATCGAATGGGTAGAGGACATGCTGATAAAGAGCGGCAAATTCGCATTACCGGGAAAGAAAGTGCTGTTAGAGGAAAATGATATAGAGATAGTGCTTGTGGACGTAATGGAAAGTCCGATAGAACGCCCTAAAAAAAACAAAAAAGATACTATTCCGGGAAAAAGAAACGACATACCGTAAAGACACAGTTAATAGTGAACCGCGAAACGAGCGAAATCATCTGCACGGCTCACGCCGAGGGTAGCACACATGATTTCAAACTGTATGAAGAAAGCGTCGGCAGCGCGGTATCAGAAGATAAAAAAATACAGGCGGACAGCGGGTTTCAGGGCATATTGAAACTGCACAAAAACAGCGAAACGCCAAAGAAAAAGCCGAAAGGGGGCGAACTTACCGATGAGGAGAAGGCTGAAAACAGACGCATTTCACGCGAACGGATACTCATAGAAAACATCAACGCAAAAATCAAAGTATTCAAAATTACGGCGAACAAGTACCGCAATCGCCGTAAGCGGTTAGAGAAAACGGTGATTACAGTATAGACATTGATTTTTACGGCGGTACAGCCATCGAATACAGTGTAATGCTGTGATTGATGTACAATCACAATCTTTAAAAATGATAGGAGGATATAAAAAATGAGTAAAACAATAATAAGAATTATATCAGCATTTTTGGTCTTTACATTGATTTTAGTCTCTTTCACGGCATGCAAAAACAATGGCGGCGGTACGATAAAAGAAACGTCCGCTTCTGATCCCGCCAATTCGGATTCTTTAGCCGGAACGGGAGAAACGACAGCGGAAATAACAGACTCGCTTCCCGACGGCTTGAATTTCAACGGAGCGACTATCAATATATACCATTTCGGAAGCGACGACACTAAAGATTATG
Source organism: Oscillospiraceae bacterium (assembly GCA_009780985.1). Lineage (GTDB taxonomy): Bacteria > Bacillota > Clostridia > Oscillospirales > WRJC01 > WRJC01. Next base: position 16,175 of record WQYZ01000048.1, on the reverse strand, counting down.
ACGCTATGGGTGAAATGGGCGGCGATATAGTGCTCGACGCTGTGTATCAGCGGAATCGCGATACAGAGGAGAGACTCAATGTCAAGCTCAACTGGATAGCTGGGTCGTCCGACTGGGACCAGTTCCCGAATCAGGTGAATACAGCCATGCTTGCAGGAGTAAGCGATTATGATTTAATCATGGAGGAAAATTCAAGGGCGTTTCAGCACACGCTCAGGGGATATTTTGTAAATCTCACGGACGCGCAGTATATCGACCTCGACCAACCGTGGTGGTACAGCAAAATGATGGATGAAGGAAGCATAGACAACAAAAAGCGATATTATATAACGGGCGCACTGAATATGACGACTCTGTTCGGCGCATCCGCCGTATTTTTCAACAAGGGCATATACTCGAACTATTTCGGCGACGTCAGCGACATATATAATCACGTTCTCGACGGAACATGGACTGATGATGTATTCGCCCAATACTGCAAAGGCGTATATACGGATCTGAACGGAAATCAGCTTGTGGACGAGGGTGATATGTTCGGCTTTGAATTTGAGCAGTGGGGAATCCCGAATTATATGTCAATGTCAACGGGACTGTCATATTCGACGAGGGACGCCGATGGTCTTCCGGTTATGGATCTTTACACGGATCAGACGATAGCATGGAGCGAAATGCTGTACAGGCTTCTTTACACGGATAATATGTCGATACTTGGCGACAAGAAAACGTCGTTCGCCGACCAGAGGAATCTGTTCTATGTCGGCACGCTCGGCGACGCCAATACGCTCAGAGCATCGTTTTTTGCATACGGCATACTCCCGTACCCTAAGTTATCCGAGAGCCTCGACTATATGTCCGGAGCGGCTACAGCCAACGGAAACGCCATAGCGGTGCCTGTATCTGCACCGTCCGATAAATTCGACGCCACATGCGCGGTTGCAGAATCGCTCTGCGCCGATGCGTATAAGAACGTCGTTCCGGTATGGTATGACACAGCCCTGAAAATAAAATATCTCGACGCCGAAATCGACGCTCAGATGGTAGATATAATCTACGGGCACATCAATTCCCCGTTTATCATGATGGCGGACAAGGAAATGGGAATCGGAAGCATTTTCACAAACGCCATTTTCGGGGCGAAAACCAGCAGCACTTTCACTTCATACTATCAGAAAAACGAAGGCTCGCTACAATCGAAATGGGACAAAATGATAGCGACATATCTGGCGTTGGGAAATTAACGCTGACAGTAAGAGCAAGGTAAATTGGCGCAAAACTTGCCAACGTGATTAAACATAAAAATGGCATATGATTATGAACATTTTACACGCTATAATTAGCCGTTAATAAAATATCCCGATGTTTCAAAGTTATAATAAAATCCCGAAGCTTTAAAGTATATTCAAATATAAGACAGTAAAAAAATACGATGATACTTGTGTAAAGTATCATCGTATTTTTCTATGTTCCGTCAGTTCCCAAAGTAAATATAATCCTGATATTCACTCACCGTTGCGCAGATATATCATCGCCTATTATATTTGACGTTTTGGCAAGATAATTTAAAAAAACTATTGACTTATATATTATATTTCTGCTATAATTGTATATAATATGCAAATGCGCAATAAATTGTAATAATTTCGGAGGAAGATAAATAAAATGCAGAACTCAACGAACTCACGCAACATAAAATATTTCGGACTGAACGAACTGAGAAAAAAATTCTTAGACTTTTTTAAATCAAAAGACCATTTAATCATGGATTCTTTTCCGCTTATACCTATAAACGATAAATCAACCCTTATTATAAGCGCGGGTATGGCTCCTATGAAACCTTATTTTTCAGGCGAAAAAATCCCGCCGAGTAAAAGAGTCGCCACATGTCAGAAATGCGTCAGGGTAAACGATATAGAAAATGTCGGAAAAACGGCAAGGCACTGCACGTTTTTTGAAATGCTTGGCAATTTCTCATTCGGCGATTATTTCAAAAAAGAAGCGTTGCCATGGACGTGGGAATTTCTTACGAAAGTTTTGGAAATCCCGGAAGATTTGCTATACCCTTCGGTCTATTTTGAAGACGACGAAGCGTTCGATGTCTGGACAAAAATTATTGGTCTGCCGCCTGAGAAAATCATAAAACTCGGCAAAGAAGACAACTTCTGGGAACTCGCCGCAGGAGGTCCGTGCGGACCTGATTCGGAAATATATTTCGACAGGGGAGAACAATACGGCTGCGGCGACCCGAATTGTAAACCCGCTCACCGCGACGACTGCGACAGGTTTATCGAAATCTGCAATAATGTCTTCACGCAATTCAACAGCGACGGCAAAGGTAATTATGCACCTTTAAAGCAGAAAAATATAGATATGGGCATGGGTCTTGAACGCCTCGCAGTCGTTGTTCAGCAGGTCGATACTATTCAGGAAATTGATACTTTTAAAGAAATAATCAATAAAATGTGTGAAATCGCGGGAATAAAATATAACGCGAATAAAAAAAACGATCTGTCAGTCAGAATTATCGCCGACCACATCAGAACCGCGACGTTTATGATATGCGACAATATAATGCCGTCGAACGAGGGCAGAGGCTATGTATTGAGGCGCGTGTTGAGAAGAGCGGCGCGTCACGGCAAACTGATTGGCATAAAAGGCGCGTTCCTGCACGATTTGACCGACACAGTCATAGATTTGTCAAAAGAAGCATATCCCGAACTTGAGCAGAAACACGAGTATATCAAAAAAGTGTTAAAGAGTGAAGAAGACAGGTTTGAAACTACAATCGACGCAGGACTTGAAATTTTGTCAAACATGATAAAAAAGACTAAAGACGATAAACTGACGGTTTTATCCGGCGATAATATATTTAAACTCTATGACACATACGGATTCCCGTATGATTTGACGCTCGAAATCTGCGAAGAAAATGGTTTTGAACTCGACAAAAGCGGTTTCGACAAATTAATGCAAGAGCAAGTCAGACGCGCAAGAGAAGCGAGAGCGAATATAGAAGGTTGGAGTAAAGACAAACTTAAAGATTTGCTTAAAGATTTTACGACGGAATTTGTCGGATATAAAAAACTACAGGAATATTCTATAGTTTCGGCAATATTTATTCAAGAAAGTGAGAATCTCATTCCCGTAAAAAGCATAAACGAAGGCGAATTTATATTAATCTTGGATAAAACGCCGTTTTACGCCGAAAGCGGCGGACAGGTCGGCGACGTCGGCAGAATATCCTCTGACAGCGGCGTTGATATAGAAGTCTTGGACTGCAAAAAAACAACAGACGGTAAAATAATACACGTCTGCAAAATAGAAAGCGGCGAACTGAAAATTGGCGGCGAAGTCGAAGCGCGCGTCGACGAATCTGTAAGAAAGCCGATTATGCGCAACCACTCTGCGGCGCATTTATTGCAAACCGCTCTGCGCGAAGTTCTGGGGAATCACATAGAACAGGCAGGTTCGTATGTGGACGGCGAAAGAGTGCGTTTCGACTTCACGCACTTTACAGCTATGAGCGAAAATGAAATCGCGCAAGTTGAGAATATAGTCAATGCGAATATACTCGCAGGGTATGATGTAACCGTCACCGAGACCGATATGGAAACTGCGAAAAAAATGGGCGCAATCGCCCTGTTCGGCGACAAATACGGCGATAAAGTCAGGGTGGTTAAAATGGGTGATGTTTCGTGCGAATTATGCGGTGGAACTCACTTGGACAACACCGCCAAAGCCGGATTGTTTAAGATACTGTCCGAGTCGTCTGTTGCGGCGGGAGTGCGCAGAATCGAGGGGACTACGGGTTACGGCGTGCTTGATATAATCCAAAAAGACAGGAATTTAATCCATGACACTGCGAAAGTCCTAAAAGCCAATAATCCCCACGATATAACAAAAAAATCCGAAAGCCTGTTAAACGAATTAAAAGAGCAGAAACGCGAAATTGAAAGTCTGACGGCGGAAATCGCGCGGAACAAAATAAAAGAACTTATGTCCAATATTAGAAAAATAAATAATATAGATTATCTCGCAGAAAATTTAAACGATATAAGTCCCGACGAGGCAAAAGTAATCTGCGAAGAGTTGAAGTCAAGAAATCAGAATATAGTCGCCGTTATTGCATCGACTTTTGAAAATAAACTGACTTTCACAGCTGTATGCGGAATTGAAGCGGTAAAATCAGGTGCGCACGCTGGTAATTTAGCAAAACAAATCGCGCAGATCACAGGCGGGAACGGCGGCGGTCGTCCTGAATTCGCGGTAGCGGGAGGCAAAGACCGCTCAAAAGCCGATGAAGCAGTCGAAAAAGGAAAAGAAATCCTGAAATCTATGCTGAAATAAACAACGAATTAATTCAAAATCCCAGAATATAAGAAAGGGCTGATGATATATGCAAAAAAAAATATTTGTCTCCGCTGTAATTTTATCTGCCATAGTTTTTTGCGCCGCGTGCGTTACGATGTTTGCAGCGTGTAAAAACGATCCGAACAAAGGGAGAATACCATTCTCACCGCAAAGCGGAATATATGAAGTTATGCTGAAGCCGGACTTACAATGGGCGATTATGGATTCCCAGGGCGTAAACTCTCTCTCAATTTATAATACCGCTATCTTAGGCAATGATATAGCTCTTATGGTTACTATCGACTGTTATGGTAAAACAGATTTAGCCAATCTGAACGTTTCGGATATAGACAGTTTTATGAAATTTTATAAAACGTTTGATTATATAAAGGGAATTTATGAAAACGATCAGAATACAGCCGCCGACCCTGTCGCGCTTAGCGCCGCCGATCTGAAAAATACACAGCTCAAATCCGGAAAGAGCCAGGAAATTTCTATAAAAAACACGAACGACGGAACCACGACTAATTCGACCAGCGAATTTATATATCTTGAAACGCAGAATTATTACTTCGCAGTCAGTTATAATATACCGAACGAAAATCTGACTGACGACGTCAAAAATGCGGTAAACGACGTAATATTCCATATACAGGAAAATCAGGCTGCGACGACATAACAAAAATACAGCGCAAAAATATAAGGGCGGCAGGCTGAAATGCGAATGTGTCAGCATTTCAGCATAGCCGCCCAAAATTATTTAAAATCTTTTCCTGTTTATAACCGGCAGACTGACTGCGTATATCACAGCGGCGAGCACAAGACACGATATAATCTGCACAAATGCGTTTGAGTGGAAAATAATCATGTTGAAGAACCAGACTTCCGCGTCGCGCAGAGGCTTAATCGGCGTGAATACACTGATAATTGCGACAATTACAATATCCGCCGTCCAGCCGTACCATTTATCCTGTATTGCCGTAAGTGTGTGAACAAATGCGGCGAACAGTAATAAGAATGCGAACTGCTGGATAAACGCGATAACTGCGACGTGAGAACTCCAGCCAAATGCCTCAATCGCATTAAGTGGCTTGCCTATAAAACCAAGATTTTCGATTAAACTGTCGTAAGTATAATAAATTATGGTACTGACCAAAGAAACCCCGGCAGCTAAAATAATATATGTCCAGATATTGCCAATGAAAAAACTTTTGCGTTTGCCGCCGAGATTTGTTATTCTGCGGAGATTTAACGCAGGGATAAAAATAGGCGCAAGTATTATCAAGAGCCATAGCATATTGCCTATGCTGACCGAATGGTTGTCAGCTTCCGCCGCGCGATTAAATGCGCCGACAATATTCTGCACAATATCCTGAACAAGCAAGGCGGCAAATGTTATGCCTGTTATAAAATACGGGACTTTAAGATTTTTAAAATTTAATTTGTTTACTGTAAGCGCGCTTTTACTCATCTTTCTTTCCTCCTACAATATTAATAAAGAAATCCTGCAAACTCATTCTGTCCAATGTTACGCCCGCCGGCGGAACGATTCTGTCGCCGTAAATGTGGGCGGCGACCATGCCGCCTATGGACGTTTTGCCTATGCAGTTCAGATTCTGTTTTTGTATCAGGGACTGAACCGCTTCCGCCGTCCCCGCGATTGTGTACGCTCTCTCATCTATATCAGTTATGTCAGTTTTTAAGAGTACTTTCCCGTTATCTATTATAATAAGATGTTCTGAAATCTTCGCTATTTCGTCGATTAAATGCGTTGATATTATAATAATACGCGGATGATTTTCGCAGCTTTCCAAAACAAGGCTGTTGAATTGGTCGCGCATTATAGCGTCAAATCCCAAAATCGGCTCATCGAGCAATATTATTTTAGAATTGTTTGATAAAGTCAGAATTGTCGTTAGCATTGTGCGCATACCGAAAGATAACTGTTTGTATCTTTTGTCTGGATTTAACTCAAACCGTTTTACCATTTTCAAGGCGAAATCTTTGTCAAAATCGTTCTGTAATTCGCTTGCCGCACCGATTAAATCTTTCACGCGCATATTAAACTGCGCGGAATTGCTCTCGATAAAATTCACACATTCGGGCATATGTCCGGGAGAAACAGTTTTGCCGTCGATTATAATTTCGCCGCCGTTCGCGTCGATATATCCCGCGAGCAGTTTCATCAAAGTTGTTTTGCCGGCTCCGTTTCTGCCGAGAAGACAGTATATCCCGTTATCGGAAATATTAAGGGTAATATTGTCTATTGCGGCTGTTTTGCCGTAATTTTTCGTGACGTTTTTTAGATCAATCATAATTAATTATTCTTCTCCTTTATTGATTTATGATCTGTCCGGAAACTGTAGGGGACGATGGTAATCGTCCCGTAAAATCACGGGCGGATTACCATCCGCCCCTACATAAATCGGGGTTTCCGGACACATCTATTGATTATCTTGTTGTTTATTCTGTTCTTTTGCCTGTAGAATTTTTATTATAAGTTCGTCATTTGAAATGCCGAGAGTCTTAGCTTCGGCGAGCACGGCGTTTATCGTGACGTTCAAAAAGATTTCTCTGCGCCGTTCAGTGATTTTTTCCCGCGCGCCCTCCGCGACGCACATTCCTATGCCGCGCTTTTTATATAGGATTCCAGCGTCCGTGAGTTTGCTGACCGCTTTTACGGCAGTCGTGGGATTGACTGAGTAGAGCTTTGATATTTGCGTTGTGGAAATAATCAAGTCGTCTGTTTTATAAACCCCCGTAATTATGTCATTTTCTATAATGTCCATTATTTGCATAAACATAGGCTGACTGTCATTCAATGTGTTTTTCACCCCCGTTAATTAGAATGTTATACTGTTAAGCAGTTATGTAGTTAATTAGTTGTGTCACTAACTGATTAACTATAGTATATCACAGTACTCTTCATCTGTCAATAGCCCGCTTCGTATTTAACAGTATATTCATATATTGTTCGCGGCGGTAATCGCCAGAAGCCTGTTGAAATTTTCATAAATGTGTGATATAATGTTTAAACATAAGCTGTTTTATCTTTTTAATTAGCGAGAGGATTTAAAATGAATTACGCGATGAGCGATCTGCACGGCTGCTATGATGAATTTCTTCAAATGCTGGAGGTAATTAATTTTTCTTCAGACGATAACTTGATTATAATAGGCGATGTGGTGGATAGAGGACCTGTTTCCGTAAAGCTATTGCAGAATGTGACGGCGCGGAAAAACATACGTCTATTAATGGGCAACCATGAATGGTTCATGCTGGGAACTATAAAAAGACTGCCTGTTGATGTTACTTTTGACAACTTCAAAGAATATATTGATGAAGAAATTGAGCTTACTAATGATAATGTTAATGAATATCTCACAGAATATTCTTACAGGAATTGGATATACAACGGAGGCGGCTCGACATTTAACGAATATCTAAGCTTATCAGTTCCCGAGAGAACCGATTTAATAAAATTTTTAGACAGCTTGTTTTATTATTACGAATTGACTGTTGAAAATCAAAAATATATGTTAGTTCACAGCGTGCCGGCGGGGTTTGAAAAAGAAAAGCCGATGGAAGATTATGAGCCGTTCGACTTGCTTTTTTCCCGGATAGAAAAAGACGAATGGAACGGTAATTTCTACGACGATAAAATTATGATTGTCGGGCATACTCCTACTTTTTTTATTGATAAGAAATACGCGGGAAAAATATACAGGAAAAAGCGCGCAATCAATATTGACTGCGGCTGTGTATATAAAGACTACGGCGGGAAATTAGGCTGTTTAAGGCTTGAAGATATGAAAGAGTATTATATTTAACGCAAATCATAAATATTTTTATATGATTTCAACAGGGAATTTATAGTCCATGCGAGAAGATTTAATATAAATGACGCGGAGATATATAAAATATTGTCCGAGAGCGGTTTTACAGGCTATAGATTGGACGGGTGTATGAAGTGGATAACAGGGACGGTAAGTATTTTAAAAGAAATGTGAAAATGCTAAATATACGTAAGTTATGAATAGAATGTGTAGGAGGATTTATGCAATATGAAAAAACCATTTTGGGAACAGACATATCAGGATAAAAGTGTTTCAACTTTTTCAAAAGGACCGACTGTTGATTTAAAAGAATATGCTTATTTATTAAATCCTCGTTCGCTTGTTTTAGATGTTGGGTGCGGCGAGGGCAGAAATTCAATTTTCCTTGCGGCTCAAAATCATATTGTAGAAGCGTTCGATTTATCGAAAGCGGGAATTGAAAAAGCAAAAGGAATTGCTGGTGAAATGAATTTAAATATCAAGTTTTGGTCGCAAAATTTAGCGGCATTTGAGTTCGAAAAAGAATATGATGTTATTTTATCGCATGGCGTACTTCATCTGCCTGAAAAGGTATATCGTGACAAATTTATTAGTGAGGCGCAGAAAAATACGAAAGTCGGCGGTTTTCATTTCATAGGTATATTTACTAATAGACTTCCGGCAACACCTGATAATGCGCCATTTACAAAAAGTTTATTTGACGTGGGAGAATTGCCTGAAAAATACAGCGAATGGGAAATTATTCATCATTTAGAGGGGACATTTTCTGATGAACACCCTGGCGGTATAAAACATGAACACGCATTTGAGCGGATTATTGCAAAGAAATTATAACTCCGATTATAAGTGTTTTCAATGAAACGATTGTGTCGGAAGTCGTCAAAAATATCCCGGAATATTCCACAAGTTTCGGCGAAATCGGTGCTTATTATGATGTTGTCAACGAAATAGCCGCGCACAGGAAAATAAACGGTTTTTTCAATTAAATATAAATGACGCGGAGATATATAAAATACTGTCCGACAACGGTTTTACACGCTATAGATTGGACGGGTGTATGAAGTGGATAACAGGGACGATAAATATTTTGAAAGAGATGTGAAAACGATAAATATACGTTGGTTATTTAGATTAACGGAAGTGGTGAAATAAATAGTATGATACAAATACGTTTGGCGCAATTCTCCGACGCGCCGGAATTAAAAAAATTGAATGATTTGTGGGAAAATAGTAATACTGTTGAATTAATCGAAAAATCTATTGAGGAAAATAATCGGGAAATTGTTTGCGTTGCCGCCGAAATTAATGGAAATATAAATAAACTCGTCGGGTTTTGCTGCGGACAGATAATGAAGTCTATGTGCTATTCTGATATTTATGGTGAAATTACTGAGTGTTTCGTTACAGAAAAATATCGGCGGCAGGGTATCGGAAAACAGCTTACAGAATTAATTGAAATTGAATTTAATAAGCGCGGAGTAAATCATTTACATCTTCTCACCGGAAAAGATAATTTGGCGGCGGAGGGGGTATCTCGTTCTCTTGGTTATGTTGATATATCTGAAATTGCGTATGGGTCATCTTCTATAGTAATGTATGCAAAACAGACTGTTATTCGCGCCTAAGAGCAAATTTCCACTCTAAATCAAGTAAAAAAGCATGATAAGCAAATGGGTAAATTGCGCAAAATATTTATTAGGTATTATGAAGTATGGAGGGAAACGGAATGACAGATAATATTCAAACTTCTGCGATAATGAGTGCGGGAATGAAAGTTTTGCGTGAAACACTCGGAATACTTGAAGCCGAAATCTTTATTACAAACGTAAAAAATCCCGGGCTTGATTATACCAAATGGCGTGAAAATTTATGCGAGGATTTAACGCTCCATGAACTGTTGGAACGCGCTGCGGTAACGGAAGATAAATACGGCGTTCCCAAAAATGTTGAGATTATATAACACAAAAATATATATAACAATCAGGTAAAAAATTATGGCAAACAAAAATACTAACAATAAAGAAAATACCTCTGACAATATGGACTCCCTTCCCGAAATCGCGAGGCAGTATCTTATGTATCTCCTGACAATCAAAAGCAGTTCAAAACTGACGGTCAGGGAATACGTTTTCGATTTGCGCCTTTTCTTCAGGTTTATGAAAAAACGCAAACTCAATCTGCAAACCGGACAGGATGAGTTCGATAAAATCGACGTCACGGATATAGATTTGGAGTTTATAAAATCAATCACAAAAGCAGATATATTCGAATTTCTATTTTTTATGTCCGACCAAAGGGATAACATAAACAACTCGCGGGCAAGAAAACTTTCGGCAGTCAAAGGGTTTTTCAAATATCTGACAAATCAGGTAAATAAGTTGGAGTTCAATCCCGCAGAAACGATAGAATCCCCAACTATAAAACAGCAGCTTCCGAAATATTTGTCTCTTGACGAAAGCGTCAATCTCCTGAACTCTATAGAAAACGATGAAGAAAACCCGAATAAAATCCGTGATTACTGCATTATCACGCTGTTTTTAAACTGCGGAATGAGATTATCCGAGCTTGTCGGCATAAATCTGCAGGACATCGCTCCTGATTTATCGACCGTCAGAATACTCGGTAAAGGCAGAAAGGAAAGATTTGTGTATATCAACGAGCCGTGCAAAAAAGCTCTGACAGAATATTTTGAAATCCGAAGAAAATATAAAAATTTAAAAGATGAAAATGCACTGTTTATATCGAAACAAAACAGACGGATTTCAAACAGCATGGTGCAGAAAATGGTTGACCGGAGTTTCATCAAGGCGGGGCTTGCGGATAAAAATTATTCTACGCACAAACTGCGTCACACCGCCGCGACTCTGATGTATCAGTACGGCAAAGTGGATACAAGGGTATTGCAGGAAATCCTCGGGCACGAACATCTGAACACCACTCAGATTTACACGCACGTAGCAAACAGTCAGCTCGCGGAAGCCGTAAATAAAAATCCCCTGTCTAAAATAAATCAAATAAACAAAAAAATAAAAAATAATCAAGAGGACGGCAGCCAAAATGAAAACGAAAAATAAAACTAATCTTAATAAAAAAATTTTATGTATTATCGCAGTATTGATACTCGCGGCGTTCTCAGTTATGACATTATCCTCATGCGACAAATCGGACTTTTATAATCTCGCGGGAAATCTGCTGAAAGACGGCGGAAAAGCTCATGGAAATCTTTATTATTTTACCGCCAATCTGAACATAAAAATAAGCAAAAACTATCTTTATCAGGCAGGCATATCATATGATTTAAAAGATTCGCAGTTTGACAGTATTCCCGACGAATTAAATTTCGTATTTGACGGTAAAGTTAAAAACGATCCGGCAGACGCTTCCAAAACTATGTTTGAGATAACGTCCGTATTAAATGATAATCTTAAAACAGTAATATATGGTAAAAATAACCTGCTGTATTTTGAGTTAAACGACGAATCACGAGTTATTTTGGATTTTTTATCCGCCACAGGATTTTTCGACCCGGCTATAAAAAGTATAGTTGAAAATCAAATTTCTTATAATAACGGAACAGTTATATATTTTAATTTCTCTGATATTAATTTATCATGGTTCGACAAATATATATCGAATATAGACAAGACTTTCACAATTACGTCGAATGTGAAATATGACAGTACCAGCGATTCGGTAAAAGACTTCAGCGTTCCCGATTTAGACAAGTCAAAAGCCGCATATTTCGGCGATATAAAAACAAAAACCGACAGGGAGCTTTTAAAGGTCCAGAATTACAGATATACGGAGCTCTCTATTGTTCTTAGCGCAGACAGCAGTAAAAACAATTTTATTAATATACTCGCGACGCGCGAAAACGGTAAAACAGATCTTCTCGAAAAAGTTAAAATAGACTATGACATATCAAAAATAAGAAACGACGCAAGTTTGGTATACAGCGCAAACTTTCTTCCGATGAGATATATACTGGAGCTTCTCGGCGAAACTGTGAACTGGAACAGCGCAAATAAAAAGGCGTATATAGTAAACAGCGACGGCAAAGAAGTATATTTTGACGGGTCGTTAGTAAATTCGACGACATATATAAGTTTAACACAGCTTATAGCAAATACGCCGTATCAAATCGACGTCGGCACAATAGGCGATTATATCGAATTTAAAATTGACAGGCAATAAACGCAATAATGCGATAACAAAAATTCCAATAAAATTATAAAAATTTTATTGGAACTTTTTAAATAAACTTACGTCTAACTGAACAAACTATAACAAATTATAAATTATAAAAATTTTCTGGCAAAAATGAGAGGAGATAAATATTTATGTTAAGAAAAAGTCTTATATTCGCCGCAATTTCACTGATTCTAATCTTTTCTATGATATTCGCGCTGTTTCCGGCTGCTGCTGCGTCAGGTCAATTCAGTATTGATACAATCAAAAACCTGCTTACCTCTCAGCCGCCATATTCGACGTACGCCGGCTCGGAGGATACCGCAGCACAGACTTCGGCGCAGAACAACAATACGGCGTCAGAAAATATGACGCAGGCTCTCACAGCCGCAAAAACTTACTTCAATATAGACGACAAAATCTATACGCAGTTTAATTACAACTATTACGACGCAAAAGACCCGAAATACAGCAGATGGCAGTTTACATGGAATTCCGACGATTATCAAAAGAGAATATCTATGACGGTATCGACCGACGGCAAAATTTTCTATTATGACAGGTACGATTACACGGCAAACAACAGTATTGTATTCGCAAAAATATCAAAATCCGACGCCCAAAAAACATCAGACGCGCTTTTGACAAACCTTTTGGGAAACGAATATAAAAATTACAGATTATTATCAAGTTCTATAGCATATCCAAGCGACCGTTATATTTTAAATTATATTTATTCCAAAAACGGTTATGACTTCGGACAGTATCAGATTAATGTCGGAGTGGATAAAATAACGGGAGATATATTAAATTTCTATGTAAACTCAAATTATTATACCAGCGACAGCGACTTCAGTTTTCAGGACGCGGCAAAAATAATATCCAAAGACGACGCTGTAAAATCATATTTGGACAACTTCGGGCTTGATTTAAAATACGCGAGCTATTTTGATTACAGCACAAAAAAACTCACGGTAAAACCAGTTTATTCAATAAAAAGCAACAATGACAACGCGTATATCAGCGCGGCTGACGGCAAACTGACTAAAATCACATACGCCGACCCGTATGTTTACGCCGGAGACGACGTCTCGACGTCTTACAACAGCGCCGCAGGGCTTGGAGCAGTCGAGGCTACTGCCGCCGCGCCTATGGCTGACAAGGCAGCAGGACAAACGGTGACGTTTTCCGCCGCTGAAACAGCACAGCTTGATAAGCTGAAAAACTATATCACTTCTGATAAAGCCGTAAGCATTCTTGTGAACGTTCTCGGATTAAGTCAGGACGATATTAAAAATCTAAAACAAAGCGTAAACCTGTCAAAAGATTATATAAATCAGAATCAGTATATCTGGAATATATATCTTTATTACGATTCGGCTTCGGCCGCCGACGGACAGACCGGTTCTTACAACGGACAAATTGACGCAAGAAACGGGAATATTATAAACTATTCCAGATATTCTTACATCCCGTACAAATACGGCGCGTCACAGGATACAACTCCCGATTATATGTACACTTACGGCGAAGCGAAAAATATGGTCACGGAACAGATTAAAAAAATCCTGCCGTATGATTTGGACAGTAATTTCGAATTCGTTGATACGCCGCAGATAACGCCGGTATATAACGCTCTGAACGGCGACGTCAATGCCGATAAACAGTCCTCATATTATTTCAGTTTCGTCAGAAAAGTAAACGGACTGCAATTCCCGAGCAATACTGTCTATGTAAATTTCGACAATATAACCGGAAAAATTACGTCTTACAGCCTGATATGGTACGAGGACGCTGTGTTCCCAAAACTCGACAGTATTGTCTCTCCCGAAACGGCCTTGAACACAATTATCGGCTATTCGGATTTTGTCGTCAAATACATGTCTAACGGATTTAACGCAGCTAAAAAAGTCAATGTTTCTCTTGTATACGATTTTAAAGATTCGTATCTGCAATGTGTGGACGCATTAACCGGAAAATATATAAACAGCTGGGATTTTACCGAAATTACAAAACCGGAAAATACCGCGGCTCACAACTATCAGGATTTAAAAGGTCACTGGAGCGAACAGACTGTCAATACGCTTACAAATAACGGGATATACGTATGGGGCGGAGATAAGTTTGAGCCTGACAAGGCTATAACAAAAAACGAGCTTATAAATTATCTGAATTTCTACAGCAACAGTTACAGCTATTACGGTTCATATGCCGTCCCCGCGCTTTTCAAATCCCCCGAAACGTCTTCGGCTGCAGATGACAGCGGCAAAACCCTGACCCGCGAAGAAGCGGCGCAGATTATATGTCAGTATCTCGGCTACGATGAACTCGGCAAAAACTACAGTATTTTCAAATACCCTTTCAATACGGATCCGAATTATTCAGACGAGCAGTACAGGGGATATATAACGATAATAAATTCGTTCGGATTGTTTTCGGGAATTCCAAATATGATGCCTGCGGACAGCAATATCTATAACGCAAAAGCTCCGTTTACAAGAGCGGAAGCCGCTTCCATTGTATATAACATGATAACAAAACTTATGGCGGGGAAATAAAACCGGTGTGTCTGGATGTGATTAAAATATAAAAATATGGGACAGCGTATGGATGAACGTCGTTCATCCATACGCTGTCTCTGAATCTATTATTGCGTAATTTTACTTTAATCTATTGCGTCAACCAAAGCTACAAGTTTATCTATAGCTTTCTGCATTACCGCGCTGTTTTTGTCGTAATATGACGCAACGTCTCTGTCGGATTTGTCGCATAGAGTGATAAAGCCTATAAACGCGTTCCCGAAAGCGTAAACCGCGCCAATGTCATAAACTTTCGAATTGAATATAATATCGAGCATCTGCTGGCTTTCGTCATCTCTCGTGTATTTTCTCTGCAAAGTGACGTCGTAATACGCAGGCTGGATAGTGTATCTGCTTTCGGCGGCCGTCGCCTCAAGAATTACGCTTGTTCTGTCTAAATCCTGGACGCTCTTCGGCACTCCGAGGAGCACGCCGGTGTACGGATTTACGACGCTGGCATAATCAGCCTGATTTTCGTCGTATTTCGGTAACGGAACTATGCCGAAATTCGATTCCATTCCTTTGTAATTTTCGACGACTCTCATTCTTACCCACTCGAATAACGCTCTGTTATCATTAAATGCCGCATGATACGACGCCAGCCAATTCACGCTGTTTGTTCCGCCGTTTGCTATGTCGGACTGAATATTCAAAACATCCTGTTTATTGTACATGATGTCCATTGCTTTTGAAATTACATTCAGATTGCGGTCGGCTGTGAGAGACATGACGGGTATATCGTTGTCGTCTTTGACCGCCAATGCGCCGCCGCCGCTTACGAGAAGCGCGTGCAAGGTATCTCTGTACGCGACAAATCCCCATCTGTCGTCATCCGGAGTCATTTTGCCGTCGCCGTTCAGATCGCTTGACGCGCCTTTGATATCCTTATTAAACGCGTCCATAGTCCATTTACCGTCTGTAACCAAACTATACGGTAAATCCATGCCGAGCGAAGCCATCAGGTCTTTATTGAACAGCAGACAGTTTGTCGCCTCTTTGTCGAGTATCAGCATATCTCCGCCGAGAAGAAAGTTTTTGTGCTCGATAGACATAGCGTTGACTGCGGGGTCCCACCACGGCTGGCTCAGATCCACATACGTCAGCTTTGAAACGTCTGTCAGGAGATCTGCGGGCACAATCGTCGGGATATTGTTGTTGAACATTATAACCGCATCATATGTGGTGTCCCCTGCATTCACTGTTTTTCTCAGTTCGGAAGTATCGT
>WQYZ01000047.1 GCA_009780985.1 Oscillospiraceae bacterium | reverse complement strand
CTGTGTTATTTGGCATATACTCAATCATCCTTTTTATTTTTATAATAATATAATTATATTATATTCTGTAGTATAGTTCATATTTATTTTGTAAATTATAATGTCTGTTCAAATAATAATTTTCTCGGATTATATCAAAATCGTTAAAAATAACCTACCCATATACCTACCGAGATATAAAACTATGAAAATATTCGCACCCAATAGACAAAATATATCAAAAAATCTCGAAAAATGCACAGATTTTCAAACTATATAATTATAGAAACAAGTTTCTTATACCTCATAACCCTAAGGTCATAGGTTCAAATCCTGTCTCCGCAACTAATATAAAAGCCTGATAAAATCTATGTTTATCGGGCTTTTATTATTTTCGTAAAAATCTACAAAATTATCATTTTGCCGCTTATTTGTCGCTTATTAATAAGAAAAATATAAAAACATGGTGCTTAACCATGTGTTGAACTGGACCCCATTTAGTAGACAATAGCAAAAAAGCCACTATGATTTTGAATTAAAAATGTATAAACTGACACTCAGAAAGGAGTGTCAGTTTAATTATGAAATGGTATATGAAAAGTATAATAACTTTTAAAAATTATTTAACCCAATCAAATATTCCAAGTGATATTAGGGAATACGTTAAGGAGTTAGATGAAGAAAAGCTAAATTGGTTTTACAATCAGATGAAGGAACCTATGGAATTTCTAACAGATGTGGACTATCTTTTTTACAAATTCAGATGGATAAGCATATGTGAGTTTGATGATTTAAGCAAAGAAATCTTTTTACAATCTATATTTAATAATGCTGAAGGAATAATGACAGATATTATCAAATCAGGTTGGTTTCGTATTTTGTATGATAGGTATGAAAAAGATATTTATTCATTTATAGATGAAATCTCATCTTGAATATCTTTCTTCTTTTCTTTTAGCCCAAGTGGATGAATGCCTGTTAAGTTTTCCTGAACACTGCCCGTAAAATATTACGCTTGTGCAGATTTGACAAAACACCCGGCTCTGCGGAGCCGGGTGTTTTGTTTCTTCTACATTTTATAAATGCAAAGTTTTAGATGTCCCGTTACACTATTCGTCGAGAACCGTGCCGCTGGGGACTGTGGACGTTGTGCCGTCCGGCTGCGTGATTGTCGCGTCACCGTCGCCGATTGTGATTGTGAGTTTGCCTTCGGTAATATTAGCGCTTGTATTAATAGGAGCATTGACAGTTACTCCATTTGTAAACTCAATCGTACATTTTGAGTCGTATCTGACAGTATATTCAGAGCGATTTATATAATTACCCGGTAGAGTTTGATAATTGGTATTATATCCGGGATTATAAATTTCAGTTGCCATGGAGAAAGATGTTATTTTTGTTCCGTCTGTAAATTCATATATTTTTGTATTGTCAGAAGCGGATTCAGTCGTCCAAGGCCAACTAATATCTTGTTCCGAATTTTTGTCAGAACTATTATTGACAGACTCTGACGGGATATTGTTCAAGCCTTTATTGGTTCTCATTATACCCTGTGTTACGGTAGTAATTGTTCCGTCAGGACTTTCGACTATTATTGTCACGTCAGTATTTATCTCGTCAGATATTGTAAAATCCCCATTTTTTCTGATAATTGTACTGCTTGACGCAGTGACTTTATCACCGCTCAAATTAATATACGTCCCTCCGCCGGGCAAAGTTATTGTGCCGTCGTCGTTTTGGATTGGCTCCTGCCCTTTCGGAGTTGTTATAGACAACTCGCCGATTTGGGTTGTGACAGTTTCAGTATTGTCCGCAACATTCCCCTCGCCGTCGAGAACCGTGCCGCTTGGCACTATTGAGGTTGTGCCGTCCGGTTGCGTAATTGTTGCATCACCGTCGCCGACTGTTAAAGTGTAGTTGCCATAGTTCATTCGAGTTTTGTATTCATTGGAATTTTGACTGTTATGCCGTTTTTGTATTCAACCGTCTCATCCTGACCGTATGTCAGAGAGAAGTAAGGATCGCTGTTATCTTCGGAAGTTGAATCATACACGTTATTATCTTGGGAAGTTGAATAAGCTGAATAATATGCTTTATTACCTGCGTAAATTGAATCATATACGTTATTTTCTATTCCGTTAATTGGTAATATCCACGGACTGTCAGCTAATATATCCTCCAAATTCATATTACTTATTATTATCGCACTGTAATAAGAAACCGTTTCACTGGTTGTTTCGCTTGTATAAGTTGGGATATTTACATAATCCGAAGTATCATCAGTTACACTTGCGACAGCGGCATTTACGCCGCTTCCTTTTCCGTTATCTGCCGGACCGCTCGTACTTTTCAGAAATGCGGGCAGCATATTTATCGCTCCGATCACAAGCACAATCGCCGCGACTGCCGGGATTATCCGCAGCATATTTGTTTTTATATTTCTTCTTTCCGACGTTTTCTCAAAATTCAGCATTTTATCTGTAAGTTTCGCAAGAGCTTCGTCTTTTATATTATCTGTGAAATATTCTTTGCTCATAAAGTTATTCCTCCTTTTATCAAAAGTTTCTTTATCTTGTTTTTCAGCCTGTTTACGCGCCCGTCAACCGCGTTCCGGTTTATTTTGAAAGTTTTTGCGATTTCGTCCGGCGGATAAAAATATATGTATTTCATGGCGAATAAAATACTTTCCTGCTCGTTTAATTTTTCGAGTATCATATCGACAAGCATCTGAAATTCGATTTTGTCTTCAACCTCCAAAGGCTCGATTATGTAATCAATTTTTTCGTCGCCGACTAATTCGCTGGTTTTACATATATTACCCTTGCGGTGATTTAACGCGACAGACCGCGCGACTATCGCCACAAACGCCGCTAAACTTCCGCGTGTTTCGTTGTATTGTTCCAATCTTTCCATTAACGTTAAAAATACGGTATTCACACAATCGTCAATATCCTGAGCCTGATTCGCATTATTTAAAATTCTTGCGACTATTCCGCGTATTTGCAAATTATATTTTTCGTAAAAATTATTGTTGACTTCGGATATATTATTAATATCTTCCATATCATTCACATTTATAAAATCTATGCAGACCCGCTCCTCTCTTAATTTTTATTTTGCCTTTTTTGACGCCGTCTATATAATATACAATTTAAACTGCTGAAATCTTACGCGCATTTAAAAAATATTTTTTATATATGTAAACCCGTAGGGGCGGATTCCCGCCGAAAATGTTCGGCATATCCGCCCGTGAATTTGACCAATGTCGGCGTATGTTCACGGGCGGAAATGGATCCCGCCCCTACAATATTAAATTTCTATGAATAATCAACACCTGTGCGACGCGCCGTGTCCCTACATTTTTATAATCTACATTATTTCCCCATTTTCGCCGCGGTCAGCGTGTTTTTGAGCAGCATTGTTCTGGTCATGGGTCCAACGCCGCCGGGCACGGGGGTTATATACGACGCGATTTTCTCGACTTCTGCAAAATCTACGTCTCCGCAGAGTTTTCCGTCGTCTTTTTTATTCATGCCGACGTCGATTACAACCGCGCCCTCTTTTACCATATCGGCGGTGATAATATTGCGCTTGCCTATCGCCGCAACGAGTATATCAGCCCTTTTTGTGATATTGCCTAAACCGACGGTTTTTGAGTGGCAGATTGTGACGGTGCCGTTCGCCTGCAAAAGCATCAGAGCCTGCGGTTTGCCGACGATATTGCTTCTGCCTACGACTACGCACTCTTTTCCGCACGGGTCGATGTTATAATATTTTAACAGTTCCATAACTCCCGCAGGAGTGCATGGCAGAAAGCTATATCTTCCGATAGTTATTCTGCCCACATTCTGTGGGTGAAAAGCGTCTACGTCTTTTGACGGGGATATATTTTCGACAATCAGGTTTTCATCTATATGCTTAGGCAGAGGAGACTGGACTAATATTCCGTGAATATCGCTTTTATCGTTCAGCTTTTTCACAAGTTCAAGCGCTTCTTCCTGAGAAGTATTTTCGGGAAGCGCGTATTCTTCCGAATACATTCCGACTTCCTCGCAGTCTTTTCTTTTGTTTCTCACATATACTTTGGAAGCCGGATCGTCGCCTACTATAACAACTGCAAGTCCGGGGATTTGTCCGCCGGATTTTTTGATATTTTTGATTTCAAGTTTTATTTCTTCCTTTATTTTTGACGAGACGAGTTTACCGTCGATAATTTGCGCCATGATTTTGCCCTCCGCGTAATTTTTATAATAAATAACTTTTAACGGGCGGGAAAAATCCCGCCCCTGCATTTTTTCTATGTTTCTTTTATATCTGCCTCAACTATTTCAACTTCTGCGCCGGCTTTGGTCAACGTTTCTTTGATTTGTTCGGCTTCATTTTGCGATACGCTCTCTTTGATTGGCTTTGAATCGCTGTTTGCTAAGTCTATTGCGTCTTTTAAATCAAGCCCCGTTAAATCGCGCAAGGCTTTAATTACTTCGCTTTGTTTATCTCCGGCAGATTTTATGATAATATTGAATTTCGCCGTTTCTGTATTCTTTGTATTTTCCGCTGTTTCTGGTTCTTCTATTTTTGCAGGGATTTCGCTGTCGACAACGTTTTCGGCAGCCCCGGCAGTCTCCGTTTTTTCGACGTCGTTATTACTTTTATCGGTATTATCGCTTTTACTTTCTGTATCGTCCGTATGCTTTTTAAAGTTTTCGATAATTTCAGATCTTCGTTTCTTTTCTATCTTTTTGTCGTCAGTAAGATCCGTAGTATCTTCTATGCCGTATTTTGCGTCCGAATCGTCGTCGGGAAGTCTCCCTATCGCAGAAGTGAAAACCCCGTCATATCCCTCGCTTTCGAGCCTTTTAATTTTGGCTTTTCTCAGGAAAATTATGAGCAGAATCATTCCGGCGACAAAACACAATGCGCCGACAAACTGCGATATTCTGATTTTACCGAGATACAGGCTGTCAGTTCTGAGACCCTCTATCAGCATTCTTCCGAAACCGTACCATGCTGCATACATCAAAAATATTTGTCCGTCAAATTTTTTCTTTTTATATAAAAGATTTATAATTATGAATCCCAAAAGATTCCACAAAGACTCATATAAAAACGTCGGGTGAACGCCCGTCTTATTTGACCACTGAACGTCGTTTACCGCCATTCTCCACGGGAGGTTTGTAACGGTTCCGTAAGCCTCGGCATTGGTGAAATTACCCCACCTGCCTATAATCTGTCCGAACATTATGGCTGGAGCGACAGAGTCGAACACTTTCAGGACAGAGAGCTTTTTAAATTTGCAGACCGCAAGAGCTGTAACAAGCCCGGCGATTATGCCGCCGTAAACGGCAAGCCCGCCGTTCCAGATTTCTATAGTCGAATAAAGCGTGGGGAATAATTTCAGGTTGAACACAATATAATAAATCCTTGCGCCGATTATTGCGGCGGGAATTGAAAAGATAGCGACGTCGATCATATCGTCCACGATTATGCCGTTATTTTTATATCCTCTCCAAAAGGCGTAAAATATGCCGCCCAATATTCCTATAGTGACAAATATCCCGTACCATGCGATATCCCGTCCGAATACGGTGAAGGCGATAGTGTTAATATTAAAAGGTCCTATACCGAAACCGGGAAATCCGATAACATTCGTATGCATTTTAATTATTCTCCTTATATAACTTGTTATTTTATTATCATTAAGTTCATTATTTTACCAAATGTATTATTTTGTATTATATCATAAAAGAAAAATAAAATCAACAATTTATATTAAATAAAATTGAATAAATAAAATGCACACATAAAATTTTTTGAATTAAATTATATTTTTTGAACCTTTTCAATTTACAGTCGTTATATATGATATAATGTTTGCAGACATGAAAATAAAATAAAAAAAGTCCCCAAAAAGACAGGAGGCGAGTTTTATAATTAAAAAAGATTTTGACGACGTTGTCAGAGAGAATACGGCTTTTGTGACTTCCATTGTCCGAAAGTCCGTGAGAAATCCCGAAATGGTGAAAGATTTGACGCAGGAAATATTTATCCGCGCATATCTGAATTACGATTATTACACAGAAGACAACAGAATACAGGCGTGGCTTGCAGTAATCGCCCGCAATAAACTGAAAGATTACTATAAATCCGAAAAATATCAGAACAGTTATATCGCATTTTCGCCGCTTGACGAAAGTACAGACACAATGCCGGAAAGTCCCGAAGCTATTGTAATGCAAAAAGACTTTACAGACAGAATCATAGCAATTATAAACACCCTGCCGCCTAAGCAAAGAGACGTTATAATGTACAGCTATTTTTACGATTACTCCGAAAACGAGATAGCGAAAATGCAGAATATTTCTGTCGGCACCGTAAAATCGGCAAAACATTATGGTCTCGAAAAAGTAAAAAAATTAATAACAGAAAATAATTTAATAATAGGAAAGGCGAATAACATGAATAAATTAAATAAACAAGAGGCGTATTCTCTTTTATATCAATACGCAAAAAATCAAATCTCGAACGAAGATAAAACAGCGATCGAGGAATATATAAAAACCGACGAAGAAGCGGCGAATATAGCGTCCGCGCTGAAACAGCTGTACCCCAAACTCACATATGCGAGAGACGATGAAACGACGCATTATAATATATCTATTCCTCTTAATAACGGCGATAGAATACTTTTCAGTAATATATCATATCATATGGAGAATTACAAGGAAATGAATGAATATCTTGAAAAATATGGCGGACATACGCCGCCGGACGGACATTGGTTTGAATCGGGCAGCAGTTTAAATCCTGCAAACGCGGTTTTTGATAACGAAGGCAATAGATTGGAAATGAATATATGGTATCCGCCTGAAGAAAATAAAAATCATCACCGCGCAAACGTAAAAAGAATGAAAAAAATATTTTATCCTGTTCATTGGATTTGTATGGTTTATTATACTACAGGGAAAACTGCCGAATTTTTGGGATATTATGATAAAGTAAAAGAAGCCCCGAATTTATATAAAGCAATTACTATGAACTATTTCGGCAATAATACAACTGTAAAATCCGCATTATATCTCACACTTCCTGAAAAATCCGGCAATATCCGCATGATACGCGGCAACGGCGTAATCGACTGCGGTAAATACAAGTTTATTTATGCCGACAGGTACGTAATGGGCGAAGAAGGCATTTTCGCCGAATGTACGTTTAATATGTGATGCTATTATGGAAATGTATTAATATTTTTAGGGATATGGTATACCGTATCCCTATTTAATTTAATAAAAATATAAAATATATTAATAAAAAATTTTTATAACAAAAATAAAAATACTATTGAAAAAAAAATACATCTATGATATAATATAAAAAATATGTTAAAATTATATAATCGGGGTGTGGCTCAGTTTGGTAGAGCGCTTGGTTCGGGACCAAGAGGCCGGAGGTTCAAATCCTCTCACTCCGATTACAGAAACACAAGGAAATATGCGGGATTTGCAGATTTTCTTGTGTCTTCTTTTTTGCCCGAAAACACCCCGCATCTACACTTTATCTACACTTTTTCCGAATACCGAAATCATCTACACTCATATCGTAAACGTCCGCTCCAGACTCTTTGCCGTAGCCAGTTTGCGCTGATTTGTGATTTGCGTATATATGTTCCCGGTTGTTTCTATATCTGCGTGACCTAACCACTCTTGGATGTCCTTTAATTCCCAACCCTTGTCGTACAAGATGCTTGCCGTACTGTGCCTTAAATCGTGAAAACGTATCACTTTCAATCCATTTCGCTTTAAAACTCTCTGAAAACCGCGGGTGATATAATCCGGTCTGTAGAGCCTGCCGTCCTGCCATGTGAATATGTAGTCGGAATTGTGATAGCTTTTTCCGAATATTCGGCGGTTTTCGGCTTCTTTCTGTTTCAGCTTCAGTAACACTTCCCTCACATCTTCCAGTATGGGAAAGGTGCGTACAACCGATCTGCCCGACTTTGTTCCTTTCTTTTCTTCGATCGTCAGCATTTTCACTACCCGGTACTGTATTTTTATGATACCGCTCTCGAAATCTACCGAACTCCATTTCAGACCTAACGCTTCTGACCGCCTCAATCCGTAGTATAATGTGATGTACACCATCGCCTGTAATTCATGTCCGGCGAATGCCTGTAACATTCGGTTCGCTTCGTCGCCCGTAAGAAACACGCCCTTGAACTCCGGCCTCTCATTTTTAGGAAGCGGTACGCCAGTTGCCGGGTTCCTCATGATTTGCTCCGATATGACCGCGTCCTTGAACACCTGCTTGAACACTATGCTATGCTTCTTTATCGACCGCACACTCAATCCGCCCGATTTCCCGTCCAGCCGCCCTCCGCTGTATTTATATTCATAATACCCTTTGATGTGTTTCGGACTGACCTCGTCAAGGTAGAGTTTCAGTGGCTCGAAATACGGCACTATATGCCTGTTTACATAATTCATATACCCCTCATGGGTTGACCGCTCTATCTTGTTTTTTGTGCCTTCAAGCCAGTCTTTTATCGCTTGCACGAATAATATCCTGCTCCTGTCTGCTTCGTTGTACTCCAAATGCTTGTTCTCCTCGATTATATCCGTCAGCAATGCCTCAGCCTTTTTCTTGTTCCCTTTCACGTCATACCCGGTCGAACGCCACAGTCTCGCTTTTTTGTTGTCCTTGTCTTTGTAAAATAGCACGGCTTGATATTTGCCGTTCCGTTCGTACAATCTGCCTGTCATGAATTGCTCCTCCTTTGACTAACAGAACAGAATGCCCGCAAATAATATAAATATTATACCACATACGGACGTTCTTTTTAAATACTTTTAGTAAAATTTTATCTGACCGATTTTAAATATTTGATAACGTCGGCTTTAGGTATCTTATGCACCCTGCCTATACGAACGCTTGGGATTATATCCCTCTTCAGCAAATCATAAGCAGTATTTCGCCCTATGCAGAGCATTTTTTGCAGTTGAGCCACGGTGACGATGTCGGGGTAACTGCTGAACATGATTATCAACGTCCTTTCTCTTTAACATAACTAAATTTTACACTTACATGATTTAAATGCTGCATTTTTTCAGGGACGAGATTTTACCTGTAAAATCAATTTATCAGGTAAAATCCGTCCATAATATTACCTCTGCATTTTAAGCAGAATTATTTTTATTTGCTCACACATATAACGCCAGCCCATTTCCTGCGCTTTTTTCTTAACCGCGTATTTCCAATGTATTTCATACCCGAATTGTGGTTCAGGTAATATACATTTCAATCCGTACTGTGTACGTTCAGTTTGCAGGCGCGCTAACGACAAAGATAAATCTGTGTTTTCATGGCACACTTCAGGAACTGCTCCAAAATAAATCTGACTTATAGTGTAAATGGTATTTTTGCAAAATTTATGTCCGATTTATTTGGGTCTTTCCTTTGCTGCAACAATTGTATAACTTCCGGCTATATGCTATTCAATTGTATAATAAAAATTATAACCTGCCCGCTGTACATTTAAGATATGATTGCATGGGGGGATTTGGGACAATATATAGTTCCATTATCCCCCGCAATCAGTCATATTAAGAAAGGAGCAGAAAAGACTGGTTATACTGAACTTTGTTCAGTAATACCAGCCTGTAGAAATACACAAACGTTATGTTAGCGCACTTCTACAGAATGGTATACGCCCTGCCTTTATCCGATTGGCACTATATACTTAAATATGCTCACCTTTCGGATAAAGGCTCTGACTCTCAAAATACCGTATTAAGGAATATACTCAAATGTGGGAAAACTTCTCATTAGAGCCGATTTCATGATGTCGCTTTTGGATATGTCATTCTCTCTGTATCTATGTCCGTCCCTGCTGTAATAATCCTGCCGCACAAACTGTAATATGTAGTTCGCGTAGTTATCAACTATTTCATATATTGCGGCTCTGTCTCCAGATATAGCCGCCTTTATCACGCTGTCCGGCAGCAGGCTTTGATACTTGCTGAATTTATTTTGACCCCTGTTTTTATTTTTGGATTTACTCATTTTCTCATTTCCCCTTTTTATATTAAGCTTTTCATACTTGACACATAATAATTATACATTTTAGCTTATATCCGGGACATACCGCGACAGTACGCCCCGGATAAAAGAATTGCTTCAATAATTATTTCCGATTGGGGTCGTATTTGAAACTCTGAAAGCTTCTCATCAAATTTACTTTCATAATGTCACTCTTGAGTTTGTTAGATCCCCTGTAGTTATATCCGTCCCTGTCGTAACAGTCCTCCTGTACGAACTGCCGGATATAATTCGCATAGTTATTCACGACTTCACACATCGCATCTTCGTCGCCCGCTATCGCCGCTTCCATAACGTCATAGGGCAAAAGACTCTGATATGCGCGGGAAGCGTTATTCCGATTGCAGTTTGTTAATTTATCCGCATCCATTTTAATTCTCCTTCTTTATTTTCCTTAGTTTTTCCAGCGCGTTTTTGCGCTGATATCGTACTTTTTTACAGCTTATGTTCAGGATTTCGCCTATTTTTTCGTCAGTTGTTTTCGTGAAATAAGTGAGTATAATGATACCGCGCTGTATTTCAGGCAGAACGGCGATAAGTTCAGCCGCGTAGCCTTTGACGAGAAAACTTTTGTCTAATACGTTGAAAAAGCGGTCCTGCGAAAAATATGTGTCCGTGGTCGAAAGCGGGTAAGTATTTTCGTAATCTGACAACGATATTTCACGTGCGGCGAGTCGTCCGACTGCTCTGTCGTAATCAAACGCCGCATGTCTCAGAACTTTTTTACAAAAACTGTCGAACTGACGCCGGAATGTCTCCTGTTCTTCTGCGGAGAGGGGTCTACCCATGGAGGTTCACCTCCTCTCCGTATTGAATTTTCAAGCCGCTCTTTATCTGTTCGCATATTAGAACGTCGGGAATTTCAAAAATGCCCAACTTTTCTAAATTGTTTACAAAATATTCACAAGCAGAGCAAATTTCAGAACGGCGCTCATTCCGTAAACTATATATATTCCTTATTTTTTTCACGTCTGAAAAAATCTCACTTCCTATACTTTTTTACTTGTTAGAAGCGGATTTTCAGAGGCGGTCCTCTAATCCGCACGAAAGCGAAAAAAGATAGGGAAAAAATATATACGGTCCCCCTTTCAGCGGGTTATATCAAAAACTAATTTGTTTTTCAAGATAAACGGAAAATGTTTTTGATATAAATTCAGACTCTGCAATTTATTTGAAATTGAAATACAAAAAAATAGCCGGCATAAGATAATTGATATCCCACGCCGGCTATTTATCAATTAACCAAGTCGAATATGCTTTTGACGTCCAAAAAACATCAGGCATTTTGCTCGTTATGATATATTTCTTCAAATAACAAACTAAAATATATTGCAGATTAAACAATATGATAGCCGATATATAGATTTGTCCGTATATCGGCTATATTGTTGTACCATTAAAAAGATGCGCTTATTTTTTTATAGATGAAATGACTTTATTCAAAGCATTTTTCGCGGTTTTCGCTATTTCCACAATCGCATATGTCTCTATGTCTGTACAGTCCGCAAGCAGATTCGCCAGTTCTTTCTCAAATACATGTTTTGAGCGAACAACATTATCGCATAGTAACTCATCGACCGAAACTTCAAGCGCATTGGCTATACCCGCGATAGTGCCAAGACTGGCTTTTGTATTGCCGGTTTCGACATGGCTCATATGCGTGGTCGATAACTCGGCTTTTTCCGCCAGTTTTTCCTGCGGCATATTTTTTGAAATCCGTATGGCTCTGATTCGTTTTCCAATAGCAATATAATCAATATTCATATTTCCCTCCGTATATTTTTTTGATTATATTGTAAAGTCATTCTGCCTATAATAAAATAATGTATGATTAAATTTAGACTTTATAATTAAAGTGAAATCAAAAATATTTTTATATTTAGAATCATATTCACAAAAAAACGGCATACACCTGATAGTTTTTTACAAACTATCAGATTGTACGCCGCTTATGGTTTATATTAGGTATTATTATTTGATTTGGTCGAAGTCGTCTATATTTTTACTGAAAACTTCAATTAACAATAATGCTCCGAGCCTGAACCCGCAGGCGAAACATTCATTACCGTAAATATTAGTCACTTCATGGTATAGATCGTTCATTTTGCGTAAACTCTCTCTGTCGCCGTCAGACAATCTTTCAAATAAATATTCTCGCTCTTCTGCTATAATACTGCTTATCTTGCGCGATTCAGGGTCGTTTATAGTTTCGGAGGGGTATAATTCGCCGTCGAAAAGCTGTTGCAGTATGGTTTTATTCATTGACAATTTCCTCCTTGCGCTCCATAATTTCAAATATAAGTAATGCGCCGAAAATACACCCGTGAGCGAACATTGTTATTTCATCGTCGGCTGACGCTTCAGTGAATAAATTTTCTAATGATTGTAAACGTTCACAATCGTCAGGCGACAATTTACTTTGTAAATACCGTTTTTCGTCTTTGATTTTATTTTCAATTTCTTCGCGTTCTGGAGTGATTTGCGTTCGCTTCTCGAATGGATTGATTCTGCCGTAATATAAGTCTTCAAAAATTGATTTTGACATAATTTTACTCCTTCTTCCATTTGATTTTAATTATTTATATTTATCCCGCTTGTTCAGCGAAATAAAAACCATTATATTATACCGGACGCATACTACCGACTGTTTCGCGTATCTGCTCAATCATGCTGTCGATGTCTTTCACAGATATACTCCGTTTTTTCGCGATTTCACGGTTGTTATACCCATCTGATTTCATACGCAGAATTTCTGCATATTCATCAGGTATATTCAACGTTATATCATTCCACAAAATTTCGGAGTCAATATAATCTGATATTGAACCAGGTGCGGCGACAGTATCGCCTATAGTTATGTCGCTGTCGTCGTATGCCGGAGCATCGAGGCTGACAACTACGGCATTCCGCATTTTTCGCCTCTGCTTCCGGTAGTGGTTGAATAAATCGGATTTCATCGCGTATATCGCTATAGTTGAAAAAGAGTATATCTGTAATTCCTGATGTATAAAATACTTCCGGACAGCTCTGATGAAGCCAAAAATTATAATGTCATAATATTCGTCTCTGTCCAAGCGCCTGAATTTCAGGAAATTTTCGACCAAATAATGATATTTAGCGGCAAATTCCCTTTGCTCTTCTGTTAATTTTCCTAAATTTATTATCATGTTCTGCTCCTTTATAAAATTATATTTATGTATTTTTCTTTAATATTTTATGTAAATATTCGTCTATGCCTTTGTATGCCGGATTCCATTTGATTCTGCGGACTTTGAAACTGTATTCGCTTGCCAGTTCGACAAGCCGACGGCAGCCTTTTTCTACATTTATGTTCGTTAGTTTATCCATATCGTAAACCTCGACTATTTCCTCGACGCCATTTTGTCGTAAAACATTAAATAACCCATTAAGATTACGGTAATTATTCGCACCTGCGACAGCCGCGAACGTCAGATCCGACAGACAATGTGAAATAACAGCTTTTAAATAACCTTCTGTTACATATACTGTTTTATCATGCTGATTACCGAAGAATCCAACCGGACTGCCGCACGATGTTCCCATGTTTTCATTTGCACTGGAGAACCACAGGTATTTACAGCCATTAAACGGCGTATCGAGCCGAATCTGTATTCCGGCAGTCAACCCGTCAATTGTCGTGACGGGTATGACTATACCGGAACAATTCATTTTCATCTTCCATTGCTGGGTGGGTTCATCGAAATAAAAGCCAGGAACTCCGCGAATTATGCAGTTCCGTTCAATCAGTATATACGGATATTGCTCCGTCCCGGTTGTCGGCGTACTCTTGAAACCGAATAGTTCGATCTGTTCGTCTGTCAATCCACGTGAGATTAAGTTGTTTCTATGGTTTTCTGATAGTGTCAGCATTGACAACAACACAGTATAGGTTTGATGAATTTGTTCAGGAGTTGCCGTCTGCGGTTCTACGCGGGTTAAAGCGGATTTTACAGATGTTCGATTGAGTGAATAATCAGGCGTTTGTAAAATTGCGAGTATATCTCGGTAAGCGTCGGAGTGACTTATATTCATGGATTTTGCGTACAGAGCTATCATGCCGCCGCTTTCGCCGCAGTAGTTGCACCGAAACACGTTTTTCTCGAAATTTATGTTCATTTTGCCTCTATTGTCGCCGCAGAATGGACAATTTACATACATACTTGCACCGTTCCGGCGTACCGCCTGCAAATTCAGAATATCAGCGACATTTGATATATCAAACGCAAAATCGCCTGACATATAAATCACACCTCCGTTTTACCATATATTATTTGTTAGCTCGCTTCCTGTTCCGCACGGGTAACTTCGAGCACAATCTTCGCCGCCGCCCGCAGGATATTGTTAGGTCCGTTGTAGCTTCTGACATACCACTCAACACTGGACAGCTTTTCATTCGCCACTTGCTGCATGGTTTTGCCTCTGTAATCGCCTACATCAACAATACAGTTTCGTGCATCTTCGAGTTTCATTACTCTGTAGATTTCCGGTACCGGCGTTGATTTGTTATACTTCGGTTTTTGTTCCTGATTATCCTGCGGCGCAGGATTATCGGACGCGGCATTTTTAACAGTCGCAGCACTTGTCGCGTTATTTTTCGTATTGACTAATAAATTCATTGGACTTGATAAATTAAGCGTTTGCGGAGCCGCGTTATCCTGGCTATTATTCGGCTGACTGTTTGTCGAAACAGAAAATGTGTCGGGTAACGTGTTTGTTTCAAATGGCAGATCTATTTCCTCCGCTGACGGTATATATGCCGTAACCGGATTTTCAGTTTGAGTGTTTCTAAATTTGCCGTCAATCGGTGAATCCACTATATCCGCTTCTTTATCCTCGTTTTTGTCGCAGCAGAACTGCAATCCGAACCCAGCGTTAGCGAGTGCGCGTCCGATTGCCGCTGTTTCCGCCGACTCTATGAATCTGCTTCCGAAACTCGTTTCCGTATCAACCCACCTCTGCGAAATCGCATTCGCGATATAATTCTCCGCTGGGTCGTTTTTATCCAAATATACCTTTGCTTCTATCACCGCATATTTTTCTTTCAATTCTATAATATGCGTCGTTATTTTGCCCTGCGGATATTTCAGCCTGAACCACAGCTTACGCCATATGACGTCCAGATATTTTCGCGGATTTCTGCCGTCGTCGGATATTTCGCGTGCGAACTGTTCAGGGTTGAACCCCTCGATTCTGTTTAACTCGCCTATCTGTGCCATTGACTCGTTTGTGATTTTTTCGTTCATAAATTAATCCCTTTCCGTAAATAAAAATACGACCCAGACAATCATTCATAAAATCCTGATTGCATGCGCCATTCCTAATTTTAATAACATTTTCTATTGTTTATTTGCCTCTACATATCAAGCTCCGATATTTTTCTGCGACACAGAAAACCTGCGGCTCTCCGTCGATGACACAAATCTGTCGTAAATATCCGGGTGGAATGTTTTCAGCGCGGCAAGCCCGTCCTTGTTGATTCGCTCTGTATATACCGGCTTGTATGTGATTACATATTCCTTTGCCCCAGATTTACAGACTGCTGTGCAGGCTATGCCCATCATATCGATAAACAGCGTAGAAAGATATTTCATCTCCTCGTCAATAGCGTTCGACTGACGGTCCAATCCTAATTTCCGCTCGCGGAGCTCAAGATATTTCTCTATCTCGCCGACATGAGTATCGCTGACAGTCACAGCCGGAGCAGATATATCGGCATTGCCGGTATGCCTGCGTATGCTTTCCAGTATCAGTTCGCTCTTCTCCTTGTACGGCGGCTCAATTTGTTTTTCGACACATTCCTGCCAGAAATGCTGCTCCTGCGCGATGATGTTATCTTCGTAATCTCTGTCCCTGTCTATTCGCCGGCAGACGAAATCGCTGTCATTGTTGTCGAACAGACACGCGCAGAACGCCGTATCTATGTCCATGACCGCCATATAGTGCCGCACCTGAATTTCGTACTGCATCGGAACCGCTCCGTCAGCCCACTTGTCCTGGCTGTTGTACCCCGCTGTCTTGCACTCCAGTACGGCTTGCGTACCATCGAGCATTTCGACGAGATAATCGATATTTGCGAGCATAAACGGGTATTTTGCGTGAGTGTACATATCTGTGGGCTTATATATTTTCAAATCTGTTTTCCTTGAGAATATCTCGCCGACGAGACTTTCGAGCCTGTGTCCGACCTGTTTCGCCACCCAGTTCTGTTCATCGTCGATTTTAGGTTCCGCGCCGATTTTTTCGTAGTATATGTCGCGAGCCGTGCAGAACGGCGACAGACCCAATATTGCCGCAGCATCGCTGCCGCCTATGCCTTTTCGCCTGTACTCGTGCCATTCGGCATCAGTCATGTTTTCGGTTGAAGCAATTACTACTGGTGATTGTTTCATTTTTGCTGACATAATTTTTCTCCTTCACGATTTAAAAATTTTCTGTTTAAATTTTTCTTCCTTTATTTTATATCTTCCACTGCCAGAATGACAGTTTGTGTGTACAACTCCCTCCATTATTTTGTTTATATTTATATATTCCTAAAACCCGGCATACTGCCCGACTGAGCGTTGCTCGGTATTTGTTGGCAAAAACAAAAAAGCGGGAATGTTGAACACGCATAGGGCTACCCGAACGTCGTTCGAGTTTTTAACCTTATGTTTGTCATCATTCCCGCTGTAACCTGCACCTGTGCGCAAAAAAAGAAGCTCACATATACAAATGGGTACAATTCACCCTTTTATATATATAACTCCTCATGTAACGTACAAAATCTTGGTAACGTATGCTTTTATATGAGATACCTCATACCCCGTATGGGAAGCACAAAACTTAATTTATGCTTATATTATAATATATTTTCCCCTTTTTGTCAAGCTGTTTTTTTAATTTAATCACTTTAGTTTATTTTTTCCGTTCAGCCATTTCACAAATAACGATTGCTGAAACTTTTGATAGCTCCACATCAAAAAAGGTAAACAGGAACGAAATTCCGAAACAGCAGCGAATAGAAGAAATTGTTTTAAACAGTCCGGATCCGATTTCAAGGCACGAGATTTGCAGTCTTTTACCTGATGTAAGTCCTACGACAGTCGAGAAAATTCTCGGTGAAATGGTAAAGAGCGAGCGCGTCGTAAAAAATGGTAAGGCGCGAAATGCAAAATATATAAAAAAAGTTTGATTCAATCAAATTACATAATTGACAGTGCCGCTCAGAAGCGTTAATTGACGGCTTTCATAATATTAGAGTCGTCGCTTTTGGTATTTTGGGTACGGTTATGTAATCGCACTTATATAAAGTCGGAACGATATAAACTGCATCAATTATTTTTGATGTGCAGTTCATTCGACAAAAATAATGTAAATAATCCAAAATTTTCAGACAAATACTTGACAAATATTATTACTCGTAGTAAAATAGTGTATATAATGTAGCAGTAAAACGAAAATTTAAATATAATTTAAGATAGCATTTATATTAAAAATTTAAAATGAAATTAAGTATAATAAACACGATGTTTAATGATTATTTATGATAAATTATTTTTACTGAAAATAAAGGACAGAGAATCATACTATAAATTTAAATTGAATTTTGATAAAGAAAGGATTCAAATTTATGTCAGGACATCAATCAACATCGACAAATAATATCGACTTTAGAAGAGACAAATGGTTACAAAAAACAAAAATGGTAAATGGTTTAAATAATTCTTCACGTTCATATGCTCATAAATATATGTCGTTAAAATTGAACGATAACAATGATAGGATAAAAGAACTTGATCCAGATCATGATACGCTGCCCAAAATTATTAACAGTATTGATAAATCTTATACTGATTATGCTGGAAATGAAAAAATATATACATTGGACGATGCACATGAAGATTTATTTATATTATTAGTACATAAAATAGAATTAAATGAACATATTGTAGAAGATTATACTAAATTTCAAAAAGAATACGTTCCTCAGTCCGTAAAATCATTTATTAAAAAAGTTCTTGAAGAATTAGGCGAAAACGAACATGATTGTCTCAAATGTAACCCGGAGCGTTGTTGTTCTAAAAGATATTTAGATAATCAGGATAAATATGATGAACTTTGTGATAAATTTGGTTTACCGTTTGAAATAAATCATGAAAATATATATGGACAAAAAATATGCTTTGGTTTTCTACTCACGTTATATACAGAGTTATTATCATGTAAAAGAACGCGATATAATCGCGAATATGATAGAATTCTTGTATCTAAGCCATTTGAACATTTACAATACAAAACCCAAGTAATGGTTAATTCCGCTTCTGACAATCAACGCACAAGATTACTTCACTCCTTGGAAGTTCAAAAATGTGCAAAAACTCTTTCCCAACACCTCGGTGCAAATTGGGAAGTTGCAGAAGAGATTGCCATAGCGCATGATGTCGGACATACTCCTTTTGGACATGCAGGCGAGAAGCAGTTAGATATATGTTTAAATGATAGATTCTGTGGGCGTTTTGCTCATCCGTTACAAAGTGTTAAGGCTATTGATTTTCTTGAAGAACATGAAGTTTCTGAGAAATACGGAGTTCGCGGACTTTTATTATCTAGAACTGTATTAAAGGGTATTTTACAGCATGACAGAGATTCTTTCAGTAATAATTTAGGACAAGCTGGATATCAACTTCAATATATTCATACAAAATTATTGGAAAAAGAAAAAAACAAAATAACAAATGAAGATAAATATTTATCCTCCATAGGGGGACTTGAAAGCCAGATAGTTCTATGGTCTGATAAACTTGCATTTTTAGGACATGATTGGGAAGAATATTCTAATTCAGGTTTATTGGATGATTTAATTTCATATTTAAATAAAGTATATTTCAAAATCTTCAATGCAAAAGCAACATTTATTAGTCGGAGTGATCATCAGTTGTCCTCAGAAGAAAAATTGATAAAAAATATTTTAAATAAAATGGATAAATTAAATGAGGTAGTTGCAATTAAAGATAAAAATGACATAAATGAAAATATTGATAAAGACACTCTAATTAAAGCAATAAGTGATTTGTTAGATACTTTAGATGAAATTAAAGATAATAATGAGGAAAGAGGATATAAAATTACATCGATAAAAAGTTACGCAGCATTATATTATTTTTTCAAAGTAGCAAAGGCTTGGATTGAATTGTTAGATGTCGTTCCAATGAAATCTGAAGCAAGTCGGGATATTTTATTTGTTATATATACTTTTTTAAAACGACGTGTTAATAGTAGGACTATTATGAATAGGGTTCAAGACTTACTATTGCAACAGACAAAAATAAAATTAAAGGAATTTGAAAAATATATGTTTAAAAAGGATAAAAAAAATATAATTGGTGAAGAAATAACAGAAGATGATTTAAAAGAAAAATTTAAGGAAGAATTTGCAGAATTCACTAAAAGCATACAAGAAGAAGATTTAATATGCTATTGTAACGACAAATTTGTCGAACTTCGCAATAAAGATTATAGACAATTGAATAAAGATATAGATGATAAAGATAAAAAATACAAAAATCAAGAAGATTTAATTAAAAGAGAATTAACTAAAGATGCTTTTGTAGTGGATATAGAAGAAAAATATAAAAAAAATATTAATGATATAGATGATTTTAAATTTCGTTATTATATTAATAGTACACGTGTCACAAATATGTCAAGAAAAGCCGAACAAATTGTAAAAAAACTTTTTGAATTCTTTTTCGATTCAGATAATTTTGATATGTTGCCTAATGAATTTAAATCCCACGAAAAACGGTATTATGAGGAAAATTATTTACAAGATTTTGAAAAATATCTTAAAGAATATTTAGGCGACAGATTACTCGAAATTCAACATCCATTAAATCCTGAGGATAATTGGGACGAAATCGGCGACAAAATAAGAGAAATAGATAGTAATGTATCTAGGAATATATTCCAAGAAGAATTAAAAGAAAATCGCCATATAAATTTACAAAATTTGGGTAAGTGGATAGAAAAAAAAGAACATATTAAAAAAGTTATAAGAGCGCGTATAATAGCTGATTATATAGCGAGCATGACTGACCGTATGGCAACACTAAAATATAATGAAATTATGTCATCAAATACGAAATGGAGCACAGATTATAACGAATAAATTTATTGTGACTGGAGAACCTTAGATGGAAATTGAAAGAAAATTTTTAATAAACAATTTCCCGAACAATTTAACCTGTATAAAAACTGCTATAGTATCGCAAGGCTATGTCAGTATAATCCCAGAAGTTCGCATAAGAAGTTATGAATATGACAACAATTCCAAAGAATACGTTTTGACGATAAAAGGCGACGGAAATCTATCTCGTAACGAAATAGAAATTTGCATTGACGAAAAGACATTTAACGAAATTTTAGAAATAATAGCTAAACCTCTTATAAAAAAGGACTATAGGAAATATCAGCTTCCTGACGGATTAATGCTTGAATGTAGTCAAGTTGACAAAGATTCTGCTACAGAATTTATGTATGCTGAAATAGAATTTGAAAATGAAAAACAAGCTAAAACATTTATAGTTCTGGATTTTTTAGGTAAGGAAATTACGAACTGTCCTGAATATAAGATGAAAAATTATTGGAATCATACAAGGAATTTATAAGTTTATTGCATATTTTAATTTTATCGATAAAATGATTGCAAAAAATAACAGTCTATGATATAATGTAAACAATAGTATTGTTTACATTATACTTTTTTATGCGAAATTTTTACTCCGTTTCCATTGACGGATTTATATATTGAAGTGATTTTTAAAAAACGAAAGGACTTATACCGATGAACAGGCAGGTATTCAAAACGTCGGGTCGGGAAGCGTCTCAACAACTATCACTGTTTGATTTTATGCCCGCAATCCAAATAAATATTGAAAACTCCGCCGACTTGAAACATTCGAAATGGAACTCCTTTAAGTTCATAGATTTATTCGCGGGAATTGGAGGCATACGGTTAGGGTTTGAAAGCGCAAGCGGTCATTGCGTATTCTCGTCGGAATGGGACGAACAGGCGGCTAAGACCTACCAAGCGAATTTCGGAGAAAGACCTGCCGGAGACATAACAAAAATAAAATCGAGCGAAATACCGGAGTTTGATATATTGCTTGGAGGATTTCCATGTCAGCCGTTCAGCATTATAGGCGACAAAGAGGGTTTCAGCCACGAGACGCAGGGAACATTATTCTTTGAGATTGAACGCATATTGCGCGACAAACGACCGCAGGCGTTCATGCTTGAAAACGTGCGTAACTTAACGGCTCACGACGAAGGTAAAACTTTTGACGTAATTATCAGGCATTTGAGAGCGTTGGGATATAATGTTTTCTACAAGGTGCTTAACGCATTGGATTACGGCTTACCGCAGAAACGCGAAAGAATAATTATCTGCGGATTCATTGACGACGTTGATTTTATGTTTCCGCCGCCGCTCCCGGAATCTCAATGCCTGTCGCTTGAAGATATACTCGAAGACGACGATAAAGTAGATCCGTCGCTATGGGTTCGCGACAAAATAAAACAGAGCCGATTTGAGCGCATGAAAGAGACGCTTGAACGACCATACATAACGCACGAAAACGTTGGCGGTTCTATCACGCCGCATTACTTCTCCTGCGCGTTGAGAGCTGGAGCGTCGGCGAATTATATCCTGATAAATAACGAACGGCGACCGTCGGCAAGGGAAATGCTGCGTTTACAGGGTTTTCCCGATACGTTCAAAATTGTCGTTCCGTATAGCGGCATAAAAAAACAGGCGGGCAACAGCGTAGCCGTGCCCGTCATCAAAGCGGTCGCACATGAGATGATAGCGGCGTTAAAAGATTACGAAAGGCGGAATACCAATCAATGAGTGACAGAGAAATAGCCAAAGCCGCACTTGATAAAGTCATACTAAAATCGAGAGTACATTTTTATAAACCTATTCAGATTGCCGAAATACTTTACCGTCACAGAACCTCGCCTGATACGATTGACCTCCTGAACCTTGACGACTACCGCAATCAGAGTAAAAAGTGGCGCAACGATGTAAGTATTGTATTGCTCGGTCGCATTTCCACAAGCAGCGCGCGGTATCAGGACGACTTGTTTAACGATAACGCCATACCGCCAGATATTCTGAATATGCTCGGCATGGAAAATTTCCGAACAAACGGAGCGGTGGAAGCGTATATTTACAGCCGGTTTACAAATAAGCGTTCTCAACTCTCCAAAGCGTTGGAGTATTGTCTAAAAACGACAAAAGATGATTTTCAAGTCATAGATTTTATAAACTCGTTTCGGAATGAAGCAGGATTAAGGCGGAGTATCGACAAAATCTACGAAATTATCGTCTATGCTTTATTTTCGACGCTCGTATCGGCGTTAGAATTAAAAATTGAGATTTCGATAAATCAGTCCAAGCAGGCGTTGTTATTTGAATTTGCCGACTTTGCCCGAATGATAATGCGTCTTGACGTCGATAATGCAAAAAATATACAGGACGCAAAAGTCTTTCGCGTCGGCGTGACAAACGCGGCGGACAGGGGAATTGATATGTATTCAAACTGGGGACCGGCTATACAGATAAAACATCTGAGTTTGAACGAGGAAATGGCGGAGGAAATAGTTGACGGCGTTTCGAGCGATAAAATAATAATCGTGTGCAAGGAAGCCGAAGAAAAGTTTATCGTTTCATTGCTTAATCAGATAGGCTGGCGCAACCGCATACAAAGCATAGTGACGGAAAAGAATCTCAGCGACTGGTATGAAAAGGCGTTGCGCGGCAAATACGCCGAAACAATAGGCGACGAATTGCTAAACTGTTTATGCGACGAAATATCAAACGAATTTCCGTCGCTGGAAGAAACGCCCGACATACTGAAAGGACGCGGATACGACGAAATTTGCGATGAATTCTGGAGTATATCTCCGGATTAATATTATTGATTGGGGCGACAATTATTGATATGGCAGATGTGTTCAGCAAGGAAAAACGCTCGGAGATAATGCGCAAGGTAAAATCGAATAAAAATAAGTCCACCGAACTAAAATTACTGCAATATTTCAAAGACAATAAAATTACAGGCTGGCGCAGAAACGTAAAACTATACGGCAAACCCGATTATGTATTTCCGAAGAAAAAAGTAGCCGTCTTTGTTGACGGTTGTTTCTGGCACGGACACGATTGCCGGAACACACATCCGAAAGATAACGAGGACTACTGGACTAAGAAGATTGCGCGAAACAAAAATCGGGATATTGAAGTGACGGCTCATTTGGAAAAACTGGGCTATACAGTAATTCGTATATGGGAATGCGATATAAAGAAAAATAAAATTGATGAGAAGATAAAGTAGGCAATATACTGCAACGACTTATATCATCCGCCAATGAATCTGATGGACATGGGCTTATGGCAGATAGGATTTGAAAACTATACCGAAAATTAAGAAATCATGAATCATTGCGAAACGGGGATTAGGCTAATAAGATGAAAATAAATACGATAAATGCATGGTAAGCGATGAAAAAAATGCTGCACAAAAAGCAGTTTAATAAGCAAATTGAATTAAATAGTGAATTAAAATTATTGAAGCACAAAACTATTTATATTAATTTTTGAAAAATATAAAAAATAAAAGAGAAAGCAGGCGACGAATAAAATGAAACAAGGACACATGACGGGAATAACGCCGGCGCACGATAATCCGAATTTTTCGTTGATGCGCGAATTAGGCGTTCGCTGGGTGCGGCAGGGATACCCGTTTCCATTTGCCGATGAAAAAGGCACATTGTCTCAGAGCTTTTTAGAAGCGGACAGGCAGATTGAGAAGTACCGGGCGGAGGGGTTTGAGATTCTATGCTCGTTCACAGGACCGGGTTCGATGCGCTACGTTCCTGAAGCACGGAAGACGGCGTATTCGCGGGCGGTGCCCGAATATTTAGGCGACCCTTCTGAAGACCGCTACCACAAGCTTTTATTCGAGGCGGCGGCATTCGTGGGCGAATATACAAAAGACCGCATTACATGGTGGCAAATTGCCAACGAACCGGACATAGACATATTTTACGGTCCGCTGAGTGAAAAAGACAATATAAGGTTTTTGCTCAACGCGGCGAACGGTGTGCGAAAAGGCAATCCTGACGCGCAGTGCGGCATCAACCTCGGCTATATCAACGACTATGCGCGTATGCTGATGCGCGAGATATACGCAGCGCCCGAATCGCCTTTCGCATATCTGGGTATCGACGGCTATATGGGTTCGTGGCAGATTGGCGGACCGCATTCATGGAAGCCGTATATTGACGAAACATCGAAATTGTCCGGTAAACCTGTCATAATCAACGAATGGGGCTTTTCGTCGCTGCAATGGGGTGAAAAATACGCTGATATTGAACGTAAAAACCACTACAATCAGGATGTCTGCCGTAATAAATACTGGCAGATAACGTGGGGAAAAGGGCACATGCCTGAAGAGCAGGCGCGTTATATCAGCGAGTGCCTGCCGATATTCGCCGAACACCCTGCCGTCATAGGAAATTTCTTTTTCCGGTGGAGCGATACGGCGACATGCTGGCAGTG
This sequence comes from Oscillospiraceae bacterium, assembly GCA_009780985.1. Taxonomy (GTDB): domain Bacteria; phylum Bacillota; class Clostridia; order Oscillospirales; family WRJC01; genus WRJC01. Next base: position 93 of record WQYZ01000047.1, on the reverse strand, counting down.
CGGCGAAGCGGACTGTCCCGCCGAATGCGCGTGGGGCTGCGTTGATTGTGACCAGAACCCCAAGCCCGCTTATTACGCGCTTAAAGACGGCAT
>WQYZ01000046.1 GCA_009780985.1 Oscillospiraceae bacterium | reverse complement strand
TCCTGCCCGTAAACATCCGCAAATGTTTTTGGACGCCACTTTCTGTATAAAGATTTATACGCGGTATCTTCAGCCATTTTTATAAACCCTCTTGAACTTAAAAATATATTTTATTTAACGAATATAATGCTTATTCCCGGCAATTTAATTTAGTTATAGATTATTCATAATTGTATGAAACGCTCTGAAATGAGATTTGCAATACACCAAACAGAATATAACTAACGAAGTATTTGATAAATCACAAGCGTTTTTAAGTAAAAGCTCATTATAAATTTACAGTATCATAGAATTATGAACTTTCTATTATGAAATTAAATTGCCGTTATGCTTATTAGTGACGATTAAATTATTCCTGATAAATCTTCAAAATGAACGGCTTCGCCGTATCGTTCTTTTAATTGATAACCTAAACATGGGACATCACCGAAATATTCAACTGGTTCAAGCATTATGTGCATTGCTCCGTAAATCCCCATAATACTTTCACCGTTTAATTTTTCAAACTCGCGCATAAAATTCTCAACCATATTTTTTTCTCGGTATCCGTCGTCCCATTCACCACCGTATTTTTTATAAAGCCGCTTGCCTTTTTCCATTAACTCTTGTATTTTCAAATATTTGTCAGAACCATTTTCATTGTTATCTTCAAGATATTGCAAATATTTTTCGCAGATAGGCGGATAACCGGGTGTTGTACCGTAAAAAACCGTTTCGGGACAATCTTTTTTTATCGTTCGGAAAAAATCTTTAATGTAAGGAAAGTCCGGGGCTAAAGCTATTTCATACAACACTTCCAAAATATCGTCGCTGTCCGAATGCATCCATATATTAAAAAATTCTGTCGTACAATAACAATGTTCAAGAAATAAATAACGTAAATTTTCGTTATGATAATGATTGTACCATAATTCAAGCTGCTTTTCCATTATTTTTTCTTCGCAATGTAGTTCGCCATATAAATAAATTTGTCCGCAAGGCTTTGTTCCCATTTCTAACAAACATCTCCTCTGATGAATACATAATTTGCAACTTTCCACACATAATATAAATTAAGTATTTTCTACCAGTTGTTCTTTAATTGCGTACTGGATTACTTCCGAGGGTGACACCGACATAGCTTTAGCCTTCATATTGACAATACGGGCATAGTCAGAAGGTAGTAATTCAGCTACAAGTTTTCTTTCGCGCATAGTAGTGAAAAGTCCCGGTTTGCCAGATAGTTCTGGCGGATTTTGTTCATATTCAAGACTTAACTCTTCATATTCTTTCTCTGATAATCTACCGTTTGCGTTCATTTATTCCACCATCCTTTCAATATAATATTTTCGACAAGGCATTGAATGAAAAACTACAATATGTTCGTCAGATACAACATGGAATATTACTTCTAATAACTTAGCATTCCTGTCATATCCAATAGCCAGTGTTTTGTTCGGGTCGGATTCAAGAGTTTCGTCATAAATGCTCCGCTCAAGTGCGCAAAGAATATCTTCCGTGGTTTGATCGTGCTTAGTTGCCGCGAAGGAAGGATTTCGATATTCACTACAGAATCACTGATTATTAGCTTATCAAACAATTTTTATATGCCTCCATTATGGTTAGGTATTTCGTACATTATATAAATTTTCTGATATTTTATTAATATTAATCCAACTTCGCCTGTTCACATACAAGACCCTGCGCTTCGGCGACAGCCTTGTTTGTCATTTTGCCTTTATATACGTTCAGACCTTTCAATAAAGCCGGATTATCGCGCATAGCCGCTTCCGCGCCTTTGTCCGCGATTCGCAGGGCATACGGCATTGTGGCGTTTGCGAGCGCAAAAGTCGATGTTCTTGGAACTGCGCCCGGCATATTCGGAACGGAATAATGCACTACTCCATGTTCGATATAATAAGGATTTTCATGGCTTGTCAGTCTGTCAATCGTTTCGACAGACCCTCCCTGGTCGATAGCGACATCGACTATCACCGACCCCTGACGCATATTCTTTACCATATCCGCCGTGACAAGTTTCGGAGCTTTTGCGCCCGGAATAAGCACCGCCCCGATAACCAAATCAGCGTCGGCTACAGATTTTGCAACGTTATAGTTATTTGACATCAACGTTACGGCATAACCTGATAAAATATCGTTTATATATGCCAGCTGTTTAATAGAAATATCAATTACCGTCACTCTCGCTCCGAGACCTACAGCCATTTTGGCGGCGTTTAATCCTACCACGCCGCCGCCTATAATCACAACGTGCCCCGGTTCAACTCCCGGAACCCCGCCCAGAAGTATTCCGCGTCCGTTGTTTGATTTTTGCAGCAGATACGCTCCCACCTGCACGGACATGCGCCCGGCAATCGCGCTCATCGGCGCGAGAAGCGGCAGCGAGCCGTCGTCGAGCTGTACCGTTTCATACGCTATGCCTGTGACTTTTGAATCCATCAGGGCTTTTGTCTGCACGGGGTCTGACGCAAGATGCAGATATGTAAACAAAATCTGTCCCTCGCGCAGATAGACATATTCAGATTCAAGCGGTTCTTTTACTTTATATATCATATCGGCAACGGCGAAAATCGCTTTCGGATTATCTAATATCTGCGCTCCGGCTTTCGCATATTCTTCATCGGTGAAACCGCTGCCTGCCCCTGCATTTTTTTCGACATATACTTTGTGTCCTCTCTCAACGAAGCTCATAACTCCCGCCGGTAAAACAGCCACTCTGTTTTCCTGCGCTTTAATTTCTTTCGGTATTCCTATTATCATTGTACTTTATATCCCCCTGTTAAAATTATTTTAATTTAAAATCTGATTTTTCAGAACTTATTTTTGGCAATTTTTTAGTCGTTATGTAAGGGTCCCCTGCTTTTTCCCATATATCGTCAAAAACTTTTCTATAGTGTAAATATGATGAGTAGTTAGAATTTTTATTTATTTTTATTACTTTTGAGTTTACGCTCTCTCTATATGTTGCAAATGGCGTAAAATAACAGTCAAAATCATCTATGATAACAATAGAACCATGAAGTATACAGTCAGCCAATTTTAATTCCAATGTAATATTTTTTTTATTCTCCCCTTTGATTTTATGTATGTTTTATTTGTATCATCAATTGATTTTTGAATTTTCCCTGGAAAATCCGGGTCAGCATCGGCAGACATAGAATGATAATAATTTTTAATTTCCTCAGGCGCTTTATCGGAGAAAATTATAGACTCAGGATTAGCAAGAATTATTTTTACTGTAAAATTTTTCAATTTTTCACGATTTTCTATTAATAAGTTCTTCTCACCATTAACCGAAGAAGTAAGGTTGTGGAATACATGAACTCCGGTATTAAAACAAAGTTCAACACTCTGTGTTGCTTTTGAAACTATAGCATCGTAAAAGTTATCGCCGTTTTCAATCTCCATATCTGACTGTTCTTTCATATCTTTTAATAAGCCTTCAATACGTTTATCATCCTCAAAAAAATATTTCAGAAAAATTCCACTTAGAGTTACTGTTAAAGGGATAGCGATTCCATCAACGGCTTTGATGACATTTTCACTATAACGATTTCCAATCCAGATTGTTAATGCTACTATAAAGCCGATTATAAAAGCAAAAATAATGACTATTGCAAATTTTTTATATATATTCTTCTCTATCACCATTTACCCCCATAAATCTTAGAATCTTATATAATTTTTATAGAAAATGCAAGTGCGGAAATAAAGCCATACACCACAAGTTGAACACATGACTCTATGCGGACGCCGCACCTCTCATTCAGAACAGGCTGCCCTGCGGCACATCGAAGAAATCCGATTAATGCTGCTCGGTTCCCCGCCTGACATGGTTCACGGCACTTGATTGCGCAAGACCCATTCCTCATCATGAGAAAATTACAGCCCAGACCATACAATCATAGCCCGCCTTGTGGGATTCGCCCCTGCTATTGCGGGTTGCAGGCTACAGGGCACCGCAAACTCCCCGGTTAGTATGGCTTTATTTCCGCACTTGCTAAAATTTATTATACTATTTTTTTCGCTAATTATTTAATTATATCAGAAAAATTTGTTTTTTTCAAGTGTTTTATAAAATTTTTACTGCTTTTTTCATCTCATATACATATTTTTTTACCGGTTCTATACAATCCCCGCCGTATTCGCCAACTATCTTCACTATCGCGCTGCCGACGATTATGCCGTCTGCGACAGCCGACATATTCATCGCCTGTTCCGGCGTCGATATGCCGAATCCCACCGCGCATGGTATATCCGAGACTTTTTTCACTTGCTCAATCATATTTTTTATGTCCGTTTTAATTTCGTTTCGTACTCCCGTAACTCCGAGAGAGGAAACGCAATATAAAAATCCGTCGGCTTCTTTTGCAATCATTTTAATACGCTCGTCCGATTGATTCGACGTCGGCGTAATCATCGAAATTAAATCAATCCTGTGATTTTTGCACAAATCAGAAAGTTCGCCGCGCTCCTCAAACGGCATATCAGGTACGATAACCCCGGAAATTCCGCACTCCTCGCAGTTTTTCAAAAACTTTTCTTTCCCGTATGTATATATCGGATTAAGATAAGTCATAAATAATAACGGAATTTTTACTTTTTCTTTAAGCCCGTTCAGCATATCAAATAATTTATCCGTCGTAGTTCCCGATTTTAACGCCCTCTCGTCGGCTTCCTGTATTACTATGCCCTCCGCAATCGGGTCTGAAAACGGTATGCCGATTTCAATTATATCAGCTCCCGCTTCTTCCATTGCGATTATAAGTTTTTCCGTCGTTTCAATATTGGGGTCGCCTCCGGTCACAAACGCGATAAACGCTTTATTGTTTTTAAATACTTGTGAAATTTTACTCATATAAATCCTCCCCTTTGTATCTCGCAATCGACGCGACGTCTTTGTCGCCTCTGCCGGATAAATTCACGACTATTATTTTATCGCGCTCCATTTCAGTCGCGGCTTTCAACGCATACGCGACGGCGTGCGCGCTTTCAACCGCCGGGATTATCCCCTCTGTTTTTGACAGATATTCAAACGCCGCAACGGCTTCTTCGTCCGTCACCGGGATATATTCCGCGCGTTTTGTATCAAACAGATTCGCGTGTTCTGGTCCGATTCCGGGATAATCCAGTCCTGCTGATATAGAATACACCGGCGCAATCTGTCCGTATTCGTCCTGACAGAAATACGATTTCATGCCGTGGAATACTCCGACGGTTCCGTTTGCGATTGTCGCGGCGTTTTTCGGATTGTCAACTCCCAATCCCGCCGCTTCGCACCCGACGAGCTTCACGGATTTATCCGGGATAAATTCATAGAACGCGCCCATTGCGTTGCTTCCGCCGCCGACGCACGCGACTATCATATCCGGCAGTCTGCCCTCAAGTTCAAACAACTGCTTTTTTATTTCTTCCCCGATTATTTTCTGAAAATCCCGCACCATCATCGGGAAAGGGTGCGGTCCCATTACAGAACCGAGGACATAGTGTGTATCCTGCATACGCGAAGTCCATTCGCGCATCGTCTCGTTTACCGCGTCTTTCAGCGTCATTGTTCCGCTTGTGACCGCGTTGACTTTTGCGCCGAGCAATCTCATTCTGTACACATTCAACGCCTGACGTTCTGTGTCCTCTTTTCCCATGAAAATTTCGCACTCCATATCCATAAGAGCCGCCGCAGTCGCCGTTGCGACGCCGTGCTGACCTGCGCCGGTTTCTGCGATTACTCTTGTTTTGCCCATTTTTTTCGCCAATAAAACCTGTCCCAGGACGTTGTTTATCTTATGCGACCCTGTGTGATTCAAATCTTCGCGTTTCAGATAAATTTTTGCGCCGCCTAGTGTTTTTGTCATTTTTTCGGCATAATACAACATTGACGGTCGTCCCGCGTAATTTTTCAGGAGATTTGCCAGCTCACTTTTAAACCCCGCGTCATTTTTGTAAAATTCATACGCTTTTTCCAATTCCTTAACCGCGTTCATCAATGTTTCGGGAATGTACTGACCGCCATATTCGCCGAACCTGCCTTTTTTTTCAATCATAATATTTCACTCCTCACAAAATTCACAAATTCAATAATTTTACGCCTGTCTTTTAGTCTGTTCGTTTCCACCCCGCTGCTTATATCTACGGCAAACGGTCTGACTTGATTTATTGCGCTCACTACATTATCTATGTTTAATCCTCCGGCTAAGAAAAACGGTTTGTCAATCTTTGACTTATCCAAAATTCCCCAGTCAAAACTTTTTCCCGTACCGCCACCTATAGTGTCGAATAATATATAATTCGCATTTTTTCTCATATCATTTAGATTTGCCGCAGATTTTATCACAGGTTTGCCGGTCAAATCTATTATATTTTTTATATAATCTTCGGATTCCGAACCGTGTAATTGGATTATAGCTATTATGCCCGCTTTTACAATCTCTAAAATTTTTTCGGGATTTTCATCAACAAATACCCCGACCGAAATTATATCCCGTCTCAGATTTTCTTGCAATTCCAATGCTGTTTTTATATCGACTTTTCTTCTGCTCTTTTCGGCGAATACAAACCCGATGTAATCCGGTTTTGCCTCATTAACTGCGTCAATATCGCACAATCTCGACAGTCCGCATATTTTGATTTTTACGTCAGACATACTTTTTTATTCTCCCCGCAGTTTTTTCAATTCGGCTTTTTTGTTATTACTTCGCATAAGCGTCTCGCCGATTAATACGGCGTTTACGCCGGTTTCTTCCAATCTTTTCACGTCTTCGCGCGTTTTTATCCCGCTTTCCGACACGAAAATTTTATCGTCAGGGATATATTTGCGAAGTTTTTCACTCGTCGATATATCGACGTTAAAAGTTTTCAAATCCCGGTTGTTTACGCCGATAATCTCCGCGCCGCAGTCCAACGCCCTCTTGACTTCCGTCTCGTCGTGCGTCTCGACTAAAGCCGCTAATCCGATTCTGTCTGCAATTCTTATATACTGCGTAAGCTGTTTGTCGTCCAGAATCGCGCAGATTAACAAAACCGCGTTTGCGCAGAAAATTTTTGCCTCGTATATCATATATTTGTCAACGATAAAATCTTTTCTGAGTGCGGGAATATATATTTGATTTTCTATAATATCGCATAGATATTTGTCGTCTCCCTGAAAATAATACGGTTCGGTTAAAACTGATATTGCGTCCGCGCCGGCTTCCACATATTCTTCCGCGATTTTTACAGGGGCGAAATTTTCGCAAATCACGCCTTTCGACGGCGACGCTTTTTTTATTTCGCAAATAAAATTTATTTTATTTCTTGTCAATGCCTTTTCAAATTCTTTTCCCCATGTATCAGTCCTTAATCCGCGCGCGCGGCATCCGTCTTCCGAATAATCCATAGTTTCGAATAATTTGTCTAGCGGTCTTTCCTGTTTTCTTTTCTCTATTCTTTCTTTTGTTTTTTCCGCGATTTCTTCTAATATGTTCATAATACTTTTCTCCATACAGACCACCCCGTCAAATACTACTCGCGAGCTCGTGACGCATTTGCCACCCCTCCCCAGAGGGGAATTTGGCACAATCTCAAATGTCAGACAAAATTCCCCTCTGGGGAGGGGTGGCACGCGAGATGTCGGCAAAATCCTATAATATTACGCTCGACCGCGTGACGGGGTGGTCAAAATTTATTCTCATTACTCATTTGAATATTTTATAAACTCGTCGAGTTTTGTTTTAGCTTTACCCGAATCTATTATATCTTCGGCAATTTTTACGCCGTCGCGAATCGCGTTTACTTTACCCGAAATATATAACGCCGCCGCCGCGTTTAAAACAGCCGCGTCTCTTTTCGCGCCCTTTTCGCCGTTTAAAACGGACTTTAAAATTTCTGCATTTTCCGACGGCAAACCGCCCAATAAATCCGACTTTTCACAGCGCGTAAATCCAAATTCTTCCGGCGTGATTTCATAGGGACGCAGCCAGCCGTTTTTCACTTCACATACTTTTGTACTTGAACTCATGGAAATTTCGTCCAAGCCGTCCTGACCGTAGACCACCATGGCATTTTGCACTCCGAGATTCAATAAAACTTTCGCCAGAGGCTCGACTAAATCTTTGTCGTAAACTCCCATAAGCTCCATTTTCGCCCCTGCGGGATTTGTGAGGGGTCCGAGAATATTAAACACTGTTCTGATTCCAAGCTCGCGTCTGACCGGTCCGACATACTTCATTGCTATGTGATAATTCTGCGCGTATAAAAAGCATATTCCAATTTCTTTCAGCAATTCCGCGCTCTTTTCGGGACTTATGTTTATATTCACGCCGAGAGCCTCGAGAACGTCCGCAGCCCCGCATTTGCTCGACGCCGAACGGTTTCCGTGTTTTGCCACATGAACGCCCGCCGCCGCAGTTATAATTGCCGCCGTCGTGGATATGTTAAACGAGTTTGAGCCGTCGCCGCCCGTCCCGACAATTTCGAGCGCGTCCACGTCGTGCAGAAGCCTTACGCAGTGTTTGCGCATACCCGCCGCAGACGCCGTTATTTCGTCGATTGTTTCGCCTTTTAAGCTGAGCGCGGTCAGATACGCGCTCATTTGAACCTGCGTGGCTTCGCCCGTCATAACTTCGTGCATGACAGTTTCCGCCGTCTCATATGACAAATCTTCTTTTTTTGCCAATTTTAATATCGCTTCTTTAATCATAATTTAACAAATGCCTCCTAAAATTATTTATATTTTATCCATTACAAGTCCCATAGATTCTTTTACACTTGCAATCGTTTCGTTTCCGATTGCATTGGCTCGTTCATTGCCGCTTCTGATATACTCTTTAACGAGATTGACGTTTGATTCATAATATCTTCTCTTTTCACGGATTGGGGAGAGTATATTATTCAGCTTTTCAGATAAATTGTTCTTACACGCCACACACCCGATTGAGGCATTGCGGCACATTTCGCATATGTTATCGTATTCGGTCCGGTTAAACGCCCTGTGATATTTGCTGACCGAACAAATTTCGGGATTGCCTTTATCAGATACTGCAATTCTGTTTGTGTCTGTGACTGCATTGCGCACTTTATCGGCGATCGTTTTTTCATCGTCGGAAAGATAAATGGCATTTCCAAGACTTTTGCCCATTTTACTGTTTCCGTCCAATCCGACAAGACGCGGCGTATCGCTCAGCATAGCTTCAGGAACAGTGATACAAGTCCTGCCTTTTCCGTACAGTTCATTGAACCGCCGTACAATTTTTCGCGATAGTTCTAAATGCGGAAGCTGGTCTTCACCGACGGGAACCAAATCGGCGTTGCAAAAAGTGATGTCCGCCGCCTGACTTACCGGATAACCTAAAAATCCATACGTCAAATCACTGTATCCGTACTGTTTTGCCTCTGTCTTAATAGTCGGGTTATGCCGAAGCACATTCACCGATACCAGCATTGAATAAAAGACCGTAAGTTCCGCAATCGCCGGTATTTGAGACTGCAATGCAATCGTCGTTTTTTCAGGGTCAAGTCCCACGGATAAGTTGTCGATTGCGACGTCGACGATACTCTCTTTTATAAGCTCCGGTTTTTCGAAATGTGTTGTCAATGCCTGAACGTCCGCTAATAAAACAATAGTGTCATATTCATATTGCAGTTTTACCCGGTTTTGCAGACTTCCGATGAAATGTCCCAGATGAAGTCTGCCGGTGGTTCTATCTCCGGTTAGTATACGTTTTTTGTTATTCATAATTATCCGTCCTCAAAAAATTTTTTATTATAATCCCGCCGTCAGGTGTGAGTATCGATTCCGGGTGAAACTGCAAACCGTAAATTTTATATTTTACGTGAGATACCGCCATGATTTCCCCACAGTTCGTCTCGGCGATTATCTTCAAATCGACCGGCAAGGTTTCCCTGACTGCCGCGAGCGAATGATACCTAGCGCCCTCTATAACGTCCGGCAATCCATGAAAAATTTCGCTTGTTTTGTCTGTTATTTTTATATCCGACTTTTTGCCGTGCATCAGTTCTTTGGCATACGAAACAGCGCCGCCGGACGCTTCAAAAATCGCCTGGTGTCCTAAACATACGCCAAGTATCGGCACTTTCCCGCCGAGTTTTTTGACGACTTCAATACAAATTCCCGCGTCTGCGGGTTTTCCCGGTCCGGGAGATAAAACTATCGCCTCGATTAAACCCACGTCTATCTCTTTTCCTATATCTTCGACTGTCATTTCATCGTTTCTGATTACTTTTATATTCGGATTCACATAGCCTATAAGCTGATATAAATTATACGAAAAACTGTCGTAATTGTCAATCAGTAATATCATTATCAATTCCCCCATCCGCCTGTTTTAACGCGTTCATCACCGCTTTTGCCTTGTTTATACACTCCTCGTATTCTTTCTCCGGAACGCTGTCCGCGACAATTCCCGCGCCGGAACGCACAAATACTTTGCCGTTCTTTTTAAACGCGATTCTGATTGCTATACATGCGTCCATATTGCCTGTAAAGTCAAGATAGCCTATCGCCCCGCCGTAGATTCCGCGCTTGTTGGTTTCAAGTTCATTGATGATTTGCATCGCGCGTATTTTCGGCGCGCCGGACAAAGTCCCCGCGGGCAGGACGGCGTTCACCGCGTCCAAAGCGTCTTTATTGCCGAGAATTTCGCCGCTCACTGTGGAGCCTAAATGCATAACGTGAGAAAATCTCTCGACTGACATATATTTTTCGACGTTCACACTCCCGAACCGGCTGATTTTGCCAATGTCGTTTCTCCCCAAATCCACAAGCATATTATGTTCGGAAAGTTCTTTGGCATCCGACAATAATTCTTCTTCAAGTTTTATATCTTCTTCGTCGGTCCGACCTCTCGGACGAGTTCCTGCGAGGGGAAATGTGTATAATCTGCCGTCGGTCAGTTTGACGAGAGTTTCCGGCGAAGCTCCTGCAATTTCCAGATCGTCGCCGCCGAGGTAAAACATATACGGCGACGGATTGCTTGTCCGCAGCACTCTGTACGTATCCAAAAGGCTTCCCTCAAAATCAGCTTCTATATGGTTTGACAGAACGACCTGAAATATATCGCCCTCGCGAATATAATTCTTCGCTTTATTCACCATTTCACAGAACTTTTCTTTTGTAAATAAATATCTGAAATCCGAAGTTATTTTCGACGGTTTATTTTTACTTAACGTGCCTGTTGTTATCAGATTTATCAGTTGTTTTAATTCAAATATTCCTTTGTTGTATGCTATTTCAAAATCGTCTGGATTTACCGGACACTTTATATTTACAATCACAACAATTTTCTGCCTGAAATTATCAAACGCAATCGCTTTATCAAACAGCATCAAGTCTACATCGTTGAACTTTTCTTCGTCCAAAGCGTCGAGTTTTAAAACAGGTTCGCTGTATTTTGCGTAATCATATGAGAAATATCCTACAAATCCTCCGGTAAACGGCGGAAGATAATCAAACTTCGGACTTTTATATTCTTCCAATATTTCACGGATAAACTTTCCGGGATTAGTAGTTTCGGTTTTGATATTTGCCCCGTTTTTTATTGATAAATCCCCGTTTGCGCACGTTATTTCGAGTTTAGGTTCAAATCCCAAAAACGTGTATCGTCCCCATTTTTTTGAATCCTCCACGCTTTCGAGTATAAAGCAGTGACTGCTGACATTTTTTAAAATTCTGAGAGTCTGAAGCGGCGTCGTGATGTCCGAAAAAATTTCCGCGCTCAACGGTATAACTTTATACTTTTTACTCTCCGCAATCTCCCGCGCCTCTTTCATAGACGGCATAATCGGCATGTTCATAAATTTTTGCTCCTTTCCTTAATGAACTTGTCGAAAAATCAAAAAATTTCCAAATTTTTTAGATTTTTCTATCAAGTTCATTGTGTTTTATTTATCTGTCGAAAAGGGCGCAAAAAACCCCTGACAGATTTTGTTAATAAATCTATCAAGGGCGAATAATCTGATATATATTAAAATATATTCGCGGTGCCACCTTGTTTTATAACTCTTTGAAATACGAAATACAACCATATTTCCAGCAACTTACGTATGCTCTCACGTCATGCTATTTGAACATGCCCTCAACGGTCCATTTGCCAGTCTGCATCTCTATCCGGTTCTCAGCATCCCGAACTCTCTGTACAGCGCATATACTGTTTTTATCTCCGTCTCAACGGTTTTATTATTATATTAATATAATACAGCATAATATTATTTTTGTCAATAGCTTTTGAAAAAAATAATTATTTTAATTGACTTTTAAGGTTATATATTGTATGTGTGATAAGGAAATACATACCAAGAAATTGGCGCAATGGCGGCTGGCTAATCTCCGGTAAAAGGAGGCGATGCCTGTGTTTATTATACATCAAATAAAATAAAAAGTCAAATTTTTAATGTTTCAATCCACAATTTCCATAACTTTGCCGCAGCAAACCGGAATTGCGTCGCCTTTTTTCAGGTTCACCAGCTTGTTGCATGTCCGGCACCAGACTGTGCAGTCTTCCTGAACGACAATAGAAACCGGCGGTTTATTTGACGCGTCCAAACCCTCTATATAAAATGCGGCAGACTTGTCATTTTTATTAGGATTATATTCCCCGACTGGCGTAAGTTTAAGCGCGGTTCCGTTGCAGTCAATCAACATCTTCCACAGAGCTTCAAACTCCGCTTTTTCGGTATTGTTTTCCGGCATAAATTCAACAATATTTTTATCTATGCTTATTCTCATGATATATTTACCTCCGTATAATTAATTATTCCATTTTATTTTACCGTCGTATTTTATCAATTCGGGCGGTAAAAATTTGCGCAGACATAAGTTAAGAGAGTCAACTTCAATCGGCTTGCCTATAAAACCGTCGAATCCGTTTTCCAGAAACATCTGCTCCGCATTGTTTATGACGTTTGCCGTAAGCGCGATTATCGGCGTTTTCTCATATTCCGGTCCTAACATTCTTATTAGCTTGCTCGTCTCGAACCCGTCCATTTCGGGCATCATCTGGTCCATAAATATAATATCGTATTTGGTTTTCGACGCTAAATCTACGGCGTCTATCCCTCTCAATGCCAAATCCGGATCTATTCCGAAAATCTGGAGCATTGCTTCAGCTACGGAGAGATTTATATCTATGTCGTCAACCACAAGCACTTTCGCGCCCTCTGCCGAAAAGTCAATAATTTCCTCTGTTTTGTTCTCAATCTCTTTTTCTTCGCCGCCCGTTATGCACGGTATCTCAACCGAAAAAGTAGAACCTACTCCGTATGTACTTTCGACCCATAAGTTGCCGTTCATCAATTCGCACAGCTTATTTGTTATCGCAAGTCCGAGACCCGTCCCCACAACATTTTTATTCTTTCGTATATCAAGCTGTTCAAACGGTCTGAATAATTTTTTTAAATCTTCTTTGCGGATTCCTATGCCTGTGTCGTGAATATCCACGCGCAGCATATTATCCTCCGAAACCCACGCGTAAAATTCCACATGTCCCTCCTGCGTGTATTTTAATCCGTTGGACAGTATATTTGTAAGTACCTGCCTTACTCTCGCGTCGTCTCCGTAAACAACATGGGGAAGATTCGGCGAAACAGAAAAATACAGTTCTAAATTCTTAGACTTAAACAGGGGCATAAACATCGCGTACAGATTTTCAAGAAGTTCCCGCAGATTATAATAACCGTTTAAAATTTCCATTTTTCCGGCTTCTATTTTAGAGAAGTCAAGAATATCGTTGATTATTGTCAAAAGCGAATTTGAAGAATTTTTTATATCGTTGAGATATTTTCTCTGGGCGCCGTTGAGTTCGCTCCGGCTGATTATTTCAGTCATGCCAAGAATAGCGTTCATAGGAGTTCTTATCTCGTGCGACATTGTCGCCAGAAAGTCAGATTTTGCCCTGTTTGCGGCTTCGGCCCTCTCCTTTTCAATAATAAAATCTGTCAAATCGTTGAATACGGCAAGTATACCCGCCGTAATGCCGATATTTCCGCCCCTCATGCCCTCGACTATCGTCAATTCTATAGTATAATATCTGAGTGAATTTTTATTCCCGAAATCTATATACTCGTTTAATATAACTTTCTGTTTTGTGTTTATTACTTCTTCTATTGCCTGCGATAACCTGTTGCATGTATCGTTGCTCAGAAATTTAGAAAAGATTTCTTTATATGTGTAATTCTTTATGTAATCAAAATTCGGCACGCCTATTTCATTAATCAAGGCTTTTGTGCATAAAACGAATTTGCCGTCGTTATCAAGAAGAAATATAATGTTCGGACAGAAATCAAGAAGCATGTCCGTATACGCGCGCTGAATCATATTTGCGGAAGTAAGCAAATTTCCAAGCGTTTCTTTTGCCTCGACCATCAGTTTTACTTTTTCCAGAAAACTGTTGGTCATTCTTAATTCCCGTGACAACTTTTTATTTTCCAAAGTCAGATTTTTTATTTCCTGAAGCAATACTGCTTTTTCATCTGTTAATCCGTTCATATTCTTATTTTGTTTTCCTTTATTCTTATTATTCTGGTACAGTTTTGTGTAGGGACGAACTGTGTTCGTCCGTGGAGTTTGTACGATTTTGGCGGACGAACACAGTTCGTCCCTACTCTACGATTTTTTATCTGTTTTTCGCATTTCTGCACTTATTGAGAATACACATAAACAAACTAATTTTTTTGATAAATAATTTCATAAATTATTTCCTCTAAAAAATGCATAGCACAAATGTATTGTTGTGGAATCTGTTGATTAATTTATTTCCAGACCTGTCTACAGTCGCAGGACACATTTCTCCGCCGGAATATACCATCATAAATTGAATTTTATCGCTGACCGTATCTTTTACCTTTCTGATTTCCGCGCAAATATCTCCGTCTAACGACATGCCTCTCGTAACGCACGAATATATGAGCATATTCTTTGCATCCCGATTTTCTTCCAAAGCCTCGCGGACAATCTGCGAAGTTGTAAGCAGAACGTCGTCTTTATCGATCACGCCTATGTATAAAGTCGCGCCCTCCGGCATAATTCCGGCGCAAATCGCGTTTTCTTTCTCATCGAGGGAAACGAACGCTTTTGAAACGGGCGGCGTGCCGTCGTTATAATCGACGATAAACGGAAGAGCCATCATCGCGTAATCTGTTCGGCTTGCTTTCGTCAGATTCAATTTCTCGAAAAATTCGGCTACGGGACGTCCGTTCACTTCTTTTAATACATGATTTTCCGACGAGGTTATAAGAGCGGCTTGGTTTAAAATTTTGTCGTTTGAGATAGACGCGGTATAAAATTTAGGATTGACATCTCCGTAAAACAATATCATAGCCATCCTGTCTTTGTAAGCTTCTCCATTGCAGATAGAACAGGAGTTTTCAATATCATTGCTGTCGTCAATAGCCATTGTTCCAAAACACGGCGCCCCCCCCGATGCTTTTGTGAGAGCGTCGACATAAAATTCTCCCGAATTTTCCCTCATATACGGCGCGACGGATATTATAAACGCAGGATTTTCCGATATGCCGCCGTTTATATTATTATATGCGTCGGTTATTGATTTCTGATAATCGCCTTTCAATGTTTCAGTTAAGCATATTTTAAACTCAACGCTGTCGCTTGTGAACATCATGAGTGTAAATATCATTGCCCCTTCGGTTCCGGTTCCGTTTATTCCCTGAGCTGTAGAAACGCCGCCTATTACTTCAAACGGCAGGTTTCTGCATATCTCTTTTACAGCGCCGGCGGTGACAAACTCATGATCGCATGCAAGAATTCCGACAGTGTTTTTCTTCATGTTTTTTTCCATATTAAGCTGGCTTTTTATATCTTTAACCGCGGTTTCATGGTCGTCTATTTCATAAGTGTAAGCCGTGTAAGAATTAATCATAAATATCAACTTCCTCTTTTCCTTATATTTTTATATTCCGTTTATTTTTATCTATCTTAAATTTTATTTTTTATTTACTTAAAATTATAGCACAAAAAAAATAAAAAAACAACACTTTATTAATATATTTTCATTTCTGCTCGAATAATTTTATAGTTTGACAACATTTAGCGTTAAAATTACTTATTTATCTGTTTTAGAATGTATTTTCAGAGAATATAATCTGAAAAGTTTTCTGCAGTTTTCTATAATCTGAAAATTTAAGTATATTTTAGTTTTAGACTTTCTATTGACTTTTTCGACTTTTTATTATAAAATATATTGTGTAATTAAAAATTAAATTAAATGGGGAAAAATCTATATGTTGAAATCAAATTATAAAATAAATAAAACAAAAAAGATGTGCTTACGTATTATATCGTCAGTTATATCAATATTCTTAATACTGTTAATTTTTCCAATATTTTCAATCCCGGTATCGGCGGCTACCCAGCAGATAGCTCTTAACACTTCGTATACGGGCGCGTTATCGCAGTCATCCCCGTCTAACCAGTATTTTTTTGACATGCCTTCGGCGGGAAGCGTTTCAGTAAAATTGGATATGCCTTATTACATAAATACGAGTTATTGGAGAATGAACCTTATGAATTCGGCAGATTCGTCCGTTCTTCAGACAAAAGATTTCGGCTCGGGCAACACGTCTCTCACGTCGGGAATGAAAAGCGAATCCTCAGATAAAATAACATTGTCCGCGGGCAGATATTATGTGAATATTACGTCCGTCGACGCTTATAATATCGTTGCGACCGCATATCAGATTACGATAAATTTAAGCGCGGACACCATCACCGGCGACACATATGAAAAAGAGCCGAACGACACGACGCAAACTGCCAATAATTTAAACTTAAATTCCGCGGTGACAGGCAATATGAGCAGCAAATCAGACATTGACTATTATAAAATGACTCTCCCTGCGCCGGGAGCCGCCAATATTTCTTTTTCTGTATCAAGCGCGGTTGACAGCGGGAACTGGGTCGTTTTAGTATACGACGCAAACGATAAACAGCTTCAGATGAGCCGAGTGGGTTTCGGCGGAGCTATAAGCAATCTTACCAGAACAAACCAGTTAGACAAACTGCGTCTTCCCGCCGGGGACTATTATATAAAAATCGTTCCGTACAGCGACGCATTATGGTCGAGCGCAGATTATAAAATTTCCGCTGCATATGCTGCGGAACCGGGCATACGTTACGAAAAAGAGTTTAATGACACCGTAGAAACAGCAAATACTATCTTGATAAACGCGCCTGTTACCGGAAACTTGAACGGCAGCGGCGATTACGATTACTATCAGTTTGCCGTGACCGACTATCAGGATTTAACTATAGAATTTTCTTCGCTTGACAGCGTGAGCCAGAATTCATGGACTGTTTATCTGTTTAACGGCAAAGGCGGGATAAATACCTATATTGTAGGACAGGTCGGAACATCCGTCAACGGCGTGCGTACGTTTGTCTCCGATATGATCCATCTGGAGCCCGGAACATACTATATCTTGGTTTACGTCTATCCGTTGGGTACAAGCTCCTACCCAAACGCGGACTATACTCTGTCGGTTCATTCGGACGAAGCGCCCATCCCGTCAATCACGGACGAGACATATATAGATTATCCCACAGCCGTTCCGCCGGCGGCATACGGCGTCAATACAGCTTTGCAGGGATATATCAAAAACCAAACCGACATAAATAATTTTGATTTCGGCTTGAATTACAGCGGAGCCATAACAGTCACGTTCAAGTCGCCGGCAACGGTTGTGGCGCAGTCGTGGATTTTAAATATTCTCGACAAAAACAATAAACTGTTATATTCGGACAAATGCGGCGGGGAAGATACGGACAGCACCGGGATGAGAACAAAAACTTCGGACAAGATAAGAGTTCCCGCAGGGAGCTATTACGTTCAGATTCTGCCAATAGACGCCTACGACTATTCCACGAGCTATTATAATCTTACGATAAATTATACTCCCGAAGCGAAAGAAGCTATCAATTCAAGCGCGGAATTATACGAAACCGAATATAATAACACGTCTTATACGGCGAACACTCTTAATATAAATCAAAGCCTCACCGGAAATATGTCCGATTATAACGACATAGATTATTATAAACTATCCGTAAATTCTTCCGGCAGTTTAATAATATATTTAAGCACCCCGAAAACAGTCACGTCAAACGACTGGATTGTGGAGCTGTTTTCCAACGATTTATCCTCGTCCGCTTCCGCGCTGTACAACAGCGTTTTCGGAGCTGACGGAACGTCGGCTGTAAACTATGCGGGCTCTTTGAACTACATAACTGCAGCGTCCCCGAGTCTGCGTCTGGCTAAAGGCACATATTATATAAAAGTAAGAGCGTACAACAATATACATTTCTCAAACGAAGATTACAAGATACTTATAGCTTTCACCGCTGAAAATGCGTCGGGTTCCGCAACATCCGCTTCAGCTTCCGGGGCTTCGGGTCTTTACGAAACAGAATTCAACGATACGCCGCAAATGGCAAACTATCTGCCGTTAAACACGGATATAAAAGGCAATACTTCAAGCGCGGCGGATTTGGACTATTATCAGCTCTCTGCCAATACGGCAAAAGACGTGCAGATAAAATTTACAGTAGATTCTTCGATAAATACGGATTTATGGGCTATAAAAGTTTACGATTCGACAAACAAAGAATTAAAATCGTATAAAATCGGCAGTGCGGGCGGAGTTTTAATCCCGTCAAGCAATTTGAAATATTTCAAAACTGATAAAATATCTCTTACCCCGGGGATTTATTATGTCTGCATAAGTTCTTACAATAAGACAGATTTTTCAAATGCTCAATACACGCTGAAAGTTCTTGATGAAGTAGGGCAGAAAATCGACACATACGCCTATATAGCTGACAAGCCGTCAGACTGGGCGGTGAGCGAAGTGATGTTCGCTTACGGTTACGGGTTGATTCCGCCAAGTTATATGCAGAACTTCACTTCACCGATAAAACGCGAGGAATTTTGCATATTGGTCACACAGTTCTTAGAAGTCGCGGAAAATAAGCCAATCGACGAAATACTTGCGGTACAGAACAAAAAGATAAATCCTAACGTTTTCACAGACACAAACGACACGTATATACTCGCCGCAAACGCTCTGGGAATAGTGAACGGACGCGGAAACGGTATTTTTGACCCGAACGGAAATATAACGAGGGAAGAAGCCGCTACAATGCTCATGCGTCTCGGTCAGATAGAGAATATAAGCATAAATATCACTCCGCTGACTTTTAACGACTCAAATAAATTCAACACATGGTCGGCAACCGCAATATCGTATGTTTCGAGCTGCGTGGACAGCGACGGCAACAGGGTTATGAACGGATACACTGACAACGGATTTCACCCCTCTGATTCATATTCGCGCGAGCAGGCATTTATGACGGTATTCCGGCTGTTCTCAATAAAAATGGGGCTTTAGAGAAAATTTATAAAATAAAACCGGGCGGGTGAAATCCCGCCCAAAAATTTGCGCTGAAAAATGTTAGCACAGGAAATGTTTTTTATAGCTTTATGGTTTATAATAATATTACCATCCAAATTAGGAAGGTATCCGTACGGAAGGAGAACATACCCATGCAAGATTTTATAAAACCGTCGCTTGACTATATTGAGCAGAATTTAAAAACCGATATTGAAACGGAAGAACTCGCGCAAATGACAGGATATTCTGTTGGACATTACTGCAGAATGTTTAAACGGATAACGGATTCGTCGGTCGCGGGCTATATTTTAAAAAAACGTATAAATTATGCGCTTGCCGAAATATCGTCGGGGCGTAAAGCAATAGACGTGGTTTTGGAATACGGTTTTAACACTTACGCGGGGTTTTATAAAGCGTTCGTAAAAATTTACGGCTGTTCTCCGAAAAAATATCTAATGATATATAACAAATTAATACCAAAAGAATTAGAGGAGGTTATTATGGACTATAACAAATTGACTGAAGAAGATATGAAAAATTATTACGCGGTAAATGGCAAATCAATAGAAAAGCTATGCGAATCCCTGTCAATGGGGACATTGACAAGCGAACCTGCGCATATATATTGGGGTTATTCCAATAAAGTGTACGAAGTGACGACAACACAAGGAAAATATGCAGTAAAAGCGTTGAATCCGCGAGGGCAAACGTTAGAAGACGCTGTTTTTACGGAGAAGATTGTCGGCATAGCCGCAAAACGAGTCAATGCTGTCCCCGCGAAAATATTTGACGGTAAAATCGTTCAGGAAATGGACGGACAATTATATCTTGTTTTTGACTGGATTGAGGGAGATTATTTCGAATATGATAATATTACGCCGGAACACAGCAGAGCAATGGGAGCTGTGCTTGCTGACATACATCAGACTGATTTTTCTGCTCTGAACCTGTCAAACGAGGTTTCCCCGCGCACGCGTGTGGCTTACTGGAAGGGTTATCTGCAAAGAGGGAAACAAAGCAACGCCGCATGGGTTGATTTGCTAAAGGAAAACATTGATATGATACAGGAATATTACACGAAAGGAGTTGAAGCGTCAAATTCGCTCACTGATAAAAATATAATCAGTCATCGTGTTTTAGACCCGCGCCATGCCATATGGCAGGGATATACGCCGTATTTAGTTGACTGGAAAAGTGCGGGAATGATAAACCCTTTATATGATTTTCTCAATACGGCTATACATTGGTCTGTACATGGCAGTGAAAAAGATAAAGACAGGTTTTTAGCGTTTGCGCATGGGTATAGCGCTAAAAATAAGTTACCGGCAGTAAATTGGCAGAATGTCTTATATAAACGCTATCTTGAACCGTTAGACTGGATTGAGTACAATTTAGAAAGGTCGCTGAATTGTACCGACCCTGAAGAACAACAGATAGCGGTAGGACAAATTGAAAGCATGATACGCGAAACCATAGGATATTCGGACAAAATAGAAAAATTGGAAAAATGGCTGAATGAGATGTAACAATTATAATCACATAATAAAATAAGAATTTTATTTGTTAGAGTAAAATTTATTTCACACATTGATTAAGTAGAATTTTGTGATATAAAGAAACGGGGCGACTGCGAAAGTCGCCCTACTTGCAATCTATATAGAAATAAAATAAGGCGGAGGTTTCCGCAGTCTTATTCAAATGCATATGCCCTTGCAAATTCTATGTCCTTTTTTATCTGCTCCTTTAAATCGTCTAAACTTTCGAATTTTATCTCGTCCCTGAATTTCACATAAAAATTGACTTTTATATTCTTGCCGTATAAGTCCCCGTCAAAATCTATCAGATGCGTCTCAGAATTTAAAAAATCCCCGTTTACGGTGGGACGCACGCCGATATTTGTCACGGCTTTGTAGATGTCCCCTATGACCTCGCACGTGCAGGCGTATATTCCGCACGCGGGAATTATATGCCCAGGCGGGAAAAGCTGGTTTATAGTGGGAATACCGATTTTCCTTCCCGTCTGTTTGCCGTAAACCACGGGGAAATTTATCGAAAACGGACGCCCCAGAAATTTGCGAACTCTCTGCATGTCGCCGATTTTTATAAGAGTCCTGATAAACGACGACGAAACGGCCTGTCCCTCGCATATCACCGGGGGAACTATTTCAGCCGAGATATTTTTTTTTGCCAGACCATCCTGAAGATATTCAGCATTTCCTTCGCCGTTTCTGCCGAACCTGTAATTATATCCGCAGACTACAAGCTCTGCGTTCAAATATTCCGCCAGAACCTTCTCTATAAATTTGTCCGGGCTTAAATTCCTTATAAAATTAAAATCCTGAAAGATAAGATAATCTATATTTTTCTGTTTTAAAATCTCGATTTTTTCCTCTCTTGAGGTTATGTACGGCACGGCGTAATCGCTCTTTATAATATTAAGGCTGTGTTCTGCAAACGTCCAGACACAGGACGATATGTTTTTTTCTTTCGCATATTCCGTTATTCTGTCAATCAGAGCCATATGACCGATATGAAGCCCGTCGAAATTCCCCAATGCGACGGCTGTTTTTTTGTTTATTTTAGAGCGTATAAAACCGATGTCGGTATTGTTTATGATTTCCATAAATTATTCCCTGCCAAATAAAATTTTTATATCAGTCTGTAACCTGCGCCGGAGCGTAGTTTGCCGCCGGACTGAACGTATTCTTTCAATGTTCTTCTGAAATATGTATCCGTCTGCGCATCCCGTATATTTTCCCGCGTGATATTTACAAAAACGCGCCTGAGAGCCTCATCCGTTTCGCCGCCGCAATTTTCCAGCATCGTAAATAACTTCTGGAACTTTAATATATTGCTTTCAGCCGGAAGCAGTTTTTCAAATTCCGGGTCAAACAGCCATGTAAAACATCCGAACGCTTTAAAGTCATAATTTAAAACTTTCGGGAAAAATTCTTTCGCTCTTTCAAAAGAATCTAGACAGGCTGATTCTGTGAGTTTGCTTCCTTCGGGAATATGCACGTTCAAAAACGGATCGCCTTTTTTTAAAAGAACTTTCCCATCTACGACTAATTCGGTTTCTTCGCTGACTATGCTTCGTTCAAATTGCAGTCTGCCGAGTCTGATTACTCTGCCTCTGATGTGGTTTACTAACCAGCCGCATTCCAAACCGCCCCATTCGCCGTACCATTCGTGATAAAAATTTATCCAGACATACATATCCTGTATTGTGTCAATCAATATATCATGAGAGATATTTTTTTCTTTATACAGTTTTTCCATATCCTCTGTCGCAAGAGTATAAACAAAGACCCCGAATTGCGGGAGTTTGTCTTTAAACTCAATTTCCGGTTTAAAATCGCAGCATGTATCCGCCAATCGTGTTTTTATTTCGACCGCTTCCGCGCTCAATTTTTCGTCGGCGCATATTTTTTCCGCGGCTTCGCGTAGAACCGCGCGTCCGTCTTCGGGCAAATTTTTATTGTAATACCCGAAATATTTCTCGAATTTATTATATAAATCCAATTCTTGTGATTCGCTCATATAACTTTAGAATCCCCTTTCGTTTATAAATTTTCTATTTTATCAAAAACATAGAGTCTGAGATCGCAGTATTATCCCCTCCCTGCTTGTCGCCGTTGTAATACGCTTCTTTTACGTACGTCTCGCACTCGTAATATAAACTTTCGTTATCCCCTTCTTTGACATAACTTTTTACACTGCTCACAATCCCTGTATCCAAAGAAAAATATATTGTTTCCCGCTGATTAAGAACAGGGATTTCATATTCTATGTCTGCGATATTTTCGCCGCTGGCTCGCTCTATTTTATAATCTGTTATCTGACTGCCGTCAAGAAGATTTAAATAATAATTTATATTCGGAATATTCGGAATATTATCAAAATTAAATAAAGCGTCCGCATTTTTTATCGTTTTATTTCCGGTTATATCATTCTCAATATATTCTCTTTTTGTATCGTTTATATACACTTCCTCAAGTTTGGAATTTACCGTCAATGTATATTTATATTTACCGTTCTTTTTCCAAAGAGACATTTCAACCTGTTTCGACGCCTTGCCGTCGGTATAATATTTTGCCGTCATTTCTAAATATATATTGTCCGGCAGAATTATTTTTGATATTATATCTTTTATATTTTCAAGCGAAATATTCAAAACATACCCGCCGGAACTGTCACTGCCCGACTCTGTATTATTCTGTAAATAATCGTATATATTTGCGTCGTCGCTTTTGGTTTCCGTAATGTTTTCGTTGTTTTTGTGGAATATATTTTCTATAAACGCAGGAATTTCTATCAGATTAAATTTATATAAACCATAGATTATAAACGCAAAAAGCCCTAACACTAACAAAATCAAAAAAACTATTGAAATTGTCTTTGTCAGTATATTATTTCCTCTAAGACTTAGTTTTTCCGATCTCGTTGGATTTATCGTATTTGTTGAATTTGCCGGGGACTTTCGATTTTCTAAGTTTTTCATCTGTTTTATCTCGCCCGCTAAGATTTTAATAAACTATTTCATACTTTGCTTTTTTCATCTGTTCGTCAGTAGTTATGAGACTTAAAGCTCTGTCTTTTGTATAATATGGAATCGAATCCCTGTCGGCTTCGGTAACTTCCCAAAGTTCGGTAAATTTCTGATATGTGAATTTCATTTGGGTTGCGCTGTACGAGTCGTTTATGTATATGTAATTGGAATCATATCCTACAACCAACACATCATGATATACGAAATCATCGTTCCATCTGCCCATATGTACGCAAACGCCGACTTTATATTTTGCTATCTGCGATTTCAGTTCGCTCAGGGATATACCCGTTAAATCCACCGCTGTCACCGGAGCCGCCGACTCTATCGGTTCAATCATGGCGGGAGGATAAATCCAGTAAGCGTATCTTCTCTGAGGGTCATCCAAGGGAAATCTCGGATCGCCCCTGATGCCTAACCGCGGGTCGTTATTCACGGGAGTATCGTTAATCAAATTCTCTATATCAATTGAAATCCCTATGCCGGCAAGCATCATTTCGACGCTCCTGAACTCGCAGCCTGTCGGATAATCCGGCAGCATAGGTATAATTGGAATATCGAGTATCAGGCTTTTCGGCAATACGCCGGAATTATCCACATCAATGTCGATTTCCGCCCAAAGTATATTGGTTTTTATAGAATCTAACTGATTCACGTTCATATACGCCGTATTGTTTTCATCATCCGGGACATAACTGTTTGTTGACATACTGTATACCAAGTCGCCTTGTCTGTATATATTAAGCGTGTCTGCAGAATAATCCATAGTTAATCCAAGCGATGTCAATATCGGTTCTAACGGTATGTACAGTTCTCCGTTTTTAAATACGGGAGATTGATTTTCCCATTTCGGCTCGCAGTATTTATTTACCGTCAGCTTAATCTGCGGATTTATAACGTCTATTTTAATCTCAGCCCACAGCACCGGTTTCTGAATTTCTAAAAGTTCGTCTGCGCTTATAAATACTTTATCATTACTGATAACTGAATCTTTTACTTCGTAAACGTTATCCCTGTATAAAATAT
>WQYZ01000045.1 GCA_009780985.1 Oscillospiraceae bacterium | reverse complement strand
CCGAAACGTCCCGCCTGCGCGACGATTTCAGCTTCTTTTTCATGATATTTCGCGTTTAATACCTTATGCTCTATTCCTTCTTTTTTCAATAAACCCGACAGGTATTCCGACTTATCCACCGAAACTGTGCCGACGAGCACCGGCTGACCTTTCTGATGACATTCCGTTATCTGATCTATTATAGCCTTATATTTCCCTTTTGTAGTAGTATAAACTACGTCGTTGTAGTCTGTTCTTATCATCGGTTTATTCGTCGGAATTTCCACGACGTCCAAGTTGTATATTTCCCTAAACTCGGCGTCCTCAGTCAGCGCCGTACCTGTCATGCCTGACAGTTTTTTATATAATCTGAAATAGTTCTGGAATGTGATTGTTGCGTTGGTTTTGCTCTCTTTCTCGATTTTGACGCCCTCTTTCGCCTCGACCGCCTGATGAAGTCCGTCGGACCATCTTCTTCCGGGCATCATACGACCTGTAAACGTATCGACTATTATAACTTCGTTGTCTTTTATAACATAATCAACTTCGTTGTGCATTACTCCCATTGCCTTTATAGCTATATTTACGTGATGGTGCAAATCCGTGTTTTCGGGGTCTGATAAATTTTCTATGTTAAAATAATCCTCGGCTTTTTTTATGCCGTATTTCGTCAAAACGGCTGTGCGTGCTTTTTCGTCTACTATATAATCCGCGTCAACATCGTCGTATGATTCTTTGTCTTCCATCTCTTTTATTTTAAACTGTTTCATACGTTTGACGAGTTTATCTGTTTTTTCGTATAAATCCGTGGATTTATCGCCTTCGCCGGATATGATAAGAGGGGTTCTGGCTTCGTCGATTAAAATAGAGTCAACCTCGTCGACGATTGCGAACACATGACCTCTCTGAACCAACTGTTCTTTATAGGTTTTCAGGTTGTCCCTGAGGTAATCAAATCCCATTTCCTGATTTGTGCCGTATGTTATATCGGCGTTATACGCGTCCTGTCTTTCTTTCTGCGGCAAGTCGTGCACGATAAGCCCGACGCTCATGCCTAAAAAATTATAAATTTTACCTATCATTTCGCTTCCGTAGCGGGCAAGGTAATCGTTGGGCGTGACAATATGCACTCCCTCGCCAGTCAGCGCGTTGAGATAGGCAGGCAGAGCGGCAAGATATGTTTTACCTTCTCCGGTTTTCACCTCGGATATTCTGCCCTGATGTAGAATAATACCCGCGAGCACCTGCACCCTGAAAAGCCGTTTGTGCAGCACCCTGTCCGACGTTTCGACGACTGCGGCGTAAGCTTCGGGGAGAATATCGTCGAGGTCTTCCCCGTCCGCGAGACGCTGTTTCAAAACCGCCGTTGTGCCGCGCAGTTCGTCGTCGCTCATGTTTTTATATTTATCTGCAAGGTCGTCAACTTCCTGACAGATCCAATCTATCTTTTTAAGCTGACGCTTGGAATATGTTCCGAATATACTGCTTATTACTCCCATAATTATAATCCGACCTCCGAAATTTTATTTATATCTTCTTTGCGTAATTGCGGGCGACGAAACGTCGCCCCTACATAAAACCTTTTAATTAAATTATTATACTACAAAATTATATTAAATACTATAATTATAGAAATTTTTTTACAATTATATGTTAAAATTTAATTATAATTTTAATATTTGGGAGCATAAATATGTTGAACATAGTTTTAATAGAGCCGGAAATACCTCAAAATACCGGAAATATTGCGAGAACGTGCGCGGCAGTCGGCGCAAGTTTGCATTTAGTCGAACCGTTGGGATTTAGGATAGACGACGCAAAATTAAAGCGCGCCGGACTTGATTACTGGCATTATCTGGATATAACATACTATAAAAACACAAACGATTTCTTCGATAAAAATCAAAATCAGAATTTATATTTTTTCACAACAAAAGCAACGAAGCTGTACAGCAATATGAAATACGGCGAGAATCCGTATCTGATTTTCGGCAAAGAGACTGCGGGAATACCGGAAGATATACTGAAACGCAATCTTGATTTCTGCGTGAGAATACCGATGCGCGACAATCTGCGCAGTCTGAACTTGTCAAACGCGGTCGCGATAGGAGTATATGAGGCATTGCGGCAGAGCAATTTCGACGGGCTGAAGTTTCAGGGAAAGTTCGGGGATTTGTAATTTTCATAAAATTATCTATTGTATTTAATGGAATATTGTGGTATAATGGCAATTAATGAGGATAATGTTTTATGAAAAAAATGATTTTAATATTTTTATTTTCTTTCTTTTTTATAACATTTTTAATTGTGTCATTTCAAAGTTGCAGCGATAATAACGGAAAAAAACCGATAATAACAGGACGATGTTTGGTTACGACTAACGATTCCTATATAATTATAACTGATTATCCCGAATATGGACCTATCGTTATGACCGATTTGTCTGAAAAGAAAGATTTATTTAAAAAAGTACGAACCGGAGATTTAATCACGGTTACTTGTGGCAGTCTTGCACAGAGTTATCCCGGTCAAATGGGAGTATATAGCTGTAAAATAATTAAAAAGGGAAGTTTTTCAGATATTCCAAAAGATATTTATAATATATTAAAAGGGTTAGGTTGGGTTGCGAAAGAATCCGAAAAGAGTATAACGTCGCTGTCGTCTGAACTCACAGAATCAAGTACACAGCCTACAATAAGCCAAAATGAGACGGCTTCTTCGCCAGATTCAACGACGCTTGCCTCATCTGTCACGGAATCAACATGGCCTATTGCCACTCCCTCCGCTCTTCCGCCGATTAATAATGACGCAGTAGCTCTTGCTAAAAATGCAACTGTGAAAAAATCGTTCGCAGAAATTGTCTCGTCGCTGTCTGATAATATAAATTTGTCCGATCCTTTTGACGGCACGATAGATGACGGAATTGAATACGCGCTTCCATGGAAATATACTGAAATCGGATCCGACAAACAAAGTGACATGTTTTTATATAACACATATTTTGCTCATATGTTTCCTGAGTATAGCCTTACGCCATGCGACATTACAGACGAAAAACCTGTTATAACAATGAAATGGTATTTTCACCCTAATGACGGACGGAAACCGTACAAACTAACTTTATATGTGTCGGCGTCCTGCGTATGGTTTGATTATAACGATATGCCGTTTCCGCAAAGATATTTGGCATATGTATATACTGACAAGTATTATTTTTTAGTAGATACTCTGAATGCTTTTATGCTGGGATATAAATGTAATGATTCAGGGCAGAGACTGACAGTGTGGTAACAATTTTTTACCTTTCTTCCAGAATTTAGAATAATAAAAATATTTCTGCAAATAATAACAATGCCTGTTTCTACATTTCTACGTCTAAATCATAATTACGGAGGTCAAGTTTATTATGCAGGATATGAGTCAAAATGCTAAAAATTTAGGTTACGACATATCTGCGGCGTATAAAAACGCGGGATATATAAAACCAAACAGCCTGATTAAAATCCAAAAGAAAAATCTTAAATTTATAAAAAAAGTATACGCGAAAGCTGTCGAGGCTAAAGAAAAAGATAAAAATCTGTATCTGCCCGTGCATTTTGAATGGATATGCGACAATTATTATATAATCGAACGCGAAGTTAAAAATATATGTAAAAGCCTGTCGTATGTTTCAAGGCTTCCCGCGTCCAACAAAACCAATAACAAAGACAATAAAGCCGAAATCAGAATTTATGCACTGCTGTGCGAGCTTATTTCAAGTTACGACGGGGAAATAACCCCCGTTATTCTTGAAGAATATATAGAATCCGTGCAGTCTGACAAAAATTATTTTTCAATAAGCGAGCTTTCTCTCATAAGAGTTATGCTTGCAGCTTCGGTATGCTCAAAAATATACGGCATATGTCTTGACCTTTTTGATTATCTCAATAAAAACAGGGAAACCCTTCCCGACCATTACGCCTATTCTCTCGGCTATTGCATACGAAATTTAAGATTCTGTGCGGTCTATCAATTTGAAAAACTTTTAACGAAATGTTCTAAGTAGACGAGATATTTAACAGGGACCCTGCGGGAATATATAAAAATTTAGACAGGCAGACAAAGGATTATTACAGAAAACGCCTCTTTAAAATATCCCGCGAAAATCTGCGCGACGGACAGGACGAAATATCGACGGCTGAAAAAATATATTATAGAGCTCTGGACGCTCAAAACAGTCTTATGCAGAGACACAGTAAAACTGCGCGTGAAATAACGGAACTCGAAAAAAAAACGCATATAGGCTATTATCTGCTGAAAAAAAGCAAATCAAAGCAGTCGTATTTTATAATCATAACGGCTATGGTCTTACTGTTCTGCGGAGTTGCTTATAAATTCGCCGGTTTTATGTTTCTTCTGCTGATTCTGCCTCTGTGGGAGTTTGCAAAACAGATGACTGATTTTATATTTGCGAGGATTTCCGAATCGACGCCTCTGCCCAAAATCGAAATTACAAATGTTCCCGACGATAAAAAGACGCTGGTATGCGTGACAACTTTACTGTTTGGCGAAGGCAAGGACGATTTATTATTTGACCGTCTTGAAACTTTCTATCAATGCAACAGGGATAAAAATATAAACTTCTCCATACTCGGCGATTTAAAGGACAGCGGCGAAAAAGAAAACGTAAACGACGATAAAATCATAGAATATGCAAAAAAAAGAATCAGCGGGTTAAATAATAAATATAACAATTCGTTCAGTTTATTTATCAGGGACAGAGTATATTCAAAAAGCGAAAAGCGTTACATGGGCTGGGAAAGAAAACGCGGCGCGCTGCTCGAGCTTGTCAGGTTTATAAAAGGCAGACAGACAACTTTATCAACTGTCTGCGGGAATATAAATTTTATAAAAGACGCGAAATATATCGTAACCCTTGACGCAGACACAAATCTCGGCATAGACGGCGTAAAAGATATGCTGTCGGCTATGCTTCACCCGAACGCAAAACCTGTTTTTGACGAAGACAAAAAAATCGTTGTAGACGGCTACGGAATAATGCAGCCGAGAATGGGGACGGAGCTTTCTGCTTCGGCAAAAACCACATTTACAAGAATGCTGTCCGGTTCCGGCGGAGTGGATATATATTCATCGGCGGCGTTCGATTTGTATCAGGAAATATACGGCGAGGGAAATTTCTGCGGCAAAGGTATATTCGACGTAGATATGTTTTATAAAACACTCGACAATGCGTACCCCGAAGAAACTGTGTTAAGCCACGATTTATTGGAAGGCACGAGGCTCAGGTGCGCTTTGATAACGGATTTGGAACTCACGGACGGACTGCCTAAAAACCCCGTATCTTACTTTGACCGTCTTCACCGATGGATACGCGGCGATATGCAGGCGTTGAGATTCATCGGCGCGAAAACGAAAAACGCCGCAGGCGAAACTGTAAAAAATCCGATAAACGCGCTGTCGAAATATAAAATTTTCGACAATGTCAGACGCGCCGCGCTTCCTGTTTTTGCCGTTATCGCTATGATTATATCCGTGATAATCCCATATCTGATTCAATATTCCCAATATCCTTACAGAAACTGGCGGGAAAACAATCAGCCCGCCGTTTTGATCTTTTCTGTTTTATATATAATATTTCCCATGATTGCCGGAATAATCTCGATTTTTATTATATCGTCGTTTCAGAATATCTCGAAAAGATTTTCTTCAAAAGTTATGACGAGCATATGGCAGAGCATATGCGGAGCTTTATTTGATTTGTCCGCGCTGTCCTACAGGGCGTTTTTGAGTCTGGACGCGATTTTGCGTTCTATTTTCAGAATGTTTATAACAAAACGCAGAATGCTTTCATGGGTAACGGCATCCGAAAGCGAAAAAAATTTAAAAGGTTTTGCCCTGTATGTGAAAAAAATGTTTCTGTCGTCTGTTTTGGGGCTTGCTTTTATACTGTTCTCCCCTTATGGAATATATAAAATTCTCGGCGCAATGTGGCTGGTTTTCCCTGTTGTAGCTTATGTTACTGGGAAAGAAAACGACGACGGCTCAGAGAGTAAAATAAGCGCGATTCAGGAAAACAAACTCAGGAATTATATCTCCGACATGTGGAAATTTTATGCATCAACAGTAAATAAGCACGAGAATTATCTTCCGCCCGACAATATACAGTTTTTCCCGATAGAATCGACGGCGCACAGAACGTCGCCGACCAATATAGGATTATATATGCTTTCGGTATTGTGCGCGCGCGATTTCGGGCTCATAGACACAAAAACAATGTGCGCAAAACTTGACTCCACTTTTTCTACAGTAGAAAAAATGGCGAAATGGAACGGACATTTGTATAACTGGTACGATACAAAAAATTTAAACGTCATAGGCTCCCGTTTTGTCTCAACCGTAGACAGCGGCAATTTCGCCGCGTGTCTGACTGCACTGAAAGAGGGTATAAAAGAATATAATTCCGGCGAATATTATATATCTATACAAAATGTAATAACCCGTGCTGAAAAAATTCTTGAAGGCATGAACTTTTATGCTTTGTACAATTCTTCACGAGACCTGTTTTATATAGGATATGACGAAGAAACCGGCAGTTTCGGAGATAACTGCTACGATTTATACATGAGCGAAGCGAAAATCACAAGTTATTTCGCGATAGCGCGCCGCGAGGTTTCTAAAAAACACTGGCAAAAACTCGGCAGAACGTTGATAAAAGAAAACGGGTATATGGGTCTGGCTTCCTGGACAGGAACGGCGTTCGAATATTTCATGCCGAATCTGCTTCTGCCCCTGCATAAAAGTTCGCTTACTTACGAGGCGCACAGATTTGCCCTGAGAGAACAAATAAAACGCAGGGCAAAATATGCCGGAACGGAAGTCTGGGGAATATCTGAGAGCGGATTCTACGCGTTCGATTTTGACATGAATTATCAGTATCAGGCGTTCGGGGTGCAGAAATTAGGTTTGAAACGAGGTTTAAACAAAGACCTCGTAATAAGCCCGTATTCGTCTTTTCTGGCTCTGAGTATAGCCCCGTCCGCAGCGATAGGCAATCTGTCAAGGCTTGAGAAAATCGGCATGTACGGAAGATACGGGTTTTATGAAGCGTGCGATTTTACTCACAGCCGTGTCGGGAACGGCATGAACGTCGTCAAAAGTTATATGGCGCATCATGTCGGCATGAGCATAATAGCCGCCGCCAACGCCTGCTGCGACAATATCTTCCAAAAAAGATTTATGAGCGATATAATGCAAAAGAGTGCGGCTGAAATACTCGACGAAAAAATACCCGTCGACGCAATAATCTTCGAAGATATAAATTCACGTGAAGTCCCTGAAAAGATAAACCGCTCCTATGGTCTGATAGAGAAAAACACAGGGAAAATAAATCTTGAAAATCCCGTGTGCAGGATTATTTCAAATTCAAAATCAAAAATTATAGCTTCGTCGTCCGGAGATATCCTGCTTCTTGACGGCGCGCACACAATAAATTACGCGGATTTTGACCGTTACACCAATACGAAACAGTTATCCGTACTGTTTAAATATAAAGACGAAGTTTTTTCGCAGTCAAAGATTCCGTTAAACCGTAAGAACGCAGAATATTCGTATGAATTTACAGACGCGTTGGCGCATTATTCCGTAAAAGAAATAATCGATTCGGAACATATAACCGGAGATGCGACATATTCCCTTGCCTCCGATATGTCGTGTTATATAGTAACGGCGGCAATACACATCACCGACATGCATGTAAAAAACAGCAATAACAGTAATAATATCAGTATAAGAAATAAAAACGAAGGTATTTTAAAAAAGCTGAATGTATCGAGCGATATTGAAATATTGCTTTATTTCGAACCTATACTCGCAAAATTTGCGGATTTTAACGCCCATCCGGCATTTTCGTCGCTTTCAATCGAAGCCGAATACGACGAAAAAAATAAAATACTGTTTTATAAGAGGCGTCCCCGCCTTGAAAGCGAATCGGAGAAATGGCTCGCGATATCCGTGTCGGACACCGGAATTCTTGACGGAAATCAGGGTTTAACGGATAATCAGAATAAAACAAACAAAACAGACCCATTAGATTTCATGTTCGAAAGCAGAAGAGACGACATATTCCCTCATTGCTATGACGAATCCGATATAAAAAATTTGTTTTACCGGACGTTTTCAAACACATACGGAGCATGTATCAACCCTGTCTGCGCCGTAAAAGTGAAACCGAAAATATATTATAAAAATCACAAACACATCTGCGAAGCAAGTTTTTTTATCGCTTTTGCGGGAAAACGCGAAGAAGCTGTTAATATTCTGAGAAACGCTAAACTTTTAAACCGCGATAAAGAAAATCAGAAAATATCCGAAAACAATCAGAATAGATTTTTGGTTTCCGGAATGACTTCAAAGGAAAAAAATTTATTGGATATAATTTTATCCTGCATGTATTGCAAAACAATAAACAATAAGCCCATTAAAGACGATATAGCCGGACTCTCATCATCAATAAAAATGCTTTGGAAAGAAGGCATATCAGGGGATCTGCCGATTGTTCTGCTTATAATAAAAGACATGGGCGGCGTCGGAGATAGCCCTAATAACATTGACAGCATCAATAAAATGGATATTTTCGAGGAATATCTTCGCGTATATAAGTATCTGACTTTATCCGGTCAAAAGTTCGATTTAGTCGTAATTTATTCCGAAACAGAAAAATATAACCGGCCATGCAGGAACAAATTGGCAGATATTGTAAAAAAAAACGGCGGAGAACATTTCCTGAAAAGAAAAGGCGGGATATTTTTACTTGACAAATCGGAACTCGAACCGAAGTTAGTCGGTCTGCTCAAAGCTTTTGCGTCGTATAAATATGAAATAAACGGCGATATAAGCAATATTAACAGTCTTGCAGATATACACAGAACACACAATATAATAGATGAAATCCCGGAAATAAAAATAAAATCGGAAAATACGGGAAACACAGAAGAACAGTTCGAAAATTTTGTATTTGACAAACCGTTTTATAAAATTCATGGGGGTTATTTCGCAAAATCTGAAGCATTCTATATTGACTGCAACGGTAAAAAAGCTCCGTGGTCGCATATAATTTCAAACAGGCAGTTCGGCACTTTAATCACTCACAAATCTTTAGGATTCACCTGGTACTCAAACGCGCGGGAGAGACGTTTGACAGCCTGGGAAAACGACCCGGTTTCCGATATGAAAAGCGAGCGCCTGATTTTGAATATCGACGGCGAAAAATACGATTTGTGCGCAATTTCGTCATATCTTAAAATATTCCCTAACGGCGCGGAATATTACGGCAGAATCAATAATATAGAATATAAAATATCAGTGACTGTCGATGAAAAACTGTTCGTCAAACTTATCGACGCTGGTTTTTATCAGGTAAATAATATTTTAAATAATTCAGATAAAACAGATTCGGAAATCCGAAATATCGAAGTCAGTTATCTGATAAAACCCGTTATGGGAGTTTCTGAATCAAAATTAAATTTTATTGATATAAACGATGTAAGGACGGACACAATATCTTTCATAAACGTCTGCAACGCGGATTTTTACGGTTATTCCGGATTTATACGCGCAATCGGCGGCAAAATAAAGTCGCACGATTTAATGGAATTTCTGACAGACTCAAAAATCAACACAAACGAATTTGATTATATTGCTGTGTCAAAAATTTTAGCTTTAAACGCTGATAATACAGATAATCAGGAAAACCGCGCGGTATTTGTTTTAGGCTGTTACAAAAGCGTAAAATATTTTGACTATATGTATAAAAAACTGAGCGATTTTAATTTTATAAAAAGTATGGCTGAAAAGTCCGGGGCTTCTATACGCAAATATATGCCGGAAATTAAATTAAGCACTTCAAATCCCGCTCTTGACGTAATATTCAACACTTTTGTCCCGTATCAGAATATCGCCGGAAGAATATTCGGACGCACGGGATTTTACCAGTCAAGCGGCGCATTCGGCTACAGAGACCAGCTTCAGGATGTGGCGGCTCTCGTATACTCTGCGCCTGAGCTTGTGAGGGCGCATATATACAGGTCTGCGGCTCACCAGTTTTTGGAGGGAGACGTTCAGCACTGGTGGCATAATATAAAATCAATCGACGCAGACGATACAAAATCGCACAGAGGCGTAAGAACCCGCTGTTCAGACGATTATCTCTGGCTTCCGTATATAACTTCGTTTTATATAAATAAAACCGACGATTATAATATTCTTGATACTAAAATCGAGTATATAACCGACGCGTTGCTTTCCGAAGACGAAAAAGAACGGTACAGCGAACCTATAAAATCCAATATAAAAGAAAGCGTGTACGAACACTGTAAAAAAAGCATAGAATACGGATTAAAATTCGGCGGACATGGTCTTCCGCTCATAGGCACATGCGACTGGAACGATGGAATGAGCCTTGTAGGCGCGGAAGGAAAAGGCGAAAGCGTATGGCTTGCATGGTTTTTGATACTTGTACTCCAAGACTTTATCCCAATATGCGAAAGCAAAAACGATTTTGAGATTTCAAAAAGATACAAGCTCGAATGTGAAAAACTTAAAAATGCTATAGAACAGCACTGTTTCGAGGACGGCAGATATCTCAGGGGATTTTATGACAACGGCGACAAGCTCGGCTCAAAAGAAAGCGACGAGTGCAAAATCGATATACTTCCCCAGACGTTCGCCGCAATCACGGCAAATACAGATAATACGGACGACAGGTTTAAAGTAAATTCGCAGATTGTAATGAATACGGCGTACAATAATCTTTTTGACCGGAAGTATAAAATTTTAAAATTATTTGCCCCTCCGTTTGTGGACGGAAATCAAAACCCCGGATATATAAAAGGTTATGTTGCGGGAATACGCGAAAACGGCGGACAGTATACGCACGCGGCTGTCTGGGGGGCTTTGGGATTTTTGTCGCTTGGCGATCTCGGCGAACCGGACGGATACAAAAAGGGCTGGGAAATAATACAGGCATTAAATCCCGCAGTGAGATGCTCGGATAAAGAACTTGCCGAAATATACAGAATTGAGCCGTATGTTTTATCGGGAGACGTGTATTCGAATATATCTCATACAGGCAGGGGCGGCTGGAGTTGGTATACTGGATCTGCCGCATGGTATTACAGAGTAATTCTTGAAAATCTGCTCGGATTCAAACTTTGCGGCGACAAATTTTATATCAATCCCATATCTTCAAAATATATAGATGAGTTGAATAACTTTTCGCTTAAAATAAAAATAAGAGACGGCATTTATAATATAAACGTCTATAAACAATCCGGACAGGCGCATGATTTTAAAATATCTCTTGACTCAAATGAGACGCGAAATCCCGTATTTATAACAGACGGCGAGCATAAGATTGATATATTTGTATAATAATAAAAAGAAACTCAGGATATATGCCTGCGTTTCTTTTTATAAAAATTTTTTTATACTATTGACATTAATATAAAGACGTGATAAAATAAAAACAGAACAAATTAAAATGTTATTATTCTTTTATTTTATCCGCTAATGTTAGCAAAATAAATATATTTTTAAAATTAAAAACACAAAACAAGGAGAAATTAAAAATATGAAAAAAACTATTTCTATTTTAATAGTAGCCATCTTGATTTTCTCTATACTGACAGTTCCAGCTTTAGCTTATAACGCAAATAAGAGTTTCGGCGACGTTCCTAAATCGTCGGACGCTATAACAGTCGACGGCGTAAAAGATGCGATTTATGACCAGGGGCTTCAGATTCCGCTAGATATAGACAACCAGTATTCTGAGGGTCCGACTGCTACCAGGGGTAATGCTTGGCTTCTGTGGCAGGATGGTTTCCTCTATGTATTCGTTTCGGTAACCGACTCATATATTATGGCGCAAGACGCAGACACAGAGAGCAACTCTCCATGGATGACGGACAGCGTTGAAGTTTTCCTTGACCCGGACAACAATAGCGAAGATACTAATTCCGCGCAATTCCGTATAGACGCTTACGGATACCGTTCGTTCGAGAATAGATTTGACGGCACAAATTCATACGGCGGCGACGCTACAACGGCAAACGGCGTATATGACGGCGCGGCTAAAATGACGGCTAACGGTTATGACGTTGAATTCAAACTGCCGATAACAAAAGCGGCAGGCGCTCAAATAGGCTTAATGCTGCAAATAAACGATATGCAGAGCGACGATACGACACGCTGTATGGTATTCTCTCATCAGTCCGTAGTTACAGACGGCAATATGAGCTGGAATCCTATCGGTTACGATTACATCGTATTATCTGCAACCGCAGTTACAGCAGCGGCTCCGGAAACAACTGCAGCTCCCGATACAGCCGCTCCGGCTGCGACTGATGCCGCCGTTGCTGCACCGTCACCGGCTCCAGCCGCTCCGGCTCCTGCAACCGGCGATACAGGGATAATTTTTGCCCTTATCGCTCTTGTAGGCAGCACTTCGGTATTGGTCTTAAAGTCCAGAAAAAACAGAGCATAAATGATTCCCGTTTTGCTAACATTATATTAAAATATAAAAATTAAGAATAACAAACAGTGATAAAAAAATCAAAAAGGGGGATTGACCCTTTTTGATTTTTTATTAATAACGATGTATTATGTATTTCTATTTTTTAGCTACAACTTTAGACTTATTCAGTTTGGCAAAAATTCCGTCATGCTCCATCAGTTCCTCGTAATTGCCTTTTTCGGTAATAGAGCCTTTGTCGAGGACAATAATCTGATTTGCGCTGACTATAGTCGAAAGCCTGTGCGCTATTACTATAATCGTTCGTCCGCCCGTCAGGTTTTCGATTGCCTGCTGTATCTGAAGCTCCGTCTCCATATCGACTGACGAAGTCGCCTCGTCGAGTATAAGTATAGGGGTGTTTCTCAAAACCGCGCGCGCTATGGATAATCTTTGCTTCTGTCCGCCGGAAAGTCTCACTCCCCTCTCCCCTATCACGGTTTTATATCCGTCCGGCATCAGACGTATAAAATCGTCGGCACATGCGATTTTAGCGGCGGCTTCTATCTGCTCCTGCGTCGCGCCTTTTACGCTGTATGCAATATTTTCGGCTATTGTGCCGTTGAACAAAAAGACGTCCTGCAAAACCATCGATATCTGCGAACGCAGAGATTCCACAGTTACGTCCCTGATATCTTTCCCGTCGATTTTTATACTGCCGTCCTGCGGGTCATAGAATCTCTCAATAAGAGAGACAATAGTAGTTTTTCCCACCCCCGTCGGTCCGACAACCGCGATCATTTCGCCGGGTTTTGCCGTAAAACTTATATTTTTCAAAACGGGTTCTTCTTTATTGTAATAAAAAGAAACATCGTCAAATTCTATGCTTCCCTCGCAGTCTGACAAAACTTCCGCATCGGGTTTTTCTTTAACTTCGGAATCCGCGTCCAAGACTTCAAATATTCTAACCGCTCCTGCATATGCCGTCTGAACATCTTCAAAAAGGCGGGCTAAAACAGAAAGAGGCTGGTAAAAAATTCCTAAGTACATCAGAAATCCTATGATGTCGGAAATATTCATATGTCCCCTCATAGCGAAATATCCGCCGATTCCGATGACTATGACCGTACCCATAGACGTAAGAAACTCTATTGCAGGGTAAAAAAACGCGTTAGCGTAATTTGCGCGTATATTCACAAACGAATAATATTTGCACCTCTCAACCATTTTGTCAAATTCCCGGTCTTCCTGACCGAATGCCTGTATTTCTTTTATTCCTGACAGATTATCCTGCGAGACGGCGTTTAGTTCGCCGAGAACTTCCTGATTTATTCTGAAAAGCGGAGCGACTTTTTTCGAAAAAAATGTTCCCGCCCAAAACACGAACGGCACAGGTATCAAAGTTATAGCGGCAAGAAGCGGATTTATCGTAAAAATCAGTATGCCGACGCCTATAATCATAATCACGTTGCTTATTAAATCCGGCAGTGCGTGAGCGATTAAAACTTCGGCTTGACGCGTGTCGTTTATCATGCGGCTCATCAACTGTCCGGTTTGTTTATCCTGATAATACCGCATAGATAGTTTCTGCAATTTTTCATAGACTTTTGAGGTAAGTTCCCCGACGAAATTCCATGCCGCGACATGGCTGATTGCGAGCGCGACCCAACGGCAGACGGACCTTAACAGATATGTGCCGATCAGTACGAGAGAATATATGACAAGAACATTTACAGTTATAGTGTCATTCTGCAATTTTGCCGTAAAACTCCGCACAATCGATGGAGTTATAAGATTAAGTAAAGATGCGCCCGAAACTCCGACCGCTCCAAATATTATGGTGCGCCAGTGTTTTTTTGCCATTACAACAAGTTTGGTGGTTAGATTCATAGAATTATTTACCAAAACCTTTCTTTAATGAATTTGTCAGATTTACCTATCAAATTCATTTATAATATTTTAACAAACATATTATATCATATTTATGAAATAAAAAAAGTTCAAATAAAACTATTTTTGTTAAATTTTAATCTTTTTTTATTTTTGTTCTTGACAAAACGTCCGTAAATATTTATTATATTTATTATTAAGATTATAATTGCGGGGTTTGTTTTAATTTATGGATAAAACGGAAAATATTACATGGCACGGCAATAAAGTCGATAAAAATGCGCGTGCGGAAAATCTTAAACAACACGAGTTAGTTTTATGGTTTACGGGACTTTCCGGGTCGGGAAAATCCACTATAGCCACGGAAGTCGAGGCGGAGCTGACAAGACTTGGATTCGTCGCGTACTTTCTTGACGGCGATAATCTAAGACACGGCATAAATTCAAATCTCGGATTTTCGAACGCGGACAGGGACGAAAATATCCGTCGGATTTACGAGATCGCCGCGCTTTTCTGCGATTCGCAGATAATTTCGATTGTCAGCGCGATTTCACCGTTTGAAAAAGCGAGGCGCGAAGCGAGAGAAAAAATCGGTACGGAGAATTTTTGCGAGATTTATATTAAGGCGGATATTGAGACATGTAAATCTCGCGACCCGAAAGGGCTTTATAAAAAAGCCGTTATCGGAGAGATTGCCGAATTCACCGGAATAAACTCTCCGTATGAAGAACCGAAAAATCCCGATATTATTATAGATACCGAAAAAGTTTCAGTTGACGAAGCCGTGAAAATCATAGTGCAGTATGTATTTGAGAAACAAATTGATTGTTTTTTATCGAAAATTCTTGAAACGTCTATTTATGCGGCGTATGACGCCGGTAAAATAATCATGGACATATATGCGAAAGATTTTGTTGTCGAGTACAAAGACGACAAATCCCCGCTTACCGAAGCGGACAAAAAGTCAAACGATTTGATTTGCGAAAGGCTAAACAAATACGCGCCATATATTGATATATTAGCGGAAGAAAGCGTTGATAATAAAAAAAGGTTAGAAAATAAGTTTTGTTTCATTGTGGACCCTCTCGACGGCACAAAAGAATTTGTGAAAAAAAACGGCGAATTTACTGTAAATATCGGACTTTCGTACAACCACAAATCAGTCATGGGAGTTGTGTATGTGCCGTGCCGGAATAAATTGTATTACGCCGCGAAAAATCACGGAGCATATGCTATTGATTTAAGCAAAGATATATTCAGACTATTTGATGAAAATACAAAAATCAAAGTCAGCGAAAGAACAGACGAATTAGTCGTGATGAAAAGCCGTTCGCACAGTGATGACAGACTTGATGTTCTGCTCGAAAAAAATAAGCATAAGATAAAAAGTCAGGTAGACGCGGGCAGTTCGTTAAAAGGCTGTCTGATTGCAGAGGGAATAGCAGATATTTATTACAGGTTCGGATATACAATGGAGTGGGACACATGCGCAATGCAGTGTATAGTCGAGGAAGCCGGAGGAATTTTTGTGCAGGGCGACTGGAGCGATATGACGTATAACCGTGAAAATAGTCTGAACGAGA
The DNA here is from genome assembly GCA_009780985.1 of Oscillospiraceae bacterium. GTDB lineage: Bacteria > Bacillota > Clostridia > Oscillospirales > WRJC01 > WRJC01. Next base: position 9,866 of record WQYZ01000045.1, on the reverse strand, counting down.
AAGGTTTTGTGATTTTGAACAGAGAAGAAAATAGGTTGGATTGATATGATTTCAAGTATAAGCCATATCACTTTTATAGTACAAGATTTAGAATTGGCGACAATATTCTGGGAAAATATATTTGAAGCAAAAGAAGTTTATTCAAGCGGCGATAAAATATATTCAATATCCAAAGAAAAGTTTTTTCTTGTAGGCAATGTATGGATTTGCATTATGGAGGGAGATTCTCTTTCAGAACGCACATATAATCACACCGCTTTTCAAATCAACGACAACGAATTTGAAGATTATCTTGAAAGAATCAAAAACTGCGGAGTAGAAATTAAACAGGAACGCTTGCGTGTAGAGGGGGAAGGTCGCTCAATATATTTTTACGATTTCGACAATCATCTCTTTGAATTGCACACCGGCAGTCTTGACGAACGGTTACGGCGTTATTCTATGGATAAATAAGGTAAATAATAAATGATTGTTACGGAAAGATTGATTATAAATAAATTTGAAAAAAGTGACTGGAAAGATATTTACGAATATTTATCGGATAACGATGTGGTGAAATTTGAACCTTACGAACCATTGACAAAAGATAAGGCATTGCATGAAGCTGAAGAAAGAGCTAAAAATCCCGCATTTTGGGCAGTTCGGTTAAAAGACACAAATAAATTAATAGGAAATATTTATTTATCAGAAGCCGACTTTAAAACATGGGAATTGGGATATGTATTTAACAAAAAATATTGGGGAAATCATTATGCTGCCGAAAGCGCTTACGCCGTAATAAATTACATATTTAAAACAAAAGACGCTTGGCGTATTGTCGCAATGTGCGACCCGCTTAACATTGCTTCATGGAAATTATTGGAACGTTTAGGAATGAGACGGGAAGGTCATTTAATAAAAAATGTATATTTTAAATTTGACAGTCAGGGAAATCCTATCTGGAAAGATACTTACGAGTATGCGATTTTACGTGAAGAATGGGTAAGAAATCAAGAATAACAATAAATTAAATTAGGGGGGTAATTTAAAATGAGTGTATCTGAAATTTTTTCTATTATTGCCAATATTGCGGTTATATTAGGTATTCCAGTTGCAGTATGGACTTTAAAAGCAAATCACGAGCGTCAAAAAAAGCAATCTACTGTTGAATTTTATCAACAAATATCTCCGATTGCCGTTAATTTAAAAAGACAAATCAGTAATATTTTTGACGAGGACGTTATAAATCCTACTGATGAAAAATATAGCAAAGATGATGATTTGAGGAAGATAGTAGTAGATTATCTATCATTAATGGAACGTTTTTCGGTAGGTATAAATGTTGGAATATATGATATAGACACATTTATTAGAATATCCGGGCGTGCCACAATTAATTGGTTTTACCGTTTAAGGCAGATAATAATATATGTACGAGAGAGAGATTCGCAGTCAAATTTATATATTGAATTTGAAATGATGGTAAAAAAAATGGAAAGAAAATATAATAAAAAAGAAAATAATAGAGGCAATATACGATTTAGTTAATATGGAGTAAAATAAAATGAACCATTTAGATAAACTTGAAAGCAAAAGTATTCACATAATACGCGAGAGTTATAATCAATTCAAAAACTTGTGTATGCTGTGGTCAATCGGCAAAGACAGCACAGTCATGCTGTGCCTTGCAAGAAAGGCGTTTTTCGGGCACGTACCGTTTCCGCTTGTGCATATCGACACGCACTATAAAATCCCAGCGATGATAGAATACAGGGATAATCTTGCCAGAGAATATAAACTCGATTTGATTTACGGCGAAAACGCAGAAGCTTTGAAAAATAAGCAAACTTTTCCCGATAAAAACGTAAGCAGGATAGAATGCTGCCGTTTATTAAAGACAGAAGCGTTGAAAAATACCCTGAGCGGCGAATGGCCGCGTTACAGAATGAATCACGACACTGGCAGATACGAAGTGTCGAACGATAAAGAGCCGTACACAGGCGTTATCGTCGGAGTGCGTGCGGACGAAGAAGGCAGCCGCTCAAAAGAGCGTTATTTTTCCCCGCGCGATAAAAACAACGATTGGGACGTCGGCGACCAGCCGCCTGAATTTTGGGGACAGTACAAAACGGATTTCGCGCCCGGCACGCATTTGCGCATACACCCGCTTTTAGACTGGACTGAACTTGACATCTGGGAATATATCCGGCGCGAAGATGTGCCTGTAGTGCCGTTATATTTCGACGACGGCACAGGAAAACGCTACAGGTCGCTCGGCTGTTATCCGTGCACGTCACCGGTCGAATCCACGGCGAAAAATTTCGACGATATAGTCGAGGAATTAAAGAGCGGCAAATTCTCAAATATCGCGGAGCGTTCTGGCCGCGAACAGGATAAAGAGGACGGCGGCGGTCTTGAAGAACTACGTAAAGACGGGTATATGTAAAAAGGAGATGAACGTATGAATAGCACAGAACAAAACGATTTGAACATAGTCATAGTCGGACATGTTGACCACGGCAAAAGCACGGTTATAGGCAGACTGCTTGCGGATACAGATTCATTGCCGCAGGGTAAATTGGAACAGATTAAAGATATGTGCAGACGAAATTCAAAACCATTCGAGTACGCGTTTCTTTTAGACGCGTTAAAAGATGAGAGAGCGCAGGGGATAACGATTGATACGGCGCGGGCGTTTTTTAAAACGGCAAAACGCAGATATATTATAATCGACGCGCCGGGGCATATAGAATTTCTTAAAAACATGATTACAGGCGCGTCAAGAGCCGAAGCCGCGCTTCTTGTCATCGACGCAAAAGAAGGAGTGCGGGAGAATTCGCGCCGTCATGGATATATGCTGTCTATGCTCGGCATAACACAGATTGTCGTGCTTGTGAATAAAATGGATTTGGTTGGCTACGACAAAAAAGTCTATGAAGGTATAGTCAGCGAATATTCGGAGTTTCTGCGCAAAATAAACGCGACGCCTATGGCGTTTATCCCAGTCAGCGCAATGGAGGGGGATAATATCGCGTCAATGTCGCAGAATATGCCATGGAGTCATGACAGTATGACTGTGCTTGAAGCGTTGGATAATTTTGACGACGCCAAACAGCCGGACGATTTGCCTTTCAGAATGCCCGTACAGGACGTTTATAAATTCACTGCGTCAGGCGACGACAGGCGTATCATCGCGGGAACTGTCGATACGGGAGTGTTGCAGACAGGCGACGAAATTATATTTTATCCGTCCGGTAAAAAGACGACAGTCAAAACAATCGAGACGTTTAACAGCCCGAAAATTGATTCTATAAGTGCGGGATATGCGGCGGGATTTACAGCGACGGAACAGATATATATCAAACGCGGCGAATTATGCGTAAAATCAGATGACACAATAAAGCCGTCGGTTTCGACGACATTTAAAGCGAGTTTGTTCTGGCTCGGAAAAGAACCTATGACTTTGGATAACACGTATTCTTTAAAAATCGGTTCGGCGAAAGTTGACGTTAAATTAAAGAAAATAATAAAAGTCATAAATGCTTCGTCGCTGGACGAAATTGGCGGACAATCGGAAAATATGATAAAACGCCACGAAGTCGCAGAGTGCATACTTGAAACAGAACGTCCGGTTGCTTTTGACACGGCGGATATTATGCCGCTTACAAGCAGGTTTGTTATTGTCGATAAATACGAGATTTCCGGCGGCGGAATTATCACTGAAAACGTCGGGGACGAATATTCGGATATACGCGAAAAAGTGCTTTTGCGCAATTTCAAGTGGGAGCAGGGCAGTATAACCCCGGCAATGCGGGCGGAACGTTTCTGCCAGTGCGCGTGTATGCTGATAATAACGGGTAATCAGAATACCAACAAAAAAATCATCGCGAAAACTCTGGAACAGAATTTGTTCAACGACGGCAGAATAGTCTATTATTTAGGCATAGGCAATATTTTATACGGCGTCGATTCGGATATAAAAAATATGAACAGTCAAAACAACAAACGCGAAGAGCATATCAGAAGACTGTCCGAAGTATCAAATATATTACTCGAAACTGGCGCAATACTAATAGTGACCGCGACAATGCTCACGCAGGACGATACAGAGCTTATCAGGACGGTTTTATCCAGAGAAGCAGAAGAAGATATAATCACATACTGGATAGGTAAAAACATAGACACAGATATAAAAGCCGATATGATTATCTCGGATTTTGAAGATTCAAACAAAGCCGCGCTTGTAATCAAGCATGATTTGCAGAACAGAAATATTATTTATAAACCGTAAAATAAAGAGGGGTGTTTTTATGCAAAATTTTAAATTTATGCAAATTTACCCGGAAAATCAAACTTTATATCAAGATTTGCTTCCCAAATGGATAGATTTCATTAAAGAAATAGATGAACACCGAAACGGTTCACAGTCAGACACTGAAATTATCCATAACTTAGACTGCAGAGTAAAAATTCAAGGCAGCCGTAAAGATATGCACTTTGAATTATTCTACTGTGACAATGAGCTTATCGGATTTGCCAATTTTGCGATTGATTTAGGCACAATTTACGGATTAATCGAATCCGGGTACGGCACAGTTATGGGAATATATATTGTTCCTGAATATAGGCAAAAAGGCAATGGTAAATTATTTTTTGAACATATCCAGAAGACATTGGAATCTGACGGAGCAAAATATATGTATATCTGTCCGGACCTTGTGACGGGGGAACCTTTTTGGTCTGCCGTAGGATTTCACGACAGCGGTAAAATTGACCCCGACGAAAATTTGCCTATATATGTAAAACAATTAAAAAATCCTGAATAATCGTAAACACTTTTTGACCGTTTGTATAAAGTTTACAGGCGGTCAAAAATTTTTTATATTTTTATTAACCTTTTTATTTTTTTGCTGTTATATATTATTGAACGTTCAAAATATACATCATGATAAATTTGAGAGGAGGTTTTTATGGAGAAACTTGATTTCAACGACATTATCAGGGACAATATTGATTACATCAAAAACATAGTAAAAAAATATGCAAAAAACAAATCAATAATAGAAGAATTGACACAGGAAATATTTTTGAGAGCTTATCGGCATTATGACCAGTATATCGAGCAGGGCAAAGTCAGACAATGGCTCGCAATAATCGCCGAAAACAAGCTGAAAAACGAATACAAAACCATGAAAAAATATTATAATATAGACAACTATTATGATATAAACGATGAATTTTTTCAGAATACGCTTGCCGCGCCGGAATCTTCTAATCCCGAAGATACTGTAATCAACAGCGAACAGACAGAAAGAATTATGAGTATAATAAACCAGCTTCCGAAGAAACAAAGAGATGTTATTATATACCGTTATATGTATGATTATTCTGTAAAAGAAGTTGAGCAAATCATGGGAATCACCGCGTCCAACATAAAAGTCACGGTGCACAACGCATTGAATACCGTAAGAGAAAAAGCGGGTATAAACATAAACCAGAATAAATTAAAAGGAGAAAATACAATGAAATTTGATAAAAAAACGGCATATTCATATTTATACGAATACGCAAAAGGTCACATATCCGAAGAAAATAAATCCGCAGTTGAAGAATACATAAAAACAGACGAAGAAGCGGCGAATATCGCAGGAGCGTTGAAAATCCTGCACCCGCAGCTTGTTTTTGGCAAAAATGATGAAGCTACGCTTTGCAAAATTAAGTTTCAACTTATGAACGGCGATAAATTAATATACAGCAATACGGCGCATAATGCAAAAAGAATGGCTTTTGGCTATTCGGATATTTCTACGGCAAACCAAGTATTAAATACATTTGATAATTATGGCAATATCATAGAATTTGACGAAAGTATAAAAGAAAACGGCGTTGTTGTAAAAGTAGCAAAAATAAAAACCCCTTCTTATCTTCCGCCTTATTGGACATATTCTGTTTCTTATATTCCTAATTATCCGATATTTCAAAAATCAACCGATTCGCCGGATTTATATAAACTGGCTGAGGACTATTATAGTATGGGTTTAAGCGACGAATATTATAAATCAATGGAATATATTGCTCTGCCAGAAAAAGCGCAGAATATCCGCGTAAAACGCGGCAACGGCGTAATAAAGTGCGGGAAATATGAATTTGCCTACGCTGACAGATATATCCTGCACGACGAAGTTCTTGCCCTTGATTTCACATTCAATATGAATTGACATAAATATTCCATATATTTTTGACCGTTTGTATAAAATTACAGACGGTCAAAAATTTTTTTGAAAAATTTTTCTAAAACCTCTTGACAAATTTGCTACTCTATGTTACTATATACTTGTACTTAGTTACGCTAAGTAACTTAGCAACGCAGAGTACTGAAAATAAAAAGAGGTGAACTAATATTGAAAGTCGAAAATTTGAGCGAAATGCTCAAAGGAGTGTTAGAAGGGATTATTTTGGAAATAATCGACAGGGGTGAAATCTACGGATATGAAATAATGAAATATCTCGCGCAAATGGACTTTGAAGATACCGCGGAAGGTACGGTTTATGCCCTGCTTATGCGGCTGGAAAAAAACAGGCTTGTGAATATCGTCAAAAAGCCGTCCGAAATCGGACCGCCGCGTAAATTTTATACTTTGAACGAACGCGGAAAAGAAGAATTGACTGCATTTTGGACAAGATGGGATTTTTTGAGCACACGCATAGACAAACTGAAAAATTTAAGAAAACCGGAAATAAACAAATAATTTTAAAATATTATTTATTAAAAGGAGATTTAACACATGAGTATCAGCAATGAAACAAAACAGAAAATCAATAAATTTGCGGAGGAACAGTCGCAGAATTATCTGGAAAACACCGAAATGACATATATGGAAAAACTTCGTAAAAAGGCGAGCGGAACAAAAAATAAAGTCGGCGCAAAAATGGCGAAACTTAAATCTCATTCTGAAAAAGGTTTGGAAGTACGCGACGATATGATTTTATACATGAGCGATTATATAAACGATTTAATATCGCAGGGAATGAGCGAGAAAGAAGCGTTTGACAAAGCGAGTGCGGAAATGGAAGCGGCAGGTAAAACGGAATCAGGCGAAAACGGCGATTTACACGACAGAATCAAGGAATATTATTCAGCAAAAGCGCCGGAAGATTACGCAAACGAAGGTATGTTCTACGGCGGACTTCCCACGATAGGCATAGTAATAGGCGGACTGATAGGATATATTACCGGCGGCGGACGAACTGAATTTCTAAACGGCGGCTGGATTGATATGCTCGTCGGAATTTTAAGCGGCGCAGTTTTAGGAGCAGGACTCGCAATGGTAGTGATAGGAATTATAAATGCGGTTAAAAAAAGATAGATAAGGCGGGATTGTAATGCAAAAGGCAACTATAAATGTGCTTGAAACAGATGATTTAAAAAAGAGTTTTAAAGCTAAAGCAAAAGGCAAATCAAGAATAGTGGAAGCCGTGAGAGGAGTAAGCCTCTCCGTGCAGAAGGGCGAAGTTTTCGGATTTCTCGGACCTAACGGCGCAGGCAAAACGACGACGCTCCGAATGTTGACAACGCTTCTGCCAATCGATGCTGGCAAAGCCGTCGTCGCGGGATATGACCTGAAAAAACAGCCAAAAGAAGTTCGCCGGCATATAGGATATGTCGGACAGCTCGGCGGCTCGGATTTGGAAGCGACGGGACGGGAAAATTTAATTCTCGCGGGACGTCTGTACGGCATGAATAAATATGACGCCGAAAACCGTTCAAAAGAACTTTTGGACGCGCTTGATTTGAACGAAATCGCTGACAGAATCGCAAATACGTATTCCGGCGGGCAAAAGCGCAGACTTGAAGTTGCGCTCGGAATGATTAACCAGCCCGACGTATTATTTTTGGACGAGCCTACGACAGGTCTTGACCCGCAGAACAGAGCTAACATGTGGGACCAAATCAGAAAACTGCAAAACTCCGGCACGACGATTTTTCTGACGACGCACTATCTCGAAGAAGCCGACGCTTTGGCGGGCAGACTTGCGATTATGGACAAAGGGCTGATTGTGGCGGAGGGAACACCGAGAGAATTGAAACAGCAGATATCCGACGACGTCATTTTATTGAAATTGTCGGACGACAAACTGGAAATTACCAAAAACATTTTATCAAGGCTTGATTTTGTGCGCGAAACGAGAATCGAGGGCGGCGGATTATATTTATATGTTGAAGACGGGACAAAAGCACTGCCGCGAATTTTTGAGACTCTCGAAAACAATGATATTAAACTTGAAACAGTATCTCTGTCTCAGCCGTCGCTGGACGACGTATTTCTGAAACAGACCGGGCGCCTGTTGCGAGACAGCAAAAACGAAAATTAAAATGCAAACAGGAGTTGTATATACATGAAAATACTTGTGGAAATAGGATTATTATTTAAAAGAAAACTGCTGGAAGAACTGCGGTCGCCTATGTGGCTTTTTATGGGGCTTACCACGCCGCTGTTATATCTCGCGCTGTTTGCCCCTCTGTTAAGCGGTTTGAGCGGAGAAAACAACATAAATATAGCCGACACTTTTGTTCCGGGAATGCTCGCGTTATTCGCTCTCGGCACGGGAACCGGCGTAGGCTGGGTGATAATTTCGGAATTGAAATCGGGCGTTATAGAAAGATTCAGGGTAACTCCTGTAAGCCGTTTTTCACTGTTGATGGGAAATGTGCTGAAAGATGTCGTCGCATTTATTATTCCCTCGCTTGTCGTGATTATTGTATCTCATTTTTTAGCGGGGTTTGATATAAAATTCGGCGGACTTGCCGTTCTGATGCTGCTTTTAGCGGTTTTGACTGCGGTAATATCCGCCGTGAGCGGAAGCTGCGGGCTTATTTTGAAAGAAGTCGGGACTCTTGCCGCAGTAATAACGGGACTGCAGTTGCCGATAACGTTGCTTGCCGGAGTTCTTCTGCCTATAGATATAGGTCCGGCTTGGCTTAAAATTCTCGCGCATATCAATCCGCTGTATTATGTGGTTGACGCTTCAAGGGTATTAGCCGCCGGAACAATATTGGACTCAAAAGTATATTTAGCGTTCGGAGTTATGATTCCCCTGCTTGTCCTCACTCTCTGGTGGGCGACAAGAGTATATAAAAAGGCGATAGCGTGATGAAAACAAAACAGGACGCCTTATTATATATTTAAGGCATCCTGTTTTATAATTATATTTTATTGGAGAGAAGCGTATTGGCTGACCATTTTATCAAGCGCAGCCTGAGCCTTTCCCGAAATTTTATCGTATGAAGACGATAAATCCGTCTGATATTTATCTACCATCTGAAGCGTAAAATCCGCGAGACCTCCCCAGTTGTTCATATATCCCAAGTCGTATGTCAGCGAATTGAATATCGTATCCATTGATACTATTGATTCGTCGTCCCTTGCGTACTTGCCTTTGAGGGATATATCGTAATATGCGGGAGTTAAAATGTTTTTTGAAACCGCTCCCATATTCTGCAAAACCGTCCCTGTTTTATCTATATCGGGATTAGACAGCGGAATTGTGAGCATCATCGCAACGTGCGGATTCACTACATGGTAGTATCTGTCCTGCTGTTCGTCGTAAAGAGGCATCGGAAGTATGCCGAAATCCGTGTCCATATTTCTCAGATTAGGGATAGCGTGGAACTCGTTCCAGCAAAACAGACCTTGTCCGTTCTCGAACATAGCCTGTGAAACCTCATTGGTCTTACCGGTTGCCGACCAGCTCCAAAATAGCGATTTGTCGTATAAAATGCTTGTTATTTTGTTGAATATATTTACAGTTTTGTCGCTGTAAAAAGTAATCTCCGGAATGTCGTCCGCATTTTTCGTCGCAAATTTAACTCCGCCGCCGATAAGGCT
>WQYZ01000044.1 GCA_009780985.1 Oscillospiraceae bacterium | reverse complement strand
ATTCCAATATATAACTTTCAATATATTTATTTTTATCTTTTAAGATTTCATCAAAATATTCTTTCAGATAATTTATTATATCATCTTCATTTATTCGAAAATTGTTTATACATTTTCGTACTGAATGCTGATCGTTTGCAGGACAAATCCAAAATATTCTCGTATTTTTATATGTGTAACTTTTTCTCGTAAAACTTCTTCCACAGTGGGTGCATTTTATTATGCCGCTGAAAATATATTTATCGCAGAATCTTCCATTTGGGGATTTATTCATATATAATTCCTGACGATTATCAAATAACCTTTGAGCTTTAATAAATAATTCTTTTTCAATTACGGCTATTTCAGGATATTCTTTTTTATACCATTCATCCGGATTCTTATTAATGCTTTTACCTGTTAAAAAGTCAATCACTTCCGATTTATTATTTGAAACTATTCCAATATATATTTCATTTCTCAATATTCTTCTGACAGTTTTTGTATTCCAATATTTTGGAAGTCCTTTATAGGAGGGTATATTATTATCAATTAAATAATTTGTTATTTTGGAACAGCCATAACCGTTATTTGCGTATAAGTCAAAAATTTTTCTGACTGTGTCAACCTGTTGTTCGTTTATTTCCAATTTATATTTGTTTACCCGGTTATATCCATAAATAAACGGAGGGACAATTCCATTTTCAGCCGCCTTATTTTTCCCGAATTTAACTCTTTTGGAAAGGTTTGCGGATTCTTCCTGCGCAAGCGCAGAAAACAAAGTTATTATAAATTCAGAGTTTCCCAATATAGTTTGATTGTTAGTCAAAAACAATACTTCAATTCCAAATTCCTTTAATTCTCTTATAGTTGTAAGAGCATCCACAGTATTTCTTGCAAATCTGGAAATATCTTTTGTTATAATCATATCGAATATATGCTCTTTTGCATCTGCAATCATATTCATAAATTGAATTCGGTTATTTTTTTGTTTTCCGCTTATACCTTCATCGGCATATAATTTTATTAATATATGTCCGTTTTTTTCGGCATATTCGGTAAAATATTCTTTTTGATTCTTTAAGCTTTCGAGCTGTTCTTCTTTGTCTGTCGATACTCGGCAATATGCCGCTATTCGCATAAAATTTTCTCCTTAATTTAGGGCAAGGCTCTGCTTTTTACAACAGAGCCTTTTTCTATTTACAGTATATCATATGTTTAAATATTTGTCAAGATTTTTATATGAATTTCATCGGTCTTTTATTCACGAAGTTATTTTAGAAGTTTCAGATATTTTTGAAATATTCGGATTAAATTTCATTATATTATATTTTTCTTTTTTTAATGTCTCTTCTATTATTTTATTTATGAGTATATTCATCTGCTCTTCATTATTATTATTTATTACTTCAAATTTAGGTTTTATTTTTTCTTTCATAAATCGCCGCCCTTCATCAATTCTAAAAATACCTATTAAGAATTGTATGCAAAATTAAAAATTGTGTTACATATTTTCTGTATATATCCTTTTTGTAGATATAATATATAAATATAAGTCTTTAAAGTATTATTTATTGATTAGACGGTATGCGCAATTTTTACCGATTTTCAACATTCGTCGTAATTCGGCAATACTTACAACGTCCAAGAGTTTGCGGCATGAAAGTTCGAAATACTGCTTGATTTTTTTGCTATTGTATATTATAATGTTATATAATACATATAATCGACCGTTTATATAGAGCGAAAATAAAATTCTGAGACTGTTTCAACGGAAAATCCGTTAATATTTGGAAAAAGTTATGAAAAACAAAAAAATGCCCATATACTTGCTTATAATAGGACTTATCATTGTGGTTGGTGATGCGCTATATTATAATATGAAGCTCACTCCGCATACCAGAATGTATCCGCAACTGTCCGATAGCAGCGCAATAATTATGGTTGTGATTGGGATAGTTTTCATGCTGATTGGCATAATCGGCATGTTAAAAAACAAATGGAGCCGCAAATAGGCATACATCATATAAAAGTATTTTTTAGATGTTCTCATTTTTGCGCTATCTGGACGAGGATTATTTTTATTTTACTTTCGCACAGGCGGAATAGGTTTTATTATAAAGTTTATATTTTTTATGCGAGGGGAAGATTTATTATGTTAGGTCTTAATGTAAAAGAAGTTATCCTCATTGAACATGATGAAGATTGGGCAAATCAATACCAGATTACGAAAAAGGAAATTGAAGACATACTCGGAGATAACATCCTGAGTATTCATCACATTGGCAGTACAGCAATCAAGGGTATAATGGCAAAACCTATCTTAGATGTCGGCGTAGAGTTCAGGAGTGGTGAGCGGCTTAATGTTGCGGGAATGAAGGCTGTCGGTTATATCTACCGCAAGAACATATTTGTGCCCGAAGACCATGCCTTTTTCAAATATACAGACGAGCAGCATAATATTGGTACACATCATATTCACTGTTATGTAGAAAGTAACAGTGAACCGCTGAAAGCTAATATTCTGTTTTGCGAATACCTGAACGCTCACCTGGAAACGGCAAAACAATATAATGATTTAAAGTTAGAATTAGCATCTGTTTATTCTGGTGACAGGGTTGCATACAATCAAGGGAAAACGGATTTCATCAACAGAATTGTCTCGTTGGCGAAAAATGAGCTACTTGTAAAATAATAAGCGTCATTTGCTCTCAGAAAAAACATATAACTATACGGTCAGGTAATCGACGAACAGCCTGACCAGCGCGAATTGACAGAGCGGTATGTCGAGAATAGCGTTGACTTCATCAGAAGAAGCAATGCCAATGGGAATCGTTTTTTCCTGTACTTCGCCCAGATGCACGTACACCTGCCATTGTATGCCGCCGAACGATTTGTCTCGGTCGGTAAACTCGAAACGGTGCGAAAAGACAACTGGAAACTGCATTTCTACAAAAACGACAAATAGTGGCCGAACTCACAGATATATAAAAGTAATGGTTTATTCATATATTGGTTGTATAATAACAGATAAAAGTAATTTTATTTTTACTACAAAATATCATATTATAATATAAAGGTCAGTTACCCCACGAATAAATTCGGGGGCTTGTAACTGCCCCGTGGTAAGAGCGTTAAAACTCCGAAAGCCTTAACTCCCACGTTTATCTTACTAAGCAAACGCTTAATAGTGGCGTTACATTGACAGGGTTACTGACAGAACCCGTTATAAACGAGATTTACTCACCTACAACTGCACCTGCTGAACGCGTTCAGCTATTGATTCAAAGTACTCAATTCCTTTTCTGTGCAGATTCATGGCTCCAATACGGTCGTCGTTGCTCGTATAGCCGCAGTTTTTACATCTGAATGTATGTTTTTTCTTATTGCGGTTAGATTTTTCAGTATGTCCGCATTTCGGGCAGGTCTGGCTTGTGTATTTCGGGTCAACTACAATAACTTTATCACAATTCAATTTTGCCTTGTATTCGAGTTTTTGACGTAAATCGTAAAATGCCCAACTGACAGAAACATATCTATCCTTAATGCGAACTTTTTCTGTAGCATTGCGAACGCCGCTCAAATCTTCGAGTATAAAAGCTGTGTTGCCACATTCGGCTTTGCCGAATTTATGATTACTGTCAACGAGTGTCTTAGATATGCAATGGTTCACATCGCTTATCCAACGGTTTTCTCTTGACCCGATTGCTTTTAGTCTCCGTCTCGCGCTCGGCGTCTGGCGTTTCTGCAACTGCTGACGTATCTTTTTATAGTGTCCGCGTTTCTGTTTTATGTGCTTGCCGCTGAAAAAAGTCGTTTTTCCGTTGCTGTCATATGCAGTTGCGGTAAAGTTGATACCTAAGTCTACGCCTACGACGTTAGCGACGTTGTAATCGTCTAACTGCTCAAACTCTTTTGACATAGATATATGCAGATACCACTTGCCGTGTTTGTTTACAACCTTAGCCGCACCGAACGTCCATGAACCGTCGAAATACTTCTCCATACCGCCGTTTTCATACGACAGTTTTATGCGACCTTTGAGTGTGCCTATGGAAAAATAGTTTTCACGCAGCAGATAGTCCCTGTTCCACGTCAGGGGATATATTGTGTGTTTATATTCAGGCTCAATCCAATCGGACTGTGTTGCGAGAATGGCTCTGTAGTTGCCTATGACGTGGCGAATGACGTTAATTGCCATTTGAGATGGCATACCGTAAACTCCGCGCAAATCAGAGTAGGTTTCATCTTGTAGTTTAAACTGATTTAGGTTATGGGAGTTGAATATAATGCCAGAAACATAGTTGCAGGCTTTTGAAAATGCTTTACCTGTTTCAAACAGCATAGCTTTTTGTTCTTCGGTGGGGCGTAATAATAATTTTGCGGTAACGGTTAATTCCAATAATAACACCTCGCTTTCACTTATTATATTATAACATACTGGTAAGAGAAAGCCAAGGTGTTTAGAAAATTTAACAAAAACTTAATATTAATCAGAAAGGAAGGTTCTGCGGCGTTCCTCCCCATATCTAAAGAAAGGGGCATCCCGCCGTGGGTCATTTGGTGACATATGAAGAATATAAAAAAAATATCTTTGGTTTTATTTATTGCAATCCTGCATAACCTGTTTTTAGCGTCATGCACAGATAAAAATACTGAAAATAATGCAAATAACAAAAATAATACCATTACTTCTTTTACTTCGGACATAACTGATAACATTCTGGCAGTTCAGCCGGCTGTTTCGGCATTCACATATGAAGGCGATTTCGTAACCGCGTTTCAGAACCCTGAACGGGGTTATCACACAGGAGTCAACATTACAGGGAGTACCGACTTTCAAAACGTGAATAATATGGGTCTCACAGTTGTAATCAGCAATATACCGATGTTTACTTATTATAATCTGACTTCCGCAAACCCTTGGAACGACAATATAACGGAAAACCTGCCGGAAGCCTTGCTTAACGACCTGCAGAAAGGACTTGACGCCGTGCGCGAAGCGGGACTGAAAGTCATACTACGCCCGGAATACGGAATAGACTGGGCTGCTCCGGTCTGTGAACACTGGGATATTGTAGTAAGCCATCTGAAACAGATAGACGAAATTATATCTAAAAACGCCGACGTGGTAATGGGGATAGAAGCAGGGGTATTAGGTCCCTGGGGAGAATGGCACAGTTACGGGATTTATACAGATTCAAACAGTATAAAGGGTGCGGCATACCGTTATCAGCTTGTCAAGCTCTTATTGGATACTACTCCGGACAGTATTCCCGTAATGATACGGGACCCAAGATTCATAAAAGAAATATTCTATATATCGGAAAATCCCCAGCTGATAAATCTCGGCGGACAAGATTCTCTTACGACTGCGCAATTGGATCGTATAGGGTTTCATAACGACGGTTTCGTGAGCACCCAGGACGATTACGGAACATACGCCGCTTATAGTGTCTGGTGGGGCGTGCAGAGCGGGCTTATGACAAGCAACAGCACACAAAACCAGGAACAGCGCAAATGGGTGGACGATATGCGCACATCAATCGGCAGCAATATTATGATGAGAGGCGAATCGCCGTGGGAACCTACGCTTACGGAACCATACGAAAAAAGCGTGCCGCCTCTGACAGTGCTCACAGAAATGGCAAACGTGCATACGACTACAATTAGCGCCGACTGGAATCCCCAGCATATCCAGTTATGGAAAGATACTATTGTGCCTGCTTCCGGTATAGGAGAACCGGAAGAATCCGTTTATGACCGATTAGACCGCAGGATGGGCTATAGATTGCGGTTGACAGAAGCCGAATTCACAACGGCGGCAGCGGCAGGCGGCGAATTTAAAATAAAAGCTGATATTATAAACGACGGATATGCGGGTATCGTAAATGCCCGTCCGGCTTTTATAGTATTTAACGACGGAGCAAACAGATATGACGTCCCTTTGGACAATGTTGACGTGCGTCTGTGGATGCCGGGTAAAAATACGCTTGATACATCATTCAGTCTTCCGTCCGATATGGTTAAAGGCATGTACACCGTAGCTCTCTGGCTTCCGGACGCGGCAGAAACCCTACGCCGGCGTTCAGACTATTCGGTTCGGTTCGCAGATAAAAACATATGGGACGTCAGAAACGGCTATAATAAACTTGGCGAACTTGTTATTATCTCATGAAAATAATAAAAACAATAAATTTATCAGAAATTTTAGTGATTTTTTCATGTATATCAGCTCATTATATTTTCAATATTATTCTTATCTCATTTCATTATATTTGACCGAACTAATTTTAACTGTCATATATAATGCAATCTCACGAAGATAACCAAGTTTGGCGAGGAGAAGCTCGTATGGAATATTCTGCATTTCGCCGGGTATCTCAAAATTCAACACACCGTCATACGGACTTTTTCACAGTTTTCAGCCCGCAAACCTTCCGATACGGTTTTTCACTTCTTATTATCGCGCTTGCCGCGTTTATGCGGTATATTTGCGTCAGGATAGCCCGCCTGACTGAAGAAGTCAGACGAATACGCGATAACAGCGCCGAACTTAACCGTGCGCTAAGCGAAAAAAATCAAAATTTTATAGAAAAACAGAATTATGAAATTCACCTAGCCACTTTAAAAGAAAGAAACCGCATAGCGCGTGAAATACATGATAATGTAGGGCATATTTTGTCGCGCTCAATATTGCAAATGGGCGCATTGCAGGCGATAAATAAAGACGAACAGTTGTCAGGGCATTTGTCTGGACTGAAAGAAACACTCTCCCTCGCCGTGGACAGCATACGCGGCAGCGTTCACGGATTGCGCGACGAATCCATTGATTTATATGAATCAATACGAAAAATGTCGGAAAATTTAGTTTATGAAATAAATATAGATTACGATGTCACGCAGGATTTATCAAACGATGTTAAATACTGCTTTCTGTCTGTGCTGAAAGAAGTGCTGACGAATATCGCGCGGCACAGCGACGCTTCCAGCGTACGGATTCAGGAACACCCGGCTATGTGCCAGTTGCTTATACATGACGACGGCACAAAAAATCCGCCTCTGCACAGAGACGGAATGGGATTTTCTAATATGGAAGGCAGAGTTGCTGCTTTCAACGGACATTTTTCCGCGACATATCAAAACGGAGTCCGCATATTTATATCAATTCCTAAACAGGAACAGGAGGATTTGCCTGATGCAAATAATAGAAATAATAATAGCTGACGACGACGTTTTAGCCGCCGCTTCGATTAAAACAATCTTAGAATCAGGCGGGGATGTTGCAGTGACCGACGTCGGGAAAAACGGCTGCGAAGCTGTTGAATTGTACATTGAGTAAATATCAGATAAGCGGAGGAAATCTTTATAATATTCGATAAAAAGGGATAATATCCTCAAAAGTTCCGTCTTTCGTTAAGAAACCCCCGGGAATAACGCCAAGTTGTACAAATCCAAGTTTTTCATATAGATGTATAGCTCCATAATTTGTTTTTACAACAGCATTAAACTGTAAAATCCTATACCCTAATTCTTTCCCCTTTTCTATGCTGTGAATGACTAATTTCTCGCCGATGTGCAGTCTCCTTGCCGTAGATTTTACCGCATAGCTTGAATTCGCGATGTGTCCGCAGCGACCGATATTGTTGGGGTGTAAAATATAAAGCCCGAGTATTTCGCGCGTGTCCTCATTTTCTGCTACGCCGGTAAACGATTGCTCTGAAAAGAAATTGCCTGCGTCGGTTTCCGACAATTTGTCGATTTGAGGAAACGCAACTCCTGCATCGATAATTTCGTTCCAAATTTCAACCATTTGTTCAATATTATTTTTTTCAAATTCTTTTATTATGATATTCATTGTTCGCTTGCTCGCTTCCCACATCCAATCCTATCCGCCAAGATATGCTTTAATTACTTTTTCATCGTCAAGAAGCTCGTGACCTTTTCCTTCCAGCACAATATTACCTGTGTCTAAAACATATCCGTAGTCCGCTAAACCGAGCGCCATTTTCGCGTTTTGTTCTACAAGCAATATTGTCGTGCCCTCTTTATTCAAGCTTTTGACAATATTGGTAATATCGCGGACAATCAAAGGGGCGATACCCATTGACGGCTCGTCCATTAAAAGAAGCTTAGGTTCTAACATGAGACCGCGGCCAATCGCCAGCATTTGCTGTTCGCCACCGGAAAGAGTTCCTCCCTGTTGTTTGCTGCGGACCGCTAAAATCGGAAAACGTTCAAATACTTTATTCAGGCGGCGTTTGCGTTCATGCGCATCTTTTAAGGTGTACGCGCCAAGCTCAAGATTTTCCATGACGGTAAGGTCTTTAAATATATGCCTGCCTTCAGGCAAATGAATCAAGCCGCGCTTAACAATTTCATGAGCCGGCTTATTTGTAATTTCTTCTCCGCAAAAAGTTACTTTTCCGGCAGACGATTTTGTAATGCCTGAAATTGTTCTAAGCGTCGTGCTTTTTCCAGCGCCGTTGCTTCCAAGCAGCGTTATAATCCGCCCTTGTTTAACCTCGAAGCTGATTCCGTTTAAAGCCGCTATTTTCCCATAGTATGTCTTTAAGTTTTCAACTTTAAGAAGCGTTTCGTCATTATCCATGTTAATTTTCATCCATTCCTAAATATGCTTCAATCACATGAGAATCCGATTGCACTTCGACGGGAGTTCCCTCTGAAATCTTAGTGCCGAAATTAATAACTATCACTTTTTCGGAAACTTTCATAACCAAATCCATATCATGCTCAATCAGAAAAATTGTGATGCCGAAATCGCCGCGGATACGTCGGATAAGTTCAACAAGGCTGTCTTTTTCCTCTCGATTCAATCCTGCGGCAGGCTCGTCAAGAAGCAGCAATTGAGGTTTTGCCGCCAAAGCCCGCGCCCATTCGGTGCGGCGCTGGTCTCCGTATGACAGGTTTTTTGCAATCTCGTTCTTTTTATCGAATATGTTCACGTATTGAAGAAGAAATTCAGCGTTTTTAGAAATTTCAGTTTCTTCGCGCCGTTCCGCCGGATGTCTGAGCAGCGCGCCTATAACCGATTGCCTGCTTACGCTGTGCGCTCCGCTCATGACGTTTTCCAGAACAGTTAAATTTTTAAACAGCCGCACATTTTGAAATGTGCGGATAATACCTTTATGCGTAATTTTATACGGTTTAAGTTTTACCAGCGATTCGCCGTTAAACAGGATATCGCCGGACGTCGCCTTATAAAACCCGGTTATGCAATTAAACACAGACGTTTTTCCCGCGCCATTGGGACCGATTAAAGACGTAATAGAACCTTCGTCTATATCGAAACTTAAATTTTCAATCGCGGTGATACCACTGAAACGCATTGTCAGGTCGTTTATCCGCATTAAAGCCATAATTATTGTTCCTTTCTCGGTTCCGCAACATTTTTATCTATTTTACCTTTCCCCCTGCGTCTTTCAGGCCAAAGGCCCTGCGGTCTCTTTATCATGACTATAATTAAGAGCAACCCGAAGAATAACATACGCATATCTCCGACGATGGGGACGTCTCTGAAAACTTCGGGAAATATGGCAAAAAACGCGGCTCCGACTATAACGCCCGGAATTCTCCCCATTCCGCCCAGAATAACCGCCAACATAATATTTGCGGACTGAGTGAAATCAAACGACCCCGGAGTTATCGCCGCCATTCTGACGGCGTAAAAACTGCCCGTTATGCCGCCCAACACAGCCCCGATAATATACGCGCTCAACTTGTACATCGTCGTATTTACTCCCATCGCCTGCGCTGCATCCTCGTCTTCTCGGATATATGTAAGCGCCATGCCGAAACGCGAGTTTCGTATTCTATTCGATATGAAAATAAATAAAACCACTAACAATAAAAAAACGTAATACCAGTTGATTATCTGCGTCAGATGCAACCCGAAAAAATTCGGTCTCGTAATCGCGTTAAGACCCGTCGCAGAGCCTGTGATTGTCAGATTCCGCGCGGTAATCCGCACAATTTCCGCGAATCCCAAAGTCACGATCGCTAGATAATCGCTCCGCAGTTTTAACGTCGGCGCGCCGATAATTATTGCGGCAGCCGCCGAAACGATAATCGATACGGGCAATGTCAGCCAGAAATTCCAGTTAAAAGATTTTATCAGTATTCCGGTCGTGTAAGCCCCGATGGCAAATTTCGCAGCATAACCCAAATCGCACATTCCGCAGTATCCGACTATTATATTCAATCCCAACGCAAGCAACATATAAAACATCGCGTTCTGCAATACGGTCAGCACATAGTTGCTTGAAAATAGCGGGATAACTGCCGTTATCAACAGTATTGCGATTAATGTGCCGTATCTGTATTTTCTATTATCCATCAGGTTATACGCCCAATCAATCAGATCCACCGTTTACCTCCGTTCACATTCTTTCTATTTCGGATTTGCCTAACAGTCCGTTGGGGCGTAATATCAAAATCAATATTAAAAGACCAAACGCAAAAACATCTTTCCATTGCGACCCTAAAAATTGCGTGCCGATAGCCTCAAGCAATCCAAGCAGCAGTCCGCCGAGCATAGCCCCAGGAATAGAGCCAATCCCGCCGATAACCGCAGCTGTGAACGCTTTTATGCCTATTGTAAATCCCATATTATACTGTACGTTCCCGTAATATACGCATGCAAATCCTCCGGCAATCGCAGCCAAAGCCGAGCCGATAATAAAAGTCAGCCCTATGATTTTATTGACGTTAATGCCCATCAGTCTGCACGTGTCCTGATCAAGTGATATTGCGCGCATAGCTTTACCCGTCATTGTTCGTCCGATAAAAAGAGTCAATCCGACCATAAGAAATGCGGCGACTGAAATTAAGACAATCTGTATATATGTAATTTTTATGCTGCCAAAAGTTATTCCGGCAGAATTATCAAGACCGCTCGTAAAAAACAACGGCTGGCTGTTGGTTATAGCCATAACGGAATTGGAAATTACAAGAGACACGCCGATTGCCGTAATCAATAACGATAACCTCGGCGCGCTCAATAACGGACGGTAAGCAAAACGCTGGGCTGTATATCCTAAAATTCCGGAAAGAATCATAGCCGCGGCGATAGAACAGGATATTCCAATCCAGCCCGGCATTATTCTGGACAACACGCCGAAAACAGACAGGCACCCAACTGCGCCTACCATATATATATCTCCGTGCGCAAAGTTCAGAAGTTTTATTATTCCATAAACCATTGAATATCCTAATGCAACCAGAGCGTAAAACGAGCCCAGAATCAAACCGTTAACTAATTGCTGCAGAATTACTTCCCATAAGGACACGCATTAAACACCACCAAATCAATTAACAAATAACATATTGAATGAAGTATGAAAGATTATGGTGTTACCAGCACGAATTTTCCGTCTTTGATTTGCAGGATCATGAAGTTAGACTGCGCTAATTCGCGGTCTGCGGTAAACTGTATAGTACCGGACAGTCCTTTATAGTCTATATTTTGAACGGCGTCGCGAACCGCCGCAGTGTCTGTGGAATTTGCTGTCTCAATTGCGGTTTTTAACACATAAATCGTATCGTAACAGAGTGTGGCGTAAGTCCCTGGATCTATTTTAAATTTAGCTTTGTAATCGGAGATGAATTTATCTCCGCCTTCGGCAAGTTCAACATATGGGGGAGACGTCACATAAACCCCCTCGCCGGCGTCGCCGCACGCGGTGATAAGCTCGGGCGATGCCGAACCGTCGCCTACTGCGATTTCGCCGGTATAACCGCCCTGGCGCAACTGTTTGATAACGTTTGAACCGTCGGCATGATATCCGCACCAGTAAACAAAATCAGCTCCCGAATTGCGGATAGCCGTCACGATTGCGGACACATCGGCCGCGCCCTGTTCCATAACTTCAACGTCGGCGATTTCAAAACCGCTTTTCGGCAATTCCGCGGAGCAAATATCCGCAAGATTTTTAGTATAGGCGTCCCCCTGATGAATCAGGGCGATTTTTTTTGAGCCGAGCATATTCAAAAGGCTTGTCAGAGTAACGACCTGCTGCGTTGCCGGGCTGTTGATCATGAATGTCTGATTAAATCCCGCTGCTGTGATATCCGTAGAATTGGCGCAGGAATCAAGCAATAACAGGTTTGCGTCGTAAATTGGTTGCAAAACCGGCATAAGCGCGCCTGAAGAATATCCCCCGACGACAAAATCAACTCCTTTTGAAATGATTTTTGCCGCCGCCTGAGTCGCTATATCAGGGAGAGCTCCGTCGTCCTCTTTATAAAGTTTCAGCTGTTTCCCTAATACTCCGCCAGCCTTGTTGATTTCGTCGACTGCGAGCGTATAAGAATTTACCATATCTTTTCCGTAATAGGCATTAGTGCCTGACAGCGGCGCCAAGACGCCTATCAGGATTACGTCTTTGTCGTTGGAACAACCGGTAAAAGCAAAAGAAGCTACAATCAGAATTATAGCTGTCAATACTGAAAAAAGTTTAATCTTTTTAGTGCGCATAACAAATTCCTGTTCTCCGGCGAATAAAAAATTAAATAAAAAATAACTTCCACAGCCATATTACGCCGGTTGATGGCGGCAGCATATAAAAAATCTCAACTGAAAGTATTATACTATAAAATATCGCATTTGTCAATTTAAAAAGGCGATATTTTTTTGCAGATATTTTTCACGAGTCACACGTCCGGTTGTCTTGCTGCCCATATGTTATAGCAAATAACAGTCGCCACGATTATCACACCGCCGACTAAGGCAAACGGACCAGGCACTTCCCCCGTACCAAAAGCCACCCAGATGGGATTTAAAACAGGCTCCAGAGCGGTAATGAGGCAAGCGAGCAAAACGGGAGTACTTTTGATACCGATTGAAAAAAATACATAGGCTAATCCAACCTGAACAATTCCCAAAAAAGCCATAGCAATCCATGCAATCGGCGCGGCAGTCACTTGAAAAAAAACAAACGGCAACCCTATTACGGAGTTAATCATAAAACCTAAGAACAATGCCTGTTCGGGATTTGTGTCCTGTCTTTTGTTGCACACAAATACTCCGGCGAATGATAACCCCGAACCAATTGCAAGTATATTGCCAATTAAACCGACGCTTTCCAGACGATCGGCAAAAAACAGCAGCATACCCAGAATAGTAACGGACACAGCGACTGCTTCGCTGAATTTGGGTCTCTTTTTATAAAATACAAACTGAATCAATATAATAAAAATCGGCGCGCTGAATTGCAATAAAATAGCAGCGGCCGCAGAGGTCAGTTTGTTTGCAAATACAAACAGAATGGTAGTACCGGACAGACAAAGTGCGGCAAGTATATTTCCAAACGTAAGATTCACTTTAATGCTCTTACGATAGACGGCAAAGACTACAGCCGCTAAAAATGCGCGAAGACCGATAATACTCATCGCTCCCCATGGTATAAACTTGATGCAGATTCCGCCGAAGCTCCAACATATAGAAGCGGCTACCATGAAAATAGGTCCTTTACGGTTGGGTAAAAACATAAATATTAATTATTTCCCCTGTTTTATTTACGTCTATTATTATACCATATCCAATTCTCAAAAACAAACAGTTTCAGACATATGCTGTAAATAAATTGTAAATATTCAAATATTATAACATACCTATTAAGGATCAGCATTCTCAACTACCGCTATTGGCAGATTATTTTGTATCAAATCGGCATTAAAATTCGGCAGTCCGCAGGCATTACTTGATGCTGGATCTGATTTGAAAATGCTTACATTTCCTTCGCTGCCGAATAAAACCACGCTCTTGTCAAATACGGCAATACCTTCGATTTCCTGCGATTTGCCGAGGCATACGCATGCTTCAAAAGTAAGTCTGAAGAAGAATCTTATATCAACCTGATAAAATCCGCGGTTAAACGGAACAGGTTCGACAGTTACATGGGTCCATAGAATTTCGGCGTCTTTACATCTTATGTTGGTGGATCTGTCTAATATCTCCTGTGAATAATCTGTTAAAAATACTTTTAAATCTTCAAGACAGTCTTTATCATAAGACTAACAATGATTGATATTATAAGTTGTTTTAGATCACAATGTCATATTTTCTGATTTCTTTTATGTTTATTAAACCGTCTGATTTAAATTCTATTTTATAGTCTTTATTTTTATGATAAAATCTTGAAGATATAACCTTTTCGCCCTCATTTATAAACACTTCAACAGCGGAAATATCAATGAAGATGCGCAGATTTAAAATATTTTTGAAATCATAATCAATTTTACGGATTTCACGTATGTTTTTTTCTTTTTGTTCTTCTGAACGCATATCGTATCCATAACCTGTTCTGTCAAAAATAATAAGCCTATGCGCCCTATCAAATTCAAGCGTTCCCGAAGGTAAAATCACCGTAAAATTTTTTGCTTTTGAAATATCTGCGGAAATTACAGTTTCTGAACATTTGCTGTCCATTACAGGGAAATTTAAAATTCCGTCAATATACCGGAAGTTTATATTATCATTTGAGGAAATACTACGAGGAGTACTGTCAAATTTTATATTTTTGCATATAACCTCGTTTCGCCTGTATTTTTCTATTGATTTTACCGGGCTTTGATATAATTTGTCTTTTTTTATACTGATTTCGCGAGGCAGCGTCATACAACTCGCCCAGCCATGATTTAAATTGTCGGAATCTGTTACAATTCTTTCGCCGAACGTGTACATCCATGCAATTATTATATTTTTATTATCGGAATTATAAAAAGTCTGCGGAGCATAGAAATCAAAACCGTTTTCGAGTTCGTCAAAATATTTATATTTTACCGGCAAATTTTCAAACTTGTTGTTTTCAAGAATAAAGTATGTGGGATTTGCAAAAAATACAAATTTATTTTTATTTTTATTTTCCTGATTCTCCCCGCATATTGACGAAATAAATACGGCATTTTCGTTTTCTTCAAAATAGTCTGGGCATTCCCACATCACACCGAGCCTTTTATCCAATAAATCGCCTGCGTATTCCCATTTAAATATATCGTTTTGGGATTTATAGACAACGGCTTTACTGTTTGCGCCGATTATGCAAAAAAACTTTTCACCGCGCCTGATGATTTTGGGATCCCGGAAATCGCATATATTCACACCGGGAGCAAGATTCTTCTCGCCTATCACAGGATTTAATTCATATTTTTCAAAATTTATCCCGTCTGCGCTGTAAGCTATACATTGTTCCTGCTTGCCGTCGTGAACGCCTGTATAAATCAAGTACAATGTGTTATCTGCAACTATCGCTGTTCCTGACCAGCAGCCGTCTTTGTCAAATTCGCTGTCCGGCGCGAGAGCGACAGGCATATGCTCCCATTTTATCAGGTTCTGCGAAACTGCATGTCCCCAATGCTTCGGTCCGTCCTTTGAATCATACGGATAAAGCTGATAGAACATATGGTATTTTCCATTAAACCAGCAGCAGCCATTAGGATCATTGAGCCATCCTATTTCAGCCGAGAAGTGAAACTCCGGTTTAAATTCCTGATTTACTTTATCTTTGTTATTTAAAATATATTCATTCGCTTGATTTTTCGTAAACATTTTTAACCCTCCCAATCAATATCCTAAAATTTTATTTACAACATGAAGAAGCGGCTTGTTTTCTGCATAAAGAACAAGATTTTCGAGAAATACTTCAATTATACGCCTGCACGTAAGTTCGAGTGTAGTATTTCCCGATACATGAGGCGTTATAATACAATTTTTTGACCTCCATAATGGGTGCGACGGCGGAAGCGGTTCAGGGTCAGTCACATCAAGAAACGCGCCGCTTATCCGGTCTTCATTTAACGCCGACACAAGAGCGTCTTGATCTATCGCAGAACCCCTGCCCGTATTCACAATAATAGTCTGTGAATTCATTAAACCTATGCGTCTGCTGTCAATCATATGCACAGTTTCATTAGTAGCGGGAACGCATAAAACAACAATATCAGCTCCGCACAGAGCATCGTCAAGCTGAGAAGAGTTGAGCTGCCGCGCAATATATTCGGGTTTGGGCATATCGCCCCGGCGTACTCCTGTCACTTCCGCGCCAAGAGCGGCAGCGCGTTCAGCAAAACAAGAGCCGATGTCTCCCATTCCGATTACGGTTATTTTACTTCCATAAATTGAACGCACAGGTATTTGCTGTCCCCATATTTGTTTCTTTTGATTTTCCAGATGCCGGTCGAAGCCGCGCAGTAAAACTAATATTCCGGCAATCATTGATTCCGCTATCGTTACACCATAAGCTCCGGAAGAATTTGTAAGTATGACATTATCAGACGCATATAATTCGTCGTTGACATATTTATCGACTCCTGCAAAAGAACAGGCAAACCATTTTAAGGAAACTGCTTTTTTTAACATTTCAGGCGAAACGGCTCCGAATATGACTTCGCAATCCTCTATTCGGTTCATTTCGTCTTTGTCAATATTATTTAATGAAATAATTTCAAAGCCATGCCGTTCAGTTATAAAATTAAATTTATCCCTGTACTCAAGCTCCTTATCGAATAAATCCGATACGATACCTATTACTCTCTTCATAATTTTATACTCCGATCAATTTGTCAATTTGCGATTTCACAACATCTAAAATCACAGACAGCCTGTCTTTGTTCTCGAAAGCATTTTCAAATGTGTCCCAGAAGATTTCTTCTGCGTTTTATTTAACCGCTAAAATATTTTCTTGGTATTCTGAAACTTTTACTAACTTTATCTGTTCCTCAAAATCTTTGACGAACGGTTTAGACCGTACTATTTTGCAATCAATGATAACAGAATTGTGAAACAAACTTGATCCCGTGTCAAATACCGGTGCGGGTTTTATAAATTCGCCCGTATTCGCATTTCTTATCATTCCGAAATTGCCGAAATGCCTGTCTTCGTTCAAGATAATATAGTCCAAAATCAGGAGTAAGTCCAAAATATATTGATATTCCCCGTAAATTTTTTTGCAAAATTCAAAGTGTTCGCATTTATACGATGTACTTTCTATTTCCCGGAAATGTGTAAACGGTACATATTCCGTATCGACGGTTACAAAATTTTTGCATGAAGAATAAACTTTTTTCCCTGTTTTATTATTATCATCCCAAATTAAATTATATTTTACGGTAAAATCATTAGAAGCATTTTGAAACAATAATTCTGAGATTTTGCTTGCGAAAACTTCTCTGAAAGGTTCTGTCTGATAGAATGGGTCTGAACTGCCTTTTATCAAATATCTTTCGCCGCCGATTATTTTCCAGCGTTTTTTAACCGCTCCGTCGCTTGAATTGTCAGGCGAAATCAAACTGCCGCCGCTCCAGTCTCCCGTAATCAATAAATTTCCTATATCTTCGCTGAAATCGTTCTGAAAGAAATTTATATCTTTCCATTTTATATTTTTCGACGGTTTGAGCCAATACTGGTCTGACAGTGAGAGCCCCAGACTTTTTTCGGATAAAGCATCGAGAGATATATTACCCAGATTGAAAAATAATTTATTTATTCCGTCCCTGCTTGCCAGTATTCTTCGACTCCGCCACCATTTTATTACGTTGCCAACATCAATTCTGTCGTTTTTTAAATCCATTAAAAAGACAGGAAGCAATTTTTTATTTTCTTCTCGGACATTCTCGGTTTTATAGATATTTCCGTTTATCATTTCCATGTCGAAAAGCTCCGCATTTTTATTCATAAGCGTGTAAATCATAATTATCGCACTCCGTTCTAAGTCGAATACAAAGATGTAAAAAAATAATGTTTTTGTAACACAAATCCCATCTAAACGATTTCCCAATATCCCGCTTTGTTTGAGCCTATACGCCGAATTTTACCTAAATCTTTCAGATTTTTCAATTCTCTTGTGACTGTTCTTTCGCTCAATAAAGTGGCATTGGATAACTCTGATAATTTGCTTCTCGGATTTTTTTCAATTTCCAATAATATTAACTTTGAGTTTATCTCGCCATTTATTTCGCCAGACGGCGAAATAAATCCATTTTCAAACGGGAAGGAAACAATCAAAAAGTTGGGCGTAAATTTAAAAATGCTTTCGTTATATATTTTCAATATTCTTTCCATGCCCGAACCCAGTTGTTCAACCAATTCCAAATCTTTGAAAACCCGCATAAGTTCGCGGTTTCGCGGCATTGACAGACAAGTCAGCAAATCTTCTTTGCTGTACCCTTCAACAAGTCCGCCGTATGACGTTACCGTAATACGGTTTGAAAATATCTCGAATACAGGCGGGATTTCCTTTGTATAATCATTGTGAACCACAGCGTTTATGACTGCTTCTCGTAATGCGACAGAATTTACCATTTGCTTTTCCTGCCGTGTCGTCGATGTGATTTTCGTAAATGTCGTATTTTCGATTGCCAGTTTATCAAGCACGCTTTTGGCGGCTTTTATAATTGAACAAAAGCCGTATTCGCCGTTTTCAATCAAATCAACTTTATCTGTTCCCAAATACTTGGCAACCTTAATTGAAATAGAATTATTGTCCGCCAATAAATATGCCACATAATTATATTGACCGTCTTTGGTAAACAATTCGAGATTTTTAGCAAAATTATCGTTTAATGTACGTCCTTTTTCCTGATAATATATTTTTAGCTGTTCAAATGTCAAATCTTTTCGCGGAGACGGGATATTTGAAAGCGTCAGTTTTTGTGTTCTTTTAGCATACATTTCATCAATCATCGCCGTTGTCATAGGTTGTACGGAACTGCCCACGCGCAAAAAACAACCGCTTGGCGACATACCCTGCTGTCTGATATAATACGGCTTTTCCGTTCCGCTTGAAACAATAATTTTTATTATATCATTTTCATCGCGCCGTTCCAATACGACATCAAATAGCCCGAGCGTATTCGGCAATATATTGTTCTTTATGCGGTCAACAATTTTTAACTGAACAATATCAGCATCGTCAAGACCGACGGCTTTGCCGTTATCGTCAACGCCGATATAAATTATGCCTCCGTCGCGATAATTAAGGAAAGCCACTACTTCTCGCTCAAACTTATCGGTGAGAGCGGATTTATATTCGATTCTGTTGGATTCTATATTCATAGCAAAAATTTTCCTTCCCAATCAGGTTTGTTTAATTTTATAAATTTAAAACTATCTGTATGTCAAAATTTGTATCCCATTGCTTTTTTGTTTTGCTGTAAACAACATAGTTTATTATCTTTTTAAGGATTTTATTTTTTTCTTCAGGTGTCAGAATATCATATTCTTCCAGCATACCATTGATTTCTGGAATTAAATCGTTCACAGAACGGGACTTTTTCGCCAATATGTTATTAAGATTATCAATATTTCTTGAATGTTTTGCTATCTCGTTATCAATGTATTTTTTACGCTCAGTGAATATTTCAATATCATATACTTTTTGCTCCAATAAATCGTAAAGGCTGTTTAATTGTGTCTTTAATACATCTATTGCTGAATTAGAGTTTTCGATGGCATTTCTAATATTTTCGGAATTTGACGTTGTATCTGTCAGAACGGGAACATCAAATTGATATTCCTCAACTATTTCTTTTAATTTCTGAATGATAACCGTTTCTACTTTATCAACTCTTGTTCCCCTGCAGCAGCCTTTCGTCGTACATAACAAATGCGGCGGCTGTTCTTTATTTTTGTCATCCTGCATTTGCAGTTTATGTCCGCATACTGCGCATACAATCAATCCGGCTAACGGATTCCTTATTACACCGGTATTGTGAGGAACACACTCTTTATTAAGACGTATATCCCTCGCTTTGTTAAAAATTTCTTCACTGATAATCGGTTCATGTAAACCCTCAGTAATGTTCCATTTATTTTCAGGATTATAAATTATTTTATTTTTCGTCCCTTCCCCGCCCTTTCGGATATGCGTTTTCCTATCCCAGACTATTTTCCCGATATAGACAGGATTTTTTAATATATACCGAACGGTATTGCGATTAAACTTACTTCCCCTGCGTGGTTTCGCCCCTAAAGCGTTAATATAATCCGATATTTGATTTGAGCCTTTCCCGTCTATATACATATTAAAAATCGTCTTGACAATTTCCGCTTCTTCCTTATTGGGTTTAAGCGACGGGCGGTTATTAATAGTTATTTTATCGTATCCGAACGGAGCGTTGGCTATGTATCCTCCATCGGAAACAGTTTTTTTAATTCCGGTGCGTAAACGGCGTTTTATAATTTTTAATTCCTTTCGAGCCATAAATGCTTCAAATTCGCTGTATTCTTCGTCAAATTCGTCGTTCAAATCATAAATTTTACGCGGCGTGATAATTTTAGTTCCCGACGCTTTAAAGGCTTCTAAAATAGCTCCTTGCTCCTGCATATTACCGCGCCCCAATCTGTCTATATCCATACAGATAACTGCGTCATATATTTCATTTTCGACATTTTGAAGAAGTTTCAGCATTTCAGGACGCGCAAATAAACTTTCTCCCGAAACTACTTCCTCAAAAATATCTACAATTTGTAACTTATTTTTTTCAGCGAAAGACATTAACTGTTCTTTATGGCGCAAAAGAGTCTCTTCGTTAGTTTTTAATTCTTCTGCCCTTGATTTTCTTAAATACATTGCAGTTTTCAACATCAGCACCTCAAATATCAATATCGATTAGTCTTATTATAACACAATGTATATTATTTTGCAATATATTTTTGTAGAAAAAAAAGAAGATCATATATATGATCTTCTTTAGCCCATCCTGCATTTGACTATAAGCCTGCCTATCGGATTAACGGAATAATCGCACGTGATAAGCGTGGCTTCGCGCTCTTTTGTGTTCAGTATGACGGCACTTGTATCTTCCGCTTTTACGTGAACTATGTCGTAAACCTTATATTCGTATATATTATATCCGTCAGATATAAAAACTGACGCGCCGATTTGGACTTCATGAAGCCGGTTGAAATGCCTGCCATATATTCTGCTGTAATGTCCGGCTAATATATAATTACCGATGCCGCCCATTGCGGCAGTTGAGTCTGCGACCTCGCAGATCGCGATATTCAGGTTTTCCGGCGTATCTCCTTTGAGAATCGGCGAATAAAGGTCTATACTGGGGATTTTCAGAGTACCCGTCATAAGGTTCAAGGCATAATTTACGTTAAATGCGGCGTTGGCATCTTCTTCAAATATTCCGTTATCGTTTAAATCACTGCTGTTTAAACCATTGGAATCATCGTTTGCAGACGCGTCTAAACCATTCTGTTGATTATCTGCGTCATTTTGATTTTGTCCTGTTGAATTCTGATAGCCGCCTATTCCGGCAATTCTAAGCTGCCATTTGTTCATCAGGTCTCTTTGCTGATACTCGAAAATCCATGTGCGGGCATACGGATATACGGCTATACCGCTTCCGATTAAAATCAACAGCAGAGCCAATAAAATTGCCCATTTTCTCCGGGAACGTTTTTTCGTTTCTTTTTTTGCTTTAATACTCATCATAGCAAATCATCCGCTTTCATTTTTTATTTCCATTTCCTTAGATTGCAGAACGTCCGCTGGAGAAACAACGAACTGCGTTCGTTCCACCCCTGCGGACGTTCGTGTAAACTTTTTTCGCGCCATATTGACAAAATATGGGCTTCTGTGCTATAATAAAACATGCGCATGGCAAACATAACGAGTTCACTCGTTCGAAACGCGGGACGCGGTGCAGCGATATTCTCCGAAAGGAGGTATGATAGCTGTGTCTAAGAAAAATATATTTTTTGCAGTTTTATTCATAATAATAGTTATTCTATTGTTTGTACTATTCGACATAAAAGTATATTAATCCGTCCCTATAACTGCCAGGTTTGGTAGACGGATTAATATTAATCCCGACTAAGCACTGGCTGCACCGTTTCGCGGTCGCCATGCGCTTTTTTTATTTTTGCCTTTTTACACTTCTATTATACACCAACCG
Source organism: Oscillospiraceae bacterium (assembly GCA_009780985.1). Classification (GTDB taxonomy): domain Bacteria; phylum Bacillota; class Clostridia; order Oscillospirales; family WRJC01; genus WRJC01. Next base: position 4,345 of record WQYZ01000044.1, on the reverse strand, counting down.
CGCATTTTTGTCAAGCGTTTAAGCAAATTTTTTCACCCGCCAACGCCCGCGCCGCCGCCCCAACGCGACGGCAGAACGCCCGCCGGAGAAAGGAAAACCGGCGGACGTTCTTTTATGCGCTGCGCATTGCAACTTTGCAGTTGGCAACTGCTTGCAGTTATATGTAGCTGCGCTATTGTTGGGGATGTTATTACTTTTCGGTAATAACTCCACCAAATGTGGCATCTCCTACATCGCCGTTCCAAACACTAACAACAGCATTTATTGTTGCTTGAACTGCTTGAACAAATGTAGCACTGTCTCCGAAATTTACTTGGAAATCTTCTAATGGAGCTTGACTATCATCAAGTCCAGGAATACCAACTACAAAATCAAGTGTTAAGACAGCTTTTGTAGGCATTACTACATAATAATCACCTGAAGTGCCTTGTGTATAAGCAGTAATATCACCAGCTGTTATTGCTGCGTCTAAAGCGTCCTCGAAACTAACTATATTTGTTCCATCATATACACCTATCTGTAAACTGTCTTCAAGCAGTGTATCAGTAGCTCCTGCTGCAACCCATGTTGAATCGTCAAATATTGCATCAGTTCCATTCTTAAAACCTGCGTCAGCCGTTATTAAATCAAGATAATCTGCATAAGTTTTGCCGTCTAAATCAGATGCATATGGAGCTACAAAAGTACACAAATTAGCCATAGGAATTTTGACTACAGCAGTTATATTACTATCATTCGTTATAGCCATTTCAGTGCCTACTATACGACCTGGAACTAAATAGGTTTCAAATAATGTACTGTCAAAATATGATTTGTCATCAACTAAAGCACTTGCATCAAAGTCAGAAGATGCAACTTTTACGCCAACATTAGCCGCTAAGAAGTCCGAGCCTGTTACTCCTTGCGTCTGTGCAGTGAACCATGCGAATGTGGTTGCGCCTATGCAGCTTGCCACCAATAATACTGCCAAGAGCGCGAGTAATAATTTTTTCTTGCTGTTGAAAAATTTCTTTTCTTTCTTTGTTTCGTTCATTTAATTAAATCCTCCAAAAAATTATTTAAAATAAGTTTATATATTTTCAGGCTTTTAACCCGTAAAAATAACGGTTTGTGTTTGCATAAAAATATAAAAAGACATAGAGTTAAAACGGTATTTTTTCGTTTCCCTACGTCTTTTTTATTTAACATCATGTTTAGAAAGCGGCTTCACTCCTTGCCCTCTTTAGTAAAAAGGGTGCCACCGCAGTGGCGGGTGTTTTGTGTCCACCGCACACAGTATGCCGAACACGTTCGGGGAGATTCCACAAAACACCCGTCACGCGGGGTGAGCGTAATCTTACAGTGGCGATTCAAGTTTTCGCGTGCCACCCTCTTTACTAAAGAGGGCTTTAGCAAAAATTTCTCACATTGTTCTGTAAAGCCTATCATTCTTTGTTTTCTTTTTTCTTCCTGTTCGTTAAGACAAGCACGCAGCTTCCGGCTAATACAAATCCCATTCCCGGTATCACAAATCCTGCCGGATCGGCTTCGCCCGTCTTTGGATTTTTCTTCATCGTTTCTTCCTGCGTTCTGGCTGACGACGCCGCGTCCGGCTGTCCCGAAGTTGACGACGCTTCCGTCATACCCGCCAATGGAACTCCAGTTGCGTCCGTTATGTACTCCTCCGACGAACTTGCCATAGGCTGTGTTGTCGGTTCTGTAGTAGGTTGTATTGTCGGAGTTTCCGTTGTCGCTTCAGTCGGCGGAGCTGCCAGAGGCACCTGCGTTTCGGTTATGTCTGTATTTGTGGTGTTACCCGGATTCCCCGTCGGGATTATGCCGCCTCCAAGCGTATCTGTAACGGTTGGAGGTTCCGGCACCGGCGGAAGCGGATTAGGTCCGGGTCCGGGCGGCGCGGGTACAGTCGCTGTCACAAACCGCACCTGAAAATTCGTATCCATTCCCTGATACTGATTCCACGGATTGTCAACAGTCCAGTCAAAAGGCTTTGTTGAATAGTCCGGGGCGACGAAGAACGCTGTGACGGTAATTGCGTCAGTTTGTCCGGGTGCATAAGTGTCATTCTCGAATAGAGTGTACGACGACCCTACGGTATTCGGCAGATTGTCTAAGTAATCATTGTATAAGACTGTTGTTCCGCGCTCGACTTTCAGCCATAAAACTTCGGCGAGGTCGGCTTTTGTGGAAGTCCCAAGACCGTCCACATATGCGCTGAGATAATACGCAGTTCCCGTGTTGTTGTTTATGTTGATTGCGGAGCGCATAGCGTCGCCGGGAAGAAGAGCGCTTAAATCTGCCGCGCCGAATAACGGAGTGAGTGAAGCGGCGATGATAGGCGTGATGTCGCTGTCAGCGACACTTACGTCGGAGATATGCCTGTAGTCAGCCCAGTCGGGCGGGTCAGCCGCCGTCGGCGCGTTAAGCGGACGTAGTGCGGACACGGTCAGCGCGGGGAAGATGAGCAACATCAGTCCGATTGTGATGAGTAAAACAGAGCAGATACGGGACAGTGCGCGGCGGTGTGTGTGTGTTGTTTGTTTGTTCATGTATATATTCTTCCTCCCCCTTTCTTATGGCAACTGCCAAGCTGTAGGCAAATCCGATGCATTTGCAGGAGCTGGTAAAACTTCAATGGTGAAAGTTATAGTTGGATTATGCACTAAAGTATAAGTAAAACCTTTTGAAGAAGAGTCAGTTGTTAACCATTTACCATAAATTCCGATTTTATTGCTGGGGTTAGTACCTGCATATATATAGTAAAAATCATTGCCACTTGGTAAAAATGAATCCCCAACATTGTTAGATGTATTATTGCCATTTTGAGAGAAACCTGTCCCTTCTAAATCAAGGGATTGTGGCATATTACCATTGTTACCAGTATCTCTCGTCACACTCACTTTAATTCTAAAAATAATATCAACAGTACTGGTATTTGTAAATGTGATGGTATTCGAAACACTGTTGCCATTTGAAGTTTGTATACCGAGCTGTGCGCTAACTTCAATATGTTGTGTAACATCCTTAAATATTATTTGATTAGTATTTGGATCTTTATCGTTTAATAGGTTTCCTAATTCTCCAGTAAACCACGCATTAGTTATTCCGAATGATTGACTTGTTACCACTATTCCAACTAAAAGGAAAAATAAAACTATGGAAGACAACGGAGTTCTTTTTAAAAAAGTTTTCATAAATATCGCCCCCCCTTCTATGATGCGCCAAGATAATCAGCTACCGATAAAGCTCCAGAAGCATTGCTATTATTTTTATCGAATACACTATTTATCGCTATTGCAGTAAATTGACAATATTTGACATTTATATATTGTATTGTTATTACTGACGCAAAATCCGCGCTTACAGTTCCGGGCGGCACACCTTGAGTTCCATAAAATGTACCATCGGAATTCATGCTTGTTCCTGATTCTGCACTCCATACTCCAGTTAGATTAACATTCATCTCAACATTAGATAAAGAAATAAATGAAGCATTGGTTATATAATCGGGTGTTCCATTTATTACCTTACCGTAATAATAATGAATATTACTATCATCATATGTTTTATATTCAATACAATACGCATAATCAACAGTGCTATCATCATCTGTTATCGTTACATCTATATTATATCCGCTATTTCCTGATGAAAATGTTTGATTGGGTAATACTACATTATAATTTGCGGCAATATAACCTGCTTGAATAGTATTAGGAAGAATTTGTACTGAAGTCTGCATGGTAGACCACGCATAAGTTGGAGTAACTATCAAAGTAATCGACAATATCGTCATTATAAATGCTTTTATTCTTTTACTCATTCGTTACGTCTTCACCTCCGTCGTTTCCCACTACAATAACAAAACTAAGGCTTAACCCTGCTGTTGGGTCTTTTTGAATTGTAATGTCGATTACGCGCGTGTTTCCTTTCTCGGAATAACTTATATTGCTGCACATATACCCATACGGAATATAAGGCTGCGCAACTACATCATCGACATCGGCAATATCTTTGTATTTTCTCGCCTTTTCAGTGTTGCCTACTATATGTGTTGTCTCCACGCCGTCAACTGACAAAGCTATGTCTAAATATCCCGAATAATCGTCGGAATGTACTCTTACAATAAGAGGTCTCGTCGGAACAGCCGGTGCTTCCGTCAATGGAACATCTGTTACGTCTGTAATTTCCGTCGTATCTTCCGTGGTGTCCGACGGGTCGGTGATGTCGGTTGGGTCTGTCGGGTCTGTCACAGCCTCTGTCGCGGTCGTGTCGGCTATCTCGCTCGGGTCAGTCGGGTCGCTTGGATCTTCCGGTGGCACATAGTCTGACGGTACAAATTCGCCGT
>WQYZ01000043.1 GCA_009780985.1 Oscillospiraceae bacterium | reverse complement strand
GTTGTTTTCATTTGTACATTCTCCTTTTGATATATTTTTTGTGTTTTCGTTTTACACATTTATTATATCAAGGAAGTTTTTATTTGACAAACTCGATTTTAAACGATTTTACAGCAATGCTTGAACGATACGAAAGAATATAAAAAATTATATAAATGCCGTAAATTATTTTTAAAAGAGAACATGGGGATTTATGTAAAAAGAATCCCCATGTCTTTTAGTCATGAACTTAACGCTCTACTTTTTCGAACTTGAGCTTGAATTAACCGTTGCGTTATTATAACTGTTCTGTGCTGATGTCCACGCGCTGTCATACGATGCGGGAGTCGTGCAACCGCTTGTATTACATCCACCAAAAGTACCGCAATTACAAGTAGCGCATGCATATGCTTCGATTGTGTCCCGCAAACGAGCGCCTGATTTTATGAGTTTTTTCATGATTTTTTTCTCCTTTCATTTAATATTTATGTTATTGAAATATTCATAGTAAATATTTCAATTACACCGTGTTTTTATATGATTTACGATTATATCTCTCAGCCCGTTGAAAGTATAAAAAGACAAGGAGTCTATATCTTTTTCGGTAAAACATATATCGTAATGTTTTTCTGATAAAAAAAATAAATATACCATATTTCTCGCAGAAAGATTTATCTTATGATTGAAGAAATTTTCATCTCCGTTTATATCAGGATTTAAGTCGATATAAAATTCGTCTTTTAATACTGTAATAATATATCCTTTTACTTCTTCTTGCAGACGTTGGTTACTTAATTCCATATTTTCTTCCACCTTCAAACTAATTTATTGAATATTTATTACATTTAAATTAACATCATGTTGGTTATAAGATAATTTATCAATTATCTGTTTATATAGTATCGTGGCATCTGACTTGTCAAAAATATTTATAACAGGAATGGGGAATTCTTTATACTGTTCTGATATAGTTTTTGTAACTCTTTCTAAGGGAATACTTAAATATTCCATACATTGCCGCTCATTCATTGCCATATAGTCAATTAAAAGATTAGACATATGAAAACAATCCACGGAACAACCAAATTTATAGAAACATGATTGGGAAATAAGTTCAAATAATTCAATCCCGTCAGGCTCAAAAAATGTACACATAATTAAAAAATCAATGGCAAAAGCTTTGGAAACCAAATAATGCAATATCCCAAATCTGTTTGTAAATTTTGAGTTATAACTTTGAGCGGCTCCAGGTATGCTTATAATAATTATATCTGGCTTTTCGATATCATATATTTGCTTGACATACCTGTTAAATAAAATAACCTTTTTAGCTTCATCGATCGCAGAATTCAGCATAAATCCCGGGAAAGAATGAAATCCCATCATTTCGCAGTAATTACGCGAGCCTATTTGTGAAACTTTATATCCGTCATTCAAAAACATATCTCTCAAAACAAGGGATGTATGAAATTTATCGACTTTCTCTAACATCCCGGCAACTGCTATGATGGGAACTGGTATATCTTCTAAATATGCATCTATTTCACCCCAGACTTTTAAATTATAATCTTGTTCAGTTTTAATTTGATTTTTGATTTCAAGGTCACATCTGCCATTTGTATTGACACATATTTTTATTAACTTTTCTAAATTCGCTTTTTTTAAACGTGCAGTACATATAATTTTGGTAATATCCGGCAATTTATTTTCGATATTATCAATTATATTAGATTCAAATTGTACTGTGGATTCAAACTCAGGGATAAATATACAGTTTATACTGTCTTCTATTTCATCAAGTGATGCGCAAACTTTGAGACTCTTTCCCGATTCAGGATCTCCTAAACTGATTATTTCATTTACGTATCCCCAACCCCTTGGAGAAATTAAGGATCTGATTTCATACTGGGGGTTCAGAAAAAATATATATCTCAAAAACGGATCAATCTCAGGACTATACGGATACACCGCTATTCTATAATTTCCCATAATAATTTCCTCATATATCGTTTTTAAGTTCTTTAAGCATTATCAGATTTCTGATAGATTCTTCAGCTGAGCGTCTTGTATTTTTACACATAGACGCTTTTAATGCGCTGGATAATTTGCCATCGTTGTCACAAATGCGCGCACATTGTGTACAATGCAGGACTGCCCAACAATTAATACAACGTTCCTCTGTCAGTTGCGCGACATTTAACAATTTCCTTGCTTTTTCATAATCAAATCCATCATAAATATTTCCTATACACATCGCTTCAGATATTTCATTGACTTTCTCACATGGAATAAAATTCCCGTTAACGGTAATAAAAAGCCTTTTTTGACCTGGAATGCATGGTCCATTATGGGACATATTATCGGGCAATATTTTTTGTTTCTTCATTGCCATTTTTTTATTTTTAAGCGTGTTAATAATATCCGATTTCATAACAGCGGATACTTTATGGTCTGGATATTTTCCTAATAATGATAAATAAACTTTGACTTCATGTATTGATTTCTCGACAGAATATTCATCGCTTTCTGTCACTTTTTCTATCGTGAAAGAATCTTCCATTATAGCTGTTCTAACACTTGTTCCTATAAAAAGCTCATCTTTATTGAACATATCCGCTAATTCATCGTATCCGTTTCTGGGATCAATAACAGCATTAAAACTAAATTTTTCAAAAAGAGCAGGATTTTCGTTTTTTATCCTTTTTAGATTTTTTTCTATAACATGATAAGTACCTTCGCCGGTTTTTGCAAATTTTCTTGATTTATCGTGAATTTCAGGAATTCCGTCAATGCTAATCATTATAGTAAAATTATGTTTTGATAAAAAATTAATATTTTCAGTATTGAACAACGAGCCATTAGTTGTCACTGCGAAAAGTATGTCTTTACCTTCAAATATTTTTTCAGCATATTGAACAATATTTTTAATAAGATCAAATTCAAGCAGAGGCTCTCCGCCGTAAAAACCGATAACTGCTTTTTTTTGATTTTTAGAATGTGTAAAATAAAAATCAATAACAGCGATTGCCATTTCTAATGACATCTTTTGTAGAGAATGCGAACGTTGATTGCCAATGGTATAATTACAATATGAGCATCTAAAATTACACTCCTGAGTAACTTGTAATGTAATGTGTTCTATATTTTCATTCAAATGATATTCAAGGAAATCATTTTCAGAATGTATCATTTTTTTCGGATGCTTATCAGAAAGATAACCTTGACTTTTTAAGGCTGTTAATGCCTTCTCTACCTGAGGCTCAGGGGGACTGTCCATAGTTTCTAAATATTTATATACCTGTTCATCTACTCCTACTATTTGATTGGTGTTGACGTCGAAGAAATAATAGCCATATGGAGTTTTCATTGTATGTATAAACGGTTTATTTTCCATTTTAACCTCCTTCATTATAATTTAAAATTTAAATTAATTGTGTATTTAACCCTTTGAAGTATTTTGTTTTTCCCGTTTCAGCATCGGGTAAAATATTATTTACAAAATGAAAGTCCCAATTTGCTTTCTGCAGTCTTTTTTCATTTATATTTTCTATAAATTTTTGTTTGACTGCCGGCGCCCAATTTTTATATTCATCTTTCAATGCTAAAAAAACGTCAAATTTATCTATTGCCCTTTGTATTATCTGAAATTGTTTAATGGCATTAGACATATATTCGTTTGTGTATTGTATAATCCCAAATAATACATAACTGTTTAATCTTTCACCGTTTTCTAAAATTATAAAATCGCTTGCCCTTCCTGAAATAACATCTAATATATCTTCGGAATTTTCGCGTCTCATAATACCCATATCGCCTGTCTTATAACGGATAAACGGCATTGCATAATTTGTAAGCGACGTTACATATATTTCACCTTCTTCCCCAATTACAGGTTTACCGTCTTTTATTACTTCAACAATGACATTCTCTTCTAAGACATGAAGTTTTTTATCGTTATGTTCTATAGCTATTACGTTCGTTTCACTCGTGCCATATTCGTTCGCCGGCTCAATATTAAATACCTCTCTAATGGCTTGGCGGTATTCATTCAGAAGCAATTCCCCGCTCAATTCAATATATTTTAAATTTGACGGAATACGTAAATTATCCTCTTTTATTATCTGAGTAATTAAATATGCGATGCTCGGCTGCAAATTAAGCCATTCCGGATTAAAAGACAATATCATATCATAACATTGTTTTAAGCGTTCATATGTAAGCCCCACCTTGTAAAAAGAAAGGTTCCGTTCATTGGAACTCATTTCTTGTTCGTCGGGTTTAATAATTTTGTTCCCCCTGTAATTGACGGTATAAAAACTGCAGTATTTCATACTGGGTTCTACTGAATAAAAAAGTTTCCTTATTCGCCACGCAGGAATCATTGATTGAATATCATTTCTACGGTCCCAGTATACTTTCAGATATTCGCCCGTAGAGCCTGACGTACGCCTTATTTCAATAAATTGATTTTTAGGATATCTTTTATATTCATTAGAAATCATTCGTAATGATTGTTTTTGAACGGTTTCTTTTGTCAAAAAGGGGATTTTAGATAAATCATCTTTTGTGTTTATAGCATTTTTGTCTATTAAATTATTATCAAATATATCTCGGTAATAATCTACTTCTTGATATGCGTATTCAATCAGTCTTTTTAACGGCATATTAATTGCTGTATTCATTTTTATTATTTTCCTCCTCTTTTTTAGACATTATGTCAATAATATAAGTTTTTAAACTTTTATAGTCAGAAATTAGTGCAATAAGAAGAAAATCATCCTCAATTTGAATTTTAAAATCGTTTTCAATATCCAAAACTAACTGGAGAATGCTCATAGAATCAAATTTGAAATCTTCTACTAAATCAGAATTATCAGTAATATCATTTTCGGTATAATTTAAAGAAGCATTTTTAAGAATTATAGATTTTATTTTTTGTTCAATTATTTCATTTTTAGTGTCCATTTAAAGTTTTACTCCTCTTTATCTTATGATCGAACAAAACGTTCGCACATTTCACACAATTTGTTGATGTTACCTTTTTGCTCCATTAGGATAATTATTTTCCAATCCGCCGCACGCTTTTTTCACTAATTCCATTATTTTTTTTATTTCATCTATTTCTTTTTCTGTGTAACCCGTATCTTCTATAATATGCTGAATAGGACGATTATTTTTTATCATCCTAATTAATATTTCCAGCCTATCATCTTCTTTTATTTCCCCGTCATACCCCTCAATTTCTTCTATATTGTCATTATTTTTATAATTATCACATATATTAGATGTTCCATTTTCTTTATTTATCATAATGCGATATTTCCTCCCTTAATTTTGTTTTTAATTCAAATTTTGGTAATGGGCTAAAGAAGTAGCAGCACCAGGAATATTGAAATATAAAATTTCAATGAAATCGATAAATCAGTGGGTACTTCGGTGCCGCGTTTATATCCCTTGCTGTGGTTACTACTTCTTTCAACAGGAAATTCTTAATTGACTTCAATCCAGCGCTATATATTTTAAATTCGTGCAACTTGACGAGTAAACTTAGCTTATTGCGCAGCTTGAAATATTTCTTTTTTATTCATCTCTTTTAATAACACATCTATTGATAATCCCAATGCAAAAGCAAGTTTAAATAATGTTTCCGCAGACATGCCTTTATTGCCAACTTCAATATCATATATGAATTTATCGCTTACATCTGTCATATAAGAAAGCTCTTCTTTTATTATATTTAATTTTATATGTATATATATTTTTCTCTTATATGTTTGCCAAGTGCAATGTTGAAATTAATCGTTCATTGTTTCTTGCCAATATTATACAACAAAATATAAAACAAAAAAACCCTCTATAGTTCATGTTAGAGGATTTTTTATAAAAATATTTTACTATTTCGAACCTTTGTATCGTACTAATTATTATATTTTTACTAAAAGTTATAATATATCAATTTTATTCTTTCTCCTCGGTTTTTATGAATTTATTTTACCATATTTTTTAAGCGATTGCCATATTTTTACTGTTGAATATCTTGACATATTCAAACAAATCGGCAGGCAAAACATATAATCCAATAACTATAAGCGACGACGGATTAGAACTTATCGAATTTACCAGTCTTGACTGCACAAATACAAACGGTGAATGGCATTCTGACAGCGAAATAAAAATTGATAAGAATGGTTATGTAATCAAAAACGGAATAAAAACAAAAGAATTTTGGAACGGGACTATCGAAAGTGATAAAAAACCGTTACGAATCAAAATAAGAAATATTTGCGGCGATGAAACGGTTTGGTAAAATAAAAAATGCTGAATATATAAATAAAATGAGGGGTTCATCATACCCCTCACATTATTTTACTCTCTTTATAAATCCCCGTGAGCGAAAATTCAACCCATTCGGCGATATTTGTAGCATGATCTCCGATTCTCTCAAAATACTTTGCTATCATTATCAAGTCAATCGCCTGATCGCCGTTATTCGAATTTTCTTCTATCAGTTCAATCAGATCTTTCTTCACTGTTTCAAAAAGATTATCCACTACATCGTCGTAAGCCCTTACTTCTTTGGCAAGCTCCAAATCTTTTTTTACGAACGCGTCGATACTTTGCGTCAGCATTTTCATTGTCGCCGCCGCCATTTGCGGAATATGCTCCAATTTTTTGATATACTTTTTATTCGCAAGCAATATCGTAATTTCAGAAATATCCGTAGCATGGTCGCCGATGCGCTCTAAATCTGTAATTATTTTCAATGCAGTCGAAACAAGACGCAAATCGTGTGCGACCGGCTGTTGAAGCAATATTATCTTCAGACAAAGACTTTCAATCTCTTTTTCTTTGTTGTCGATTTCATCGTCTGAGGATATTATCTTTTGCGCAAGAACGACATCCTGTTCCATTAATGCTTTATCTGCGTCCGCGATTGCCTGTTTGACAATTCTGCACATCTCTATAAGAGAGTTATTGAGCTGATTTAACTGTTCGTCAAATTTACTTCTCATAAAATTAACTTACACCTCCTCTGTTATTTTAATTATTTTTTTATATCCTTTTGTGTTTATATATTTTAACCGAATCTGCCGGTAATATAATCATTTGTACGCTGGTCTTTTGGATTTGAAAAAACTTCTGTATTTAATCCGTCTTCTATCAGGGAACCCATAAGCATAAAAGCAACCCTGTCGGAAACGCGTCCCGCCTGCTGAACGTTATGCGGGGCGATAACAATAGTAAACTGTTCTTTCAGAAGTATCAGGGATTCCTCAATTTTAGCCGTCGATATCGGGTCAAGACCAGAACACGGTCTGTCTAACAGAATTACTTCCGGATTCAGAGCCAAAACCCTCGCGATACACAATCTCTGCTGCTGACCGCCGGATAAACTCATCGCCGGCATATTCAGCCTGTCTTTAATATCGTCCCAAAGAGCCGCCATACGCAGCGCGTTTTCCACGCTCTCCGCGACAGACTTTTTATTTTTAACGTTATCTTTGCTTTTTCTGCTTTTTTTGCTCCCTAACCGGAGTCCGTAGGCAACATTGTCAAACACGGACATGGGAAGGGGAGTAGGCACATCGAAAACCATTCCCACTCTGCGCCGCAGTTCGGTTACGTTTATATCGTAATCACAAATATTTTTCCCGTCTATCAGTATTTCCCCGTCCATATGCGCTTCCGGGATTAAGTCGCAGAGACGGTTCAGAGAACGCAGCAGAGTCGTTATTCCGCTGTTTGCCGGACCGAGAACAGCTAAGATTTCATTTTCACGGATTTCCAAATTAAGTCCGTGAATTACCTGTTTATCTTTAAAATAAAAATTTAAGTTTTTTATTACTATTTTTGATTGCATATTTATTTCCTGAATTCTGTAGGGCGCGACGCCCTCGGCGCGCCGTATTTATATATTTTTACGTAATGAGATATTACGGCGGTGCGCCGAGGGCGTCGCACCCTACACATTCATATTTTTAACGGCTTTGTACCGTGAACCGGTTTACTATTGTATTTATCACGACATTTATTATAAAAATCAGGATGATTAAAAGGGCGGCTGTGCCGTACGCATTATCCATAGATATTCCCTCACGGGCGAGTATATAGAAATGTACCGCCATTGTTCTTGTAGGTGAGAAAATAGACGTAGGCATACGCAAAGCCGAACCTGCGGTTAAAACTACGGCGGCTGTTTCGGCGACGCACCGACCTATGCTTAAAATAATGCCGTTTGAAATGCCGCGGAGTGCAGACGGAAATACCACTTTGCTGATTGTCTGCCATTTTGTCGCGCTAAGAGAGAAACTGACCTCCCTGTATATATACGGGACGGTGCGTATCGCTTCTTCCGACGTGCGGATAATAGTGGGCAGAATCATAAAAGCCAAGGTCAGACCGCCGGATAGAATAGACCACCCCATGTTTAAGTATATGACAAAAAAGATAAACCCGAAAAGTCCGTATACAATAGAGGGTATCGCCGCCAGCGATTCCGCGCTGAAACGGATAATGCGCGTGATTATATTCTCTTTAGTATATTCCGCCAAATAGAAAGCTGTTCCCACTCCGAACGGCGTCGCTATAACAACAGCGACGACAGTCACAAAAAGAGTGCCGACGATAGTGGAGGAAATACCTCCGTCACGTCCCATATTGCTCGGAATTTCCGTGAGGAATTTCCAGTTAATCATAGGCAGACCTTTTACCAATATGTATATAACTACGAACAGCAGAATTGCCATTACCAAAAGGGCGGCTGCCCAGATTATCACTTTTGCTATCTTTTCGCTTGTACGCGGCTTTATTTTCATACCATTTTATACTCTTTTCTTGTAGATTCTGCTGTTTTTATTAGGGTCAGACGTAGAAAATGCTTATTAGCAGGTGTTGGTTATTATATTTTCAATAATGAATGCTCAATTATTTTATAACCGTCAGTAGCATCTATTTCTGCCGCTAATGCAAACCCAATACTTAAATATTTTCTTATGTTGTTTCTCATTATTTCAACAACATTATTCATTTTTTCTTGAGTAAAATTCGCAGCTTCATTTTTATCAAACCAAGGTTTCTTGAACAATCTTGCATACAAAGTATCGCTTTCAACTGATAAACATATAATTTCGTTTGCCGTAGGAATAATAGCTTTTAACTCTGATAAATCTGATTTTGCAAAATCATAGCCCGTGTTATAATGTTGCCATTTGATTAAAATAACTGCGTTTGTTTCTTTGCTTATTAAATTTAAGACTTCATCTTTTTTATAATCTAACAAAGGAATTATTTTACTATTATTATATTTTAATTGACGTATTAATTCACTATCAGGATTATCAACAGCATATTTTATAAATGTTTCTTTCCCTGCCGCACTTTGCCCAATAACCCAAACTATTTTAATCATTGCTTTTTCTCCGTTCATACGCTATTTGCTTTTCGGTACTTTTCAAGAGCCGCTATTTCTTCAGGGTCTAGCTCAAGGATATCAAGACTCTTTATTTTATCAATAGCATTTTTCGTCATTCTATCCACATCTTCAGGGCTATAGTGAATCGTTATAGAATATCCATATTTTCTTATTTTTTCAGCGTATGGGTTTGGACGCGCAGTTGAAAAATCTGTTATTTCAGGAATATCGCTTGTGTCAATTTTGCCGTTAATCATTTTATTTCCCTCCCGTATTGGTTTTGTTCTATTTTTGTTGCTTTTCTTGCGGATATTATCCGTATTATGGAATTATCCTCCCTATAACAGTGGCAAACCATCAACAAACGCAAGTTGCCGCTATGACCTATGATTTTAAATCTTTCTTCGTTTTGCGAATGTTCCGTATCATCAATGACGACAGCGGCAGTATCTCTAAAAACCGTTGCCGCCTCTTTGAACGGCACTCCGTGCTTTTCGATGTTTGATAGGTTCTTGTTTATATCCCAATCGAAAATCTGCCCTTCAATTTCAAACATAAATAGCCTCCCGTACTGCACATTATATAAATTTTCTGCATTATATAAATTTATTTTTTTCTGGCTATGTACTGGGCGGCGGAGTTCAGAATCATGATTATTATAAACAGCACGATACCCGTGGCGAAAAGAGCCTGCCTGTGGTCGCCAGAAGCGTATCCCATTTCAATGCCGATATTTGTCGTTAAAGTTCTGACCGGATCCAAAATAGATGTCGGGATTGCGACGGCGTTGCCAAGAACCATAATAACCGCCATTGTCTCGCCGATAGCGCGTCCGATACCCAGAATGACGGCGGCTACAATCCCCGATTTAGCCGTGGGCAGCAATACGGAATATATAGTCTGCCAATGCGTCATTCCCAAAGCAAGCGCGCCCTCTTTGTATTGACGCGGCAGCGCGAGAATAGAAACCTCTGATATACTGATGACTGTCGGCAAAATCATTATTCCGAGGATAATAGACCCGGCAAGTATGCTAAGTCCAGGTCCCCCCAAGTAATCCCGTATAAAAGGCACAATGAAAATCAATCCCCAGAATCCGTATACAACCGACGGAATACCGGCAAGCAGCTGAATTGCCGGTCTGAATATGTTTCGCAAAGTAGCTGGGGCAAATTCAGTCAGAAAAATACTGCAGCAGATGCCTATAGGAACACCTATAATCGCCGCGCCCAAAGTGACCGATACGGAACCGATAATCATCGGGAAAATTCCGAACTCATTCTGGCTCGGCGCCCAATTCATGCCGAAAACGAAATTCAAAACTCCCACTTTGGCGATAATAGGCGCGCCCTGCACAATAATAAATACCGTAATCAGCGCAAGCGCGGATATTGACGAAAGAGCAAGAGCAAAAAATATTCCGCCGGATAATTTTTCATTTGACTTCCCGTTTGATTTTCTCTTTAACTTTTTGTTAGAATCAAATTTATTCATAATTATATTATCCGTTTCCTTCCGTCTCCGAGTTTGACATATTTGACGAGTCCGGCGTATCCGGCGTGACCGGAATAAGCCCCTCGTTAATCAGTAATTGTTGTCCCTCCGGTGAAAGCGTAAAATCAATAAATTGTTTGGCTAATCCCTCCGGCTCGCCCTTTGAAAGAAATAAAAACGGTCTGGAGAGATTATAAGTGCCGTTTATGACATTTGCCGACGTAGCTTCTACACCGTCCAATTCCACAGCCTTAACTGTTTCGTCGACTAAACCCAGAGAAATAAAACCGATAGAATTAGGGTCGCTGGAAACCAACTGTCTAACCGCCCCGTTGGAATCCTGAACAATGGCTTTCGGGGTTATCTGCGCTTTCTCCATAATCAGATCTTGAAATGCACTTCTGGTTCCGGAACCCTCTTCGCGGGTGATAACGTGAATCTTTGCTTTATTTCCGCCGACGTCGCTCCAGTCTGCGACTGTGTTTGCGTATATATCCTTAACCTGCTCCAAAGTAAGATTTTTAATCGGATTTTTTGGATTCACGATTACCGCTAAACCGTCTTTGGCAATTTCCACAGACCACAGCAATGCGCTTTCATCTTCGGTCAGCGCGCGCGAAGACATGCCTATTTCAGCCGTGCCGGCTTCAGCCGCTTCAATGCCCGCCGCCGACCCGCCGCCCTGAACGTCTATTGCGCTGTCGGGATATAACGCCGAATACTTTTCGGCTAATATCTCGGCGTAAGGCTGAACCGAAGTGGACCCCGCCGCGATTATAGTGGACATTCCGTTATCGCCGCATGAAAACATTGAACCCGTAAAAACAAGAATTAATACCGCCATTACAGCCGTTTTAATTATTCTCACATGAATTATCCTCCGTTTTGTGATATTACATATATTATAAAATCAGACTATAGACTATACTATAACATACACGCCCACGCCGTTGTATGTGTCATAACTTGTGCCAAGAGCGTTGATTGATTGCAGTTCCTCAACAAGCATCTTCATTTCGGGATTTTCAGGTTCCATGTTATGAATAACTATCGCCGAGCCTTTTTTCAGAAGATGCTCCGCGTCTTTTAACAATGCCCCGTATATACGTTTCCCCCTGTATTCGGGGCGCAGGTCGTCATATTTGCCTGTTGCGTCAAGCACCAGCATATCAATAGATTCTGTACGGCGCGCCAGCAGAGTTTCCGAATCTTCACAATATATCTCCGCGTTATTTCCATATCCGAGCTTTTCAAAATTTTCTTTTGCCAGTTCACAGACTTCTCCGTTTATGTCCGATAAAATAGCCGTACCGCCGTTTTCGGATATGGTTTTCATAGCCCATACCGCAAAATAACCGTAATAAGAACCGGCTACAAAAATCTTTTTAGGCTGCGTGATTTTTGTGACGGCATACAGCAGACGCTCGTCTTCGGGATATATGAACGTAATGAATTTACCGTGATTATAATTTTCGCGTATATATTTTCTGTATTCATCAAACCCGTCGTACATATTTTCGCATTTTGATATAATATTATTGTTCGTAAGATAGTTGATTATGGTCTCAGCAGGCAATTTTTCGTCAGGCGGCATTAATGAAATGCGTTTAATACTATATTCATTAAACCATGCGGCACCTGAGAGGCTTGCGTCCGCAACCATAGATTCACGGAACTGGGCTGAATTTATTTCCCCATTCAGATATTCTTTATAGTATTTTTTAGATGATAACACTTTTTCCGCGTATAACGCGAATTGCCCGTTTAATACAAATTCCAAAATAATATCCTCCGCTTTTCCGTTTTATATAAATTCTTTTTCACATTTATCCGAACCGCCCCGTAATATAATCTTCGGTGCGTTTGTCTTTGGGATTGGCAAACATTTCGTCAGTCGGGGCATATTCAACCAACATTCCCACTTTGTCTTTCCCTATCATCATAAATGCCGCCATATCAGATACCCGAACTGCCTGTTCCATATTGTGCGTAACGATAATAATAGTATATTTTTTTGCCAATTCCAGCATCAATTCCTCAATTTTCATCGTCGATTCGGGGTCTAATGCGCTGCAGGATTCGTCCATCAATATGACGTCCGGCTCCACGGCAAGAGCGCGGGCAATACATAGCCGCTGCTGTTGTCCCGGAGAAAGTTCAAGCCCGGGTCTTTTCAGATTGTCTTTTACTTCTTCCCATAACGCCACCTGCGAAAGACACCTTTCCGCGATAACGTCCAATTCATGTTTACGCTTTATTCCGTGACGTTTAGGACCGATAACGATATTGTCATAAATACTCATCGGAAATACGTTCGGTTTCTGGAAAACCATGCCGACTTTACTCCTGAGCGAGACGACATCTATATTATCTTCATAAATTGAAACTCCGTCAAGCAAAATTTCGCCCTCTACCCTGACTCCGGGCACAAGGTCGTTCATACGGTTAAAAAGTTTTAAAAGAGTAGATTTCCCGCAGCCCGACGGACCGATAATCGCCGTGATAGTGCGGTCAAAAATCCTGAACGTAATATCTTTCAAGGCATGAAAAGCACCGTAATAAAAGTTTACTGATTTTGTTTCCAATTTAACATTCTTAACGCTTTGCTGAAGTTCCAACTTTCTATCATCCATTCTATATACTCTATCAAAACAAAAAAATACGGTTAATTTTAATACTCCGAGTATAAGTATAGCATAAAAAATCGAATTCCGTCTATAATATTCAGAAAAATTAACAAAAATTTTTCATGGTATTTTTTAACAGCCGGTTAATCTATACGGTACCAGACATGTATATTCCATTGTTCGGAGCCGTGCAGCGGCTTGCCGACAATATCCAATCTGCCGTCGTTATCCAAATCAGTCAATACCGCCTCATGTATTCCCGTACCCTCGTCGATTATGTGACGCGCCGTGAAATTGCCCCTGCCGTCGTTTTCATAGACCATAAGGCGCGGCTGGCGGATAATATATTCCTCTGATTTGCCCCCGCGCTGAACCGCGCCGATTTCACCGGCGAATATATCGCAGTAACCGTTTGAACATAAATCTGCCGCCGCTATCGAATGAACGTCAAGCAGCCCCGTATCAATTATATGTTCTTCCCATTCTTCGCCGTATTTTTCACCTTTCGGCTTGAACCATGCCAATTTGCACCCTTCGTCGTGACCGTATATATACGCGTCACCCTCGGCGAGGATTATTTCGTTTCTGCCGTCACGGTCTAAATCGGCGATTAAAATTTTGGTGGTTATGTATATTTTTTCGGTAAACCGAACAGCTTCCCAGTTTTTACCGTTCTCGTTCCACTTGTAATACGAAGTGCCGCACACAATTTCAAGTTTGCCGTCGTTATCCACATCTCCGAGAGCCAATCCCTCCTCCGGCTGTGTGCTTGATTTGTATGCGGTATTCGGGAGAGCCAACCCCTCTGCGATTACTTCAAGTCCCTGCCACGGAGATACATACGGGTCTATGGGCACGGGAATACAATATATTGTTGTGCCGCCGCCTTGATTTGTGAATACTAAATATTTAACGCCGTCATTTTTAATTTCGCCTATGAGAGTATCGTGCATCTGACCTTTTCCGGTTTTGGCAATTACCCTGCGCCGCCATTCGCCGTCAAACTTCCCGGTATTTTCCCACCAGCACATTTCGTCGTTGGAATAGTCCGAACCGTTTATAATATCGGGAAAGCCGTTACCTGTAAGGTCTACAGCGCATCCGCCGCATTCCTGACTTTGTATATCGGCGATATGATGCTTTATCCATTTTTCACGCCGTCCGGTATTTTCGAACCACGCCATTTCGCCGTTCCTGCCGCATACGATATAGTCTGTCAATCCGTCGGCGTTGACGTCGCCTGTACAGCCGAGAGTATTCATCACACTTCCGCCTGTACGATTTACCAATTCGCCTATCACTGTTTTTTCAAATATAGGTTTTGCCATTAATATCAGCTCCTTATTATTGTTTATTATTTTTATGTTTGTTTATATAATTCGTTATCTGCACATCATAATCGGGGTAAGTATAGCCGAAATTGTCTGCGACATAATGAGACGCCTGACGGAATAATATATGCGCGGATTCCAAAGCCGCCCAGCAATTTTCAGCAGAATCCATCCGGTAAGTTCTCATCAGCAAATCCCATTCGCTTTCAGATAAATATTTTTTTATGTACTTGCTGTGTTTCCCGACGCTGAAACCATAGCCGTAACCGACGCCTATTTTCCACGAAAGCATACGTAAAAGTTCTGCCCGTACGATTTGCTCCATGTGATAAGAGGCGAACAGCAATTCATCGCGGAAAAGACCTATAGCGACATATGTTGAAGTATGCCAAAACTCGTTACAGCAGTCGTCAAAAAATGTGGCGGGCGGCTTGTAAATCCAATAATCTTCATCTGTCGGTATTTGCGGATTTGGCACAAGCCCGTCTTTATCCAATAATATTTTTAATAATTTATCGCGTTTCAAATATTTATTCAATAATTCGAGCGGTAAAATTTTAAGGTCTATTTTTATATCATCTTCAAAAATCATCAAATAAGAAAAACCGTCAATTTCCGGAGGAAATAAATCCATTGCCTCGGGTTTTTGCATAATAATTCTTATGCCGAAAATATCAAGCCAATCGTCGTTTTTTGTAAACGCATCCATATCAGTTACGATATATGTTATATCATAATCCTGAAAATCATCTTTCGGGACATTGATATTTGTCCGCGAGCCTTCCATTCCGACAGCCCGTATTCTTTCATCATTTTTCGCAAAGTTCAGCAATAAATCAAACATTTCTTTTTCAGAACGCATTTTATACCCTCCGTTAATTATTATTTGTTAATTACTCAAGCGGCTCTTCCGGTCCGGCGACATATCCTGCGTCTGTCATGGCAATAAGCGATAACAGCGCGCCCCAGTGATAGAACTTGTCGCTGCTTTTTACATCGCAGCCCATACCGGTGTCGGCGTTATAATTTTCATGAACATGACCGTGCATATTCCATTCCAACAGCAAAAGCCTTTTGGAACTTTCCGCCAAAACTTTGCACGGTTTCGTAAGATGATGTTTACGCATCGCGGTATACGCTAGAAAATTCATCGGTGCCCAGATGCGTCCCCGCCAATATTCCTGGTCGGTATAAGCGGGGTCGTTTCTGGCAATCGACGGCATCATATATTCGCCGTAAAATTCGTTTTCGTTGAAAAAATGTTCTTTTACTATACGTTCCGCCCTATGTGCGCTCACCCTGTCGCTGAATAACGCATAGAAGTTTGTCGGCGATATCCTGCGGCTGAACTCGCCGGTATCGGTGCGTTTATTCAAGTACATGCCGAAATCATCGTCCCACATACTTTCAAGCCCATCTTTTGAATATTCGGCGCGTTCCCGCAATTCGAAACTCTCAGGTCTGCCTATAACGTCGGCAAGTTCGGCGAGCGATTCGCAGTCCATTATGTACAGCCCCGTCAAGCCTACATCTGCAAGTAACATTATGTGCTTTTCGCAGTCAAACGGGATATCGTCGTACATAGGGGAATTATCGAGACCGGATTCCAATTTGCCGCCGAGCGTCTGATTTATTCCGTCGATTTCCCAATGCCGCCCGTATTTCGCCTCATACGGGTCTGAACCCCAGCAAAGACATCCGTCCGGCAGTCTGCGGTGTCCGGCGAACCAGCGGTTCCATTCAAGCAGGTCGTCGAAAAGATATTCCACAATCCATTTTTCACGGTAGCGGCGGTATATTTCTTTCAGCGCAAGAGAGCCTACGGGAGGTTGTGAGCGGTCGCGGCTTTTGCCGTCGTTGACGCTGCCGAAATTCGGCACAAATCCCGCTTCGGTTTTTTCGTGCGTAATTGCTATGAGATTCGCATACGCAAGATTTTTATTGTCAGGCATCGCCAGCATAGCGGCAAAATACGTATCCCAGCAGAACAGCACATACCCGCCCCAATATTTGCTCCACGGGCGGCTTACCGGCGAGCATATCTGGCTGTTCTCAGGTTCGTATATCGTATCCCATGCCATACATGTTCTCATAGCGTTATACGCTTCCGAAAGTTCCCCGAAACGCGCAAGTTCGTTTTTTATGCTTTCTTTTTTCTGCTTCATAACTTCTTTCAGTTCGTCCGCAGTAACAGACTTACCGGTTGAAACGGCGACTGCGTGCGGCAGTTCTACAGAAAAATAGGGATTGACGAGTCCGATGTTCATTTCACGTATGTGTTTCCCGTCGGTGAAAACTTGGAATTTTCGTTCGGGAGTAGTTCCGGTCAGTGAATCGCCGTTTATCTCGACATAACCGGGCTTGTTCCACAAAATCGCCGCAGAAATAAGCAGCGCAGGCGGATTTTTGGCAATTTTCACGGGCGTTACCAAAAGATATTGATTGTCGTCGATAACCGCGCTTTGTATGAAAACTTCATGGTCGTGCGAATATAGGGTAAGCTCGGTGTACGTGCCGTCGTAACCGCGCATACCCGGGTGTATATTTTCAACTCCTATCAACGCTTCCGTCAGCAGCATGCCACCCCCGTAAGTGCCGTTATAGAATTTAAAACCGAGACTTAGCGCGAAACAGTCCGGCATATGTACGTGAGTCAATACGCTGTTATTGTAATAAGTGTTGAATCCCTGAAACATTTCTTTTCTTAATTGTGTTATACCCATAAATTTTTACCTCGCCATTTTCATTATCATAAATTTTACTTTTATTATACCACTGCATATTATTTTTTGCAACAATTTTTCATAATATAATGACACAAAAATGGCGACATATACCTGTCGCCATTTTTACGGATCATTGCTTCTTTACTGAATATATGAACAGTTTACGGTTACGTATTCGTTATATAAAACGTGTCTGTCGGCGTAAACAAATTTATATGCACCGCAGTTGATAATATCGTCGCCCTGTCTGATTCGCAGATTTTTCCCACTCGACGGAACAGCGAGATATACGCCTATTTTCCCGCCGCAATTTCTCCTCGCCCAGTTCTGAGCGTGTCCGTATATTAAGTCGGGATGTTCAACCGACTGGTTTAACTTTTTTTCTTTTGAAAGAAAAACAATTGCAAATTCATGCGGATTTCTTATCTTATTCATCTTTGTATAACGGTATTTAATAAAATTGTCGCCGCGTTCAATTTCTTCAAACGGCAGTTGAAAGCCGTCGTCTCCGAATTCCGCCAACGTTTCCCTCGTGAAATCCACCTGCGAAAATGTGAAGCTGAATCCCGGATATCTGAGATATATACTGTCAAACGGTATAACCCCTTGCCATTCTTCAATTTTTGCGTTTACTTCCTGATAACTCTCCACTTCCATATTTACCGAAACATATTCAAGCGAATATTCAGGCAGTTGGAAATGTACGACATAATTGCGGTGTTCTTTTTCCTGTGCCGGAGTGATATGCTTATCCAATTCCGCAAGCGATAACGCTATATCGCGGCATTCTTTGCATACATTTATATGTTTTTCCACTTCTTCTTTCCCGTGTTCCGAGATTTTTCCTTTTGCGTATTGAAGTAAATATGCGTATGCTTCTTTACAATTCATGATATAATCTCCTTTGATAAAATAATTTTTCAGATTTTCTTTTACTTTTTCAAGACCGATATGCGACGATACTTTCACGCTGTTACCGGTCATTTTAAGCGAAGCGGCTGTTTCTTTGACAGAGAAACCATAATAATAGCGAAATATTACAGAATCTCTTTGCTTTTGGGATAACTTGTCGATTTCATTCAATATGTAACGGCAAAGCTGGTTCTGTGTATAGTTCTCCTCAATATCAACGGTACTGTCAACAATTGTCTCTGCCATGGTTATGCCTGTATTGCCGGAGGAATTACTGTCGTCGAAAACAGGCGAGTCGATTGAAACTGTAAAGTCATAATAATCTTCGTTCGGATGAAATTTACGCAAGTATATTCGTTTTGCTATCGTCTTGAGCCATGGGAATACCTTTTGTCTGTCATTCAGACTGCCGAAATACTTAAATCCCGTCAATAAAGTTTCCTGAGCAATTTCTTCTGCATGGTCGTTATTATTACACAGCGTTTTGGCATACAATATGAGTTTTCTGTTATATTTCAAGACGATTTTTTCGTATTCCGACTTAAATTCATCATGCTGTTCAAAAATTACGGCTCTCCCCCCGTTTCCATCGCGAACTTTGTTCGTGTTATGAACTTCGTTCGTTTTATTTTGTAGGCCTACATATATTATAGAGACAATTTATTTAAAAAAGGTTAAATTAATTGTATATCATTATAATTATAACATAAAAGTCTTGAAAAATCTGTAACAGTGTGATACAATATAATAAAAGCGTTTATATAAATTATATACAGTTATGGCTTAAAGAAAATACAAAAAAATTTTTAAGGAGATAATTTTATGAATCGTAAACCGGTTTTTGAAAACTTATTAAAGGTGCTTCGCAGAGAAGCACCGCCGCGCCCCGTATTTATGGAACTTTTTATGAATGATACTATTTACAGAAAGTTCTGCGACCCGAAATATCTCGACGGTAAGGAGGATATTTCATATATGCTCATCATGGCTTCTGCTTTCGCGAATTTGGGATATGACTATTTTTCCACCTGGCCCTCCGGTTTCGGTTTCCCGCAAAAAGGAGGCCCAAGTAAACAGACTACTACTTTGAATCATGAAGCCGCAATTTATGACAGAAAAAGTTTCGATGAATACAAATGGCTTGAACCCGAAGATTTCAGTATGGCTCATTTGGCAAAAGTCGAGCCGTATGTTCCCCAAGGTATGAAAGCTGTTATGGTAGGTCCGGGCGGTGTGCTTGAAAATATAATAGGCATAATGGGTTATGACAATCTGTGTATGAAAGTCTATGAAGATCCCGAACTTGTAAGTGATATTGCGGAAAATGTCGGCAAACGTTTAGTGCGCTATTACGAAATGGCAACTGAATATAATATAATAGGCGCGGCTTTCGGAAATGACGACTGGGGATTCAATACTCAGACTATGCTGTCGCCGAAACAGATGAGAGAATATATATTCCCGTGGCATAAAAAGATAGTGGAAGCGGTGCACAGCCGCAATAAACTGTGCGTTCTTCACTCATGCGGCAATCCGAGCGAGGTTATGGACGATATCGTTGACGACATAAAATACGACGCTAAACATTCATTCGAGGACAATATCATACCGGTAGAGAATTTTTACGAGACATATCATGACAGAATAGCGGTAATCGGCGGAATCGACGTAAATTTCATCGTGACAAAAACGCCGGAGGAAGTAAAAGAGAGGTCAAGAAAAATGCTGGAAAGGGTTGCGACAAGAGGCGGATACGCGCTCGGCACAGGCAACAGCGTCCCCGAATATATCCCGCTTGAGAACTATTTGGCTATGCTCTCGGCGGCATATGAATTCGATAAATAAATTGAAAAAATCCGGCGTAAGATGTGATTCTTACGCCGGATTTTTTATATAATAATATGTGCCAAAGTTATTTTGTCACCATCATCAGATTTTTGAAATAATCAAGCGATAGAGCCAAATCATCATAAGCGTCGCGTTCATACGCACAGTCGTGATCCATTATATACCACTCAGGCACAGGGTTAAATGACAAAGACATTGCGTATAATACAGCGTTATTCATAACGCCGTAGCCTGTCGGACGGAAAACAAATCCCTTTTCATCTGCTGCTATTGGCATATAGTCTTTAAAATGGACAACCGGACAGCGGCTGTTATATTTTTGCATATAATATACAGGGTCTGCGCCGCCTATCTGTATCCAGCCGAGATCGGGTTCAAAATATAATAAATCCGCACGGACATCGTCCAGTATATTTTCAAGAACCATTTTTCCGTTCGACGTATTCCTGAGTTCTTCCGCGTGATTGTGGAAAAGCAGTTTCATACCCGCAGAGTTCACCGCTTCGCCGAGCTTTTCGTACGTTTCTATTGTTCGGGCGTAATTTTCGCCGCCGGGT
This sequence comes from Oscillospiraceae bacterium, assembly GCA_009780985.1. Lineage (GTDB taxonomy): Bacteria > Bacillota > Clostridia > Oscillospirales > WRJC01 > WRJC01. Next base: position 5,370 of record WQYZ01000043.1, on the reverse strand, counting down.
AAACCGTCCGCTTTCGGCGCGCCTACTGTAATATATCCGCAGCCGATTTCTTTATGTTCGTCTATCACTTTACGGGTATTTGCAGCAAATTCATCAAACGGCACATGGTCGCCCACCGCCGTAAGTCCGCATGAGCCAAGCCGTTTTCTGATGTCTGACGGTTTATTACCGAAAAATCCTAAAAACTCAATGCCGTTGTATCCGATTTCCGATAACCTGCCTAAAATCTCCATTAAATCTCTGCCGCAGTCCTCTCTCACTATAAACAGCGGCGAACCTATTTTTGCCATATTTATTATTCCTCCGATTTCGTTTTTTTGTTTATATTTATTATAATTACAAAATATTAAGAAATATAGGATAACTAATGACTTTCTTTCTTAAACCGGTACCAATATGAATATGCCGTTTTATATCCGAGTTTTATGTAAAGGTTTATCGCTTTCCAGTTATCCTGCACGACCTGCAAATAAGCTGTGCGCGCGCCGAGACGTTTTGCCGCAAACAGGAGAGATTCGCATATTTCAGTGCCGTAGCGCTTGCCGCGCTGAGGCTCGTCAACGACAATATTAAATAACCCCATATATCCGCGTTCAATCACCGCTGAACCGCAGGCGACAGATAAGCCGTCTTTTACAATGCGTCCGCAAATTATGACGCATTTTACATTTTCAAGTATTTGTTTGGCGGTCGCCATTTTTACGCTGTCGGAATATTTGCCGAACGAAAAATACGCATTGAGCCATTCATCGTCGGCACAGCTTGTGAGAATACAATCGCCCGCCGAAAATTCTTTATCTTGCAAATCCATCTCCATGACATATGTAGGCGCGACTTTTGTATAGCCTTTTTGTTCAAGCAGACTGTCGATATCAGGGTCAGTGCCGTCAGTCAGTTTATAGACAACTGGCAGTCCCTGTGAAAAATACCGTTTTTCGCACTCGGCTATTTTGGTCTGCAAACCGAGCACAGAAAGATAGAGCGGGTTGACTGAATTAGCCCTGTTTGTGTAACCGTTGGCGAACCGCAGAATCCAGCCGTCGTAGAACTGCGTCTGCAACGCAGGGTGAGCGTTGAAAGATAATTCCTCATACATCAATATGGTTTCGTTCATTGCGCGCCCTCCTTTTGCATCCACTGTGTCATTCCGCAGCCTGAATCATCTGTCGGGCGTTTTATAAATCCGAATTTTTCATAGAATCCCTCTTTGTCTTTCGCCGCCATAAGCGCAATATATTTACTCTGTCCCTGCGCGATGTTTTGTTTTATATATGCCATGACGCGCGACATAATTTCTCTGCCAATTCCGTTGCCCTGATATTCCGGCAGAACAATCATGTCGGCAATATAAACGACATAGCCGTAATCAGTAATGACCCTTGCCATTCCGACCGCTTTTTCGCCGTCCCTTGCGCATACAATACAGGCTGTATTTTCAAGCCCTTTGACCGTCAATACGCTCTCAATAGTTGTCCAGCCGACAGAAGCCCGTAAGGTGTTGAACTCCTCAGGCATCAGACTGTTTGTGTAAGTGATATTCATAAATTTTCCTCTCGTTTCTTCAGCCATATCAGCGTTTCGCCGTGATTGCTGTGTATGATTATTTTATTTATAAAATCTTTTTTCAACTCCACGAGACCGGCTTGATAATCGGCTTCTTCTATCAAACGGAACATAGAATATCCCTTTTTTTCGACTATCCTGACGAACTCATCCGAAATGGTAAAATCACTCTCCATATCGGTGACATCCACATTAAATTCATCAAACCCGGCGATTTTGGCGGCGTTGATTATATCGGGTATATCAGGATAGCGTTTCTTCTCCGTTGCGACAACAGCTGGAAAATACTTCACCCAGAAACGCGTTTCAAGCTGGCGATGCGACTCGGTAAGTATGCATATATGACTGCTTGGTTTCAGGACACGACTGAGTTCGCAGAACATCGTTTTCATATCCGGCACATGATGTATGACATCGGTCATGTAGATGAAATCGAAAAAGTTATCATCAAACGGTACAGATGCATGATCTCCGCACCGCACGTCAAGTCCTTTTGTCAAAGCCTGTGTTCTCATACCCTCAGACGGGTCCACTCCGTACATATCGGCGGAGGTGAGCTTTTTGATTGCGTAGGCGAAGTTGCCCGTACCGCAGCCGAAATCAAGAATTATCTTGCCGTCAAGCGGCAGTCTATCCGCAAACAAATTTATGATATTGATATTTGCTGTGCGAGTGAGGTCATAATCTCTTGCTAAAATATTGTAATCTATAGTCATGGTGATTCCCCTTTATAAACATAATATTAAAATCGATTTTGTATTATTATACATTATATTGCATAAAAATACAATACACGGCAGTAAGTAACCGGTATACATTTATATTATACCGGTTATAAAATAAACTTATATTTTTGTGGAATTTAAAATCGCGTTTATGCAAAACCCGCTGTCATATCCCGGCGTCATCTGCACAGCAGGCGCAAAACGCCAGTACGCACACTCCCCAATCGTGGCGTATTTCGCGCATGCGCACGCATTTTCGGATGTGAATGAATAAAAACTCCCGTTTGAGTATATCTGGAAATTATCGTTGGGGTCAAATGGCATAGCTGGGACCATTTCTATAGGGAAAAATAAATGTACTTCTTCACTCAAAAGCTGACCGTCATAATGCCAGCCTTTTGGGTCAAGCCAGAGCGTCCCGTTTCCGCACGGCTCGATTCCGTTTGCTTCTTTAAGCGGCATACGGACAGTGACCTGAACTTTTATCGGTTCCATGTCCTCTTTCAGAAATTGCATTTCATATACTGCCTGTTCTTTGTACCAGTCATGTACGCTTTTAGGTATAATACTGCCCTGCGTTGGGATCAGTTTCGCATAACAATCCATTGTCGCAGTATTGCCGCAAGCTGTGCAATAAATTGTGTTGCCTTTTGTTTCCAATGTGAACTCCCGACCGCATTTGGGACAGTAATAAATAATATTTTGTAACCCCTCAAGCAGACGCTTTTCTTTAAATACGCGCAGCGGTTTTGACGGCGCGGGCGTATTCATGCCGCTTAAACTGCGGTCAATCGCCGCGTTGATTTCGTCGGCAGACATCGACTCCATATCCTCCGCCGTAAAAAGATTTGCGAGCGTCACCCGTTCGCGCCCGAACCGTATACCTTTACGCCAGAACGGCATACAGGTGTATGCGCCGTCAATATGACAGCTTATAACCGGCACGCCGAGGCTTTTTATAAGTATCCCGGTTGTTTTGTCCATACCCATATAAGGACCATCCACAGTACAGCGTCCCTCCGGGAAAAGCAATATCCTGCCGCCGCGTTTTATGACAGACTTTATTCCGATAACTGAACGAATATCCGGGTCAAACAGATTTTTCGGGATACATCCCATCAACGGCAGCAATTTATTCAACGGTTTGTACAGAAAAAATTTCTGCGCGGCAACGGCGTTTAGGCGTAGGGGATATATTGTCAGCATTGTCAATAAAAAATCCATGAAAGACGTGTGGTTGCTCAACACGATAAACGGACCTTTTGGCGGGCGGTAATTTGTGCGGTCTACTTTGAGCCGGAACATGATTTTTAAAAAGGGATAAATAAATATGTAGACAAGAAAATATAAAATACCGTTGGGCTTTTTTACTTTTTTACGCATCGTGCGTGCCCTGCCTTTCGTTTTAAATCTAATAAGAGGTTCATCAATGTTTTTAAGCGACTATAATTTTTTAGCAAATAATAATTTGAATACGATTCATTTTAATCATAGTTATATATCAGTTTCAGCCTTTCTATAATCTCGAAAACAATCGGACAGTCCTCCGCAAACGATAATAACCCAAGCATATTGTACAGTCTGTACGGCTTGTCCGTGTAAGGAAAATCTTTGCATACCGCCGGTTTAACTCCCTGTATCCGGCATTTGCCGTCAGATTCTAAAAATCTGCACGGCTTTTCTTTCATTATATATTCGTCTTCATCATTTACAGTAAGGTATTGTTCGACGAAATCATTCTTAGCCAACCCAAGATATGCCGAAATCGTTTCAATATCATTTTCATCTACTCTTATGTCGTACAGTATGCAGCAGTTATTGCACTTGCAGCAATCGTACTCGGAAAACAATTCATTGTGTATTCTCAAAAAGTATGAGTCTAATTCATCGCTGTCCGCGTTATTTTTCAGGAATATTCTGAATTTATCATTTTTAGCGGCAGTTTTCTGATATATTTTTTTGATTTTATCCGGTTCTATCATATAATATCACACCTTTGTTTTTATCTTGTGTTTTTTGTATAATAATACATAATTTCATTGTTTCAGAACGTTGGCACAATGACGGCTTCGCCGTCTTTCATCGCCGATTCGTGGGCGCATATGCCCGCTGCACTTATGTTTCCGCCCAAAATCTCGTCAATTCGCGGTTTGCGTCCCTCGACTATACTGCTCACAAACTCGTGAACTAAATGCGGGTGCGATCCGTGATGTCCGCCGCCCGCCCCTTTTTTCAATGACTCCTGAGGATTCAGCGGGTCATACTGACCTCCGACTGTAAATTGCTGTATCTCCTCCGGCAGTAGTTTATGATAATTCGGCAAGTTGACAATTTCGGTATGTGAACCTCCGCCCCGTTTGCCGTCTGCAGCGGGTATGGCGGAAGTGAAATACGGAGCGTCGTCGTCTCTGAACCCCCACTCGAAACAGCCATCGCTTCCGTAGATAAACAAACCCTCCTGATATTCCCTCGCTGTTTCGAACAGCGACCGCGTCGCTTCACCTTTCATGCCGTTTTCGAACTCGAACAGCGCACTCTCGACCGGGTACGGATTGCCGTACCGTTTTGTCAGCCATTCCTCCATTGTGCCCGAACCGAAACAGTTCGCGCGTTTTATCCGCGAACCCGACAGCGCAACCATAGGACCGATTGCGTGGGTGCCGTAATACATCGGCGGCAAGCCCATCCAGTATTCGGGCCAGTTCGCCATGTCCTGATAGTGGCTCCCGCGCATAAACTGTATTCTGCCGATTTTTCCACGAGCAATCAACTCTTTCACGTAAAAATACTGGTATGTATATAACGTCGTTTCCATCATCATGTAGTTTTTGCCGGATTTGCGCACAGCTTCTGTTATGCGCCTGATTCCGTCGAGCGAAATTGCCATAGGCACGGTGCAGGCGCAGTGCTTGCCCGATTCAAGCACTTGAATCGTTTGCTCCTCGTGCAGGGGAATTGGCGTGACGAGATGTACTGCGTCCAGATTTTTGTCGTTCAGAATTTCGTCGAAACTTCCGTACACTTTTTCTATTCCCGTATAGTCCGACACATTCTTTAAGAGTTCCTGGTTTATGTCGTAAAT
>WQYZ01000042.1 GCA_009780985.1 Oscillospiraceae bacterium | reverse complement strand
TGCCAAAAGAGGATAAATATTTTTGCGGCGTTTTGTATTGCGGAGAGTGCGGACATAAATTTTCAACACATCAAAATTATTATACACGTAAAGACGGAAGCGAATATGTCAGTAGCGCATATAAATGTAGTGGAGTGCATTATGACGGCTGTAAAATGTCGAATATTGTTCACTGGAAAATGGAAAAACTGTTTGATGAATATGTGGCAAACATAAATACATTAGAGGTTAAAAATGCGGATATAAAAAACGATGAAACAGACGATAAAAAGAAACATATTCTTGAATATATTTCCGATTGCGAAAGTAAAGTCAAAGTCCAAGAAAACCGCAAAAAACAAGTCATGGAACAATATATGAGCGGAAACATCAGTTTTGAAGAATATAGAAAATTAATAGAAATATCCAATAAACAATATGAAACATTGTCAAATGAGATAGAACGGGCAAAATCTGAAATTCCCGCAGAAAATGAAGCCAAAATAACAATAGACGATATAATTACAGATTTGAATGAAAACTGGCAAAGATTGAATAATAAAGAACGCATGATATTTCTTCAGCGATTTGTTAAAAAAATTGTGATTGTAGCAGAAAAAACAAGCATAAGAAAAAATATAATAAACATTCAATCGATAGAATTCAACGCAAAATGATGTTTATTGGAGAGCGTAATTTATAGTGTGTAAATCCATAAAACGCTACAATTCGCCACAAACCGCTTAACGACATTGCACAGGCGATTATCCCTTTGCCGCCCGATATTAAAGACCCGTTTTGGATTGAGAGCGCACAAAACATATTCACCGCCGCCATTTTGCACTACAGCGCACAAAATATGTCGTTCCTCGATACTATCAAACAAATACAGGGAAACACACCAAAAGTGCTTATACATGAGCTTTGTGACAGCCCCGAATTAGAGGCACGGTATCTTGTAAATAGCATGGCGGATATGGAAGATAGAACGTTATTATCTATAATGTCCGAACTTAGCAAAAACATTGTCTATTTCGTCACCGATAAAAATTTATCATCTGCGTTGTCACGTTCAAATAATATTACGCCTGATGATTTGGAGTACGGAGAAAACATATATATCAATATCCCCGAACATCTATTACGGCAATGGAAAAACCTTTTAACGCTGATAGTAAATCAGTTTTTGACCCACTTTGAACAGCGTTCGGAAATCAACGCCCGCCCGATTTTATTTTTGCTTGACGAATTTCCGAGACTTGGCAAGGTCAGCGCAATGTTGGACGGCTTGGCGACGCTCCGAAGTAAAAAAATATCAATATGCTTAATAATTCAGAGTTTGGCGCAATTAGACGCAATTTACGGCGAGCGGGAGCGGAAAGTTATTGCTGATACCTGCTCATATAAAGCGGTTTTGGGAGCGTCTGACGCAGACACACAGGAATATCTTAGCCGTTTAGCAGGCACATATGATAAAATCGTCACTTCGCAAGGCGTAAACAGGGAAGCATACACAGGAATTAACAGGGGCACGTCAACCAATACTTCAGAAGTCGAAAAACGCATAATAAAACCGCATGAATTCGGAATGTTGACTGACATAGTGTTATTCACTCCGCCGCCGTTTTCGTTCCCGCTTGAAAGACCCAAAGCAAATTCCGACGTATTTGTGCCATTCTGCTATGTCGAAAAAGCACCTTATTATATGGGCGAAAACCAGCCTTTCCCGCCCATGTGAATAATAACAAATAAAAAACAGCTTGTCAAGGGACGGGTAGTATTTTCAAAAATTTTTCTTTTTATCTGCGGATAACGAAAATTTTTTGAAAATCTCCACCCTCTTACGCCCTTGACAAGCCGCTTTTTGTTTGTTCATGGTAGTTAAGGCGGGAAAGGAAAAATATCAGACCTTTTGTCTGCATGGATATATAGAAAAGCACAAATGCAAATAAAAAAGAAAAAACACGTAAAATCACTTGAAACATTTTACGGTTTGTATTATAATAAACACAGATAGAAAGCGGGTTTTGCTATTAGTGGTGTTTTTGACAACATGGCTTATCGTATATCCACATATATTTATATCTCCCTACATTTCTTCGTTATATTCTGTTTCCCATGGCCACGGACCGTCGCACCAAGTCCATCTCTCACTGCTATCTGACAGTTTAGGCGTAAGAGATCCGTACATTTTCTCATATTCGTTAATTAATTCGTTAAATCTGCTTTGATAATATTCATAGTTTTTAATTGCGCTAATATTTTGCGGGTGCGTATCGAGAAACAAACCAAGGTCCCGAAGCACAAATTGAGTTTTTGAAATTTTATTTAATAACGCCCATCTGTTTCTGTTCATTTTATTTACCTCCGCCCCAAAACGGCTTATTTAAAGACGGAAACAATGTCCCCGCAGAAAAGGCGGTATCCTCGTCATATACCTGTTCCCATTCCTGAACCGGAACGTAACACATGCCTACCCATCTGTTTGGATCAGATTTTTCGTCATAAAAATTATAAACATTTTTATTATCTTTATTATCTCTTGGAATAAAAAAAGAATTATCCGTTAATTCATTTATAATATTTTCCAAATTTTTTCGCTCTCCTTTAATATTTATAAAAATTAAATGTTTTTTTTAGTTATGTGCAAGGTCAAGACAATAAATAATAATTGTCTCTCCTTTTACTATTATATGCCGATAGATATTACTTTGCAAATTAATAAATAAATTTCGATTATATAGAAAAACTAAACGTATCGTAGAATTACGTTCAAATAAGCGGTTATTGTTTTTCTTTTAAGATAGTTGTATAATAAAAATCAGAAACGGAACCGTTCTGATTTTAAAAATTATAATAAAATTAAAAGAGGTATTTTTTATGAGTATAAATATTAATATAGCAGGCAATTTAAAAAGACTGCGCAAATCGCGGGAAATCACACAGGAAGATTTAGCTGATTTTATCGGTGTTTCATTTCAGGCAGTATCAAAATGGGAACGCGGCGAGGGTTACCCCGACATAACCATTCTGCCTGTAATCGCAAACTTTTTCGACGTGACGCTTGACGAACTTGTCGGCATGAATGAGATAAAAAACGCAAAAAAACTTGAGGAAATCAAAGAGCAACATTACAGATTATCATCAGAAGGCAGATTAAAAGACAATATAGAATTATTGCGGGAAGCTCTTACAATTTTTCCGAATGATTATTGGCTTCTTGCGGAACTCGCGTGTTTTTTAGATTTTTACGGCGATACTGACGAAGAAAAAAAGAAAAACAGGGAAGAAGCGATTAAAATTTCAGAGCGTATTCTTGAATTTTGCACAGACCCCATAATCCGCAGCAATGTACAGGCTAATATGTGTTTTAGTTTATATCGCACAGGAAATAAAGAAAAAGCAATCGAGCTTGCGGAAAAATTGCCGAACATATTTAAAACGCAGGAATTTGTACTGGAACAATTTTTAGACAGGGATAAACAAATCGAGATGTGCCAAAAAACTATTCAAAAATTGGCATGGGGATTCTGCCAGGAGATAAATATTCTCACGAAGAGATGGGAACATCCGCTTGGAGAAAAAGAACATTACACGGCGGAACAAGCTATTAGATTAAATCAGAAAGCTATAGATTTTTTTAAACTTGTTTACGAGGACGGCGATTTTGATTTTTCGCATATACATCTGCAAGACCATTACGAAAGTATCGCACAGATATATATAAAACTTGGTAAAATTGACGAATCTATCGTTAATCTTGAAAAAGCGGCTGAACATTCGATTTCATTTGTGACTTTACCGGAAACGCAAAAATATACATCTCTTCTTCTAAATGCGCTTACATTTAAAAGAGTAGAAAACAGCACTGGTACTGAAAAAAATAATGTATATTTGTTAAAAGACTGGATTGTTAACGGACCGGCATATCGATCAATTTTAAACGACGAGCGCGTACAAAAAATACTGGAGGAACTCGGCAAATACGCGAATTGACCGAAAAAGCAAAACCATTAAACCAATAGTTTAATTTCTGAACCAAAATTAAACAACGCGGTTATTGTAATATTGCTATATTTGTATTATACTTAAATCATAAGAACGTTCTTGAATACAAATTACAAAATTATTGATTTAAGGAGTAATCAAATATGGATATAACAATATGCGAAAATTTAAAGAAATACAGAAAAGACAAAGGCAATACACAGGAAGACCTCGCCGAATATTTAGGGATTTCAATACAGGCAATCTCAAAGTGGGAGCGAAACGAGGGATTCCCGGACATAACGCTTCTGCCGAAAATTGCGGCGTATTACAACGTCAGCGTGGACGATTTGCTCGGCGTAGGGAGAATACGCCGGCGCGAGAAAATCGACGAGTACGGGAAAAGGGCGTTCAGATACGCAAATGTAGGCGATACAGAAAACATATTGAAAGTATGGCGGGAAGCATTACAGGAGTTCCCGAACGATTTAAGCGTTATCAACGGGTATATGTACGCGCTTCCAGACGACAACGAAAAAGACGCAAACGAAAAAATAAAACTCGCCGAACGCCTCATAAACGAATCGACAGACGAAGAAAATTATACTACCGGCGCAATACAAAATTTGTGTTATACTTATATGAAACTGGGCGATATTGAAACCGCTAAAAAATACGCAAACACTTTGCCGAATTATATGGTAACACAAAATCAGATTATGATGAGTTTGTTAAAAGGCGAAGAAGCAGTAAAACAAATTCAGTATAATCTTATGATGATGACGGATGAGATTTATCTTAATGCAATAAATATGGCGCATGAGGGAAATTATAAACCCAGCGAAAAAATACGGATTTACGAATACTCTTTAAAACTGTTTGAACTTCTGTTTGAGGGCGATTACGGATTTTATTACGATAGGACATATGACCTTTATTATAAAATTGCAGATAAATATGCACAAATGCGCGATTTGGAAAACACTATTAAAAATCTCGCATTATCCGCAGAACATGCGATTAAAACTATTACAACACCAGACGGCGCATATTCTTCGATTTTTACAAACCGCCAGGACCATAAGAAAGAAGATATATCGACAAACTCAATGGATAACAGCGCAAAATGGCTTTTGAAAGATATGCAGGAAGAAATGTTCGATTTCTGCCGCGATGACGACAGATTCAAAGCGATTGCGGAAAATCTGCAAAAATACGCAAACTAATTAAGGTTTAATAAATTTTTGTCTGTACTGTTCCAATTCCACGGCGTCTTTGATTGCAAGACCTTCTTCCCCTGCCAACGATTCCAAATGATGCGTAAATTCATGTATAAGCACATTTCTAAGCGTCTCCCTCTGCTGTTCGCGGGGGAGATTTGCGTATACTCTTATAAAAGACCCGTAGTATATGGCGATATATCTGCCTAATCCTCCATAACCTTTTCTGTCGTTGTGATATTCGCCCAGAATATACAAATCTTCGGGTCTTTTACTTTCCGGGTGCATTTTAATATCCGGCAGTAAAATAATGCCGCCGTTAAGCTCCCTGTAAAAATCCTCGGGTATTTCCTCTGCGATTTCGTCGAGCATTATACCTACTTCATCAAATGTAATCACAAATTTACCTCATGTTTATATTTTCAGATTTCTTTTTCTGCTCATATTATAGCATGAAACGCTATTTTTTGCAATATATTTTTATCGACCGAAAATATATCGAAGACTTTTTAAAATTATGCCAACCTTTTTTTGATTATGTTCACTATATATACTGAAAAACCGTTTTTCAATAAAAATACTGAAAGGAGATAAAATAGGTGGATAAAAGTTATGCCGATAAAATCACAGCCGAGTACATGGAAAAAATATTCGGCTTCGCACTCTCCAAAACGATGAATACAGACAAAGCGGAAGAACTCGCCTCAAGGATAATCTTTGATGTTTACATATCTATTTTGAAAACCGATGAAATAAATAACATCAACGGATATATATACCGGGTCGCATGCAACGTCTACGCACGGTTTATCGCCGAGGAAATACGGGGCAGGCATATCTCGCTTGACGAAGTGAGAATACCGTGCGAAATCGATTTTACCGACGACTTCGAAAAAGACGATACATATATCCTACTACGGAAAAAAATCTCCTATCTCGGCAAAATACAGCGCGAAATTGTAGTAATGCACTATTTCCAGCGGCTGAAACAGTATGAAATAGCGGAGCGGCTCAATATCCCGCTCGGCACAGTAAAATGGCATCTGCACGATGCCAGAAACCAAATCAAAAATAAATTAACGGAGGGCAATAAAATGCATGAAAAAATAAATCTCGGCATAAATCCGATAAAATTTGCGGGCATGGGACATACCGGCATTGCCAGTCCCGACGGCAAAGATACGGCGTATTATCTTCAAAAATTAATTTCGCAAAATATAGCGTACGCCGCATATTGGAAAGCAAAAACAATCACCGAAATAGCGGAAAATCTTGGAGTATCCGCCGCTTTCGTTGAGGACGAAGTAAATTATCTTGAAGAATACGGCTTTATAACTAAAGTTGCCGGCGGCAAATATCTGACAAATATTAGAATAGATGAACCGCGAACAAAAGAAATGTGGGAACAGTATCATAAAATTTACACAAAATATGCTAAAATCGTTTGCGATAAATATGTGCCGCTTGTTTTTGACGCTATGGCTGACTACAAATCAAAAAATATATATGCGCCGGAAGACGACTTCAATTTTCTGATGTTGTCTGTCGTAACATTCGCCTGCGGTCACAAACTTGATACTTATTATGAAACTGTTGACACCTCCAAATATTACGTAAAACGCAAAGACGGAGGGGAATATATCGCAACCGCAGGGATATACTCTGACAAATGGGAGGAAGTAAGTTATAATACAGAATTACATAATTCATCCGGAGATATGTTTCGCGGTTGTTCAGGTATAAGTGTTGGCACAACCTGGGATTTATATCAAGTAAGCGCGTGGCAGTTTGACACATATTATGACGACAGAACAGGGTTGGAAAATAATTTAACAACAGATTACCAGTACCTATATGAATTTATGACGGGAAAAATAAATAAAGTGCCAGAACACGCCGATAAATTCAAAAGACTATTCGACAGAGGATATATTGTATCAAAAAGCGATTCTGAATATGTAAATATGATTGTAACATCATTTTCAAGCGAAGAATTTTTAAATCTGCTGCCTGCAATATCCGAAGAATTAAAAGTAATCCGCAAAGAAATCGGCGATGAAATATTCAAAATTGATAAGCCGCACTATCCGGCGCACATGCAGGATTTAGTCCGTACGGCGAGTACAAACAGCCTGGCGAGCCCTGCTTCCAGAACCCGCGTATTGGAACAACTCGTCACCGGCGGCACGCTCAAACCGCTTACAGAAAATCAAAAACATTCTGTCAACACAATTATGTTCTGCGACGTTTTGCCTAAATAAATATAAGTAAAACAAAAAAGTGAAGTTCGCGCAGAAAGCCGAACTTCACTTTTTTGTTGTTGACAATATATCGGAAATATGATATTATGTCTGTAGAAATTTTTAATAAAAAGGACGTTGTTTATATGAGAGTTGCAATAGTCGGATCAAGAAATATAGAAAACGGCGATAAAAACGAAGAATACTGGTATATGAAAATATGCGGGACTATACCGAAAAACTGCACTGAAGTCGTAAGCGGCGGAGCCGACGGCATTGACAGCCTTGCCGGGCGTTACGCAAAAGAACACGGGCTTATGCTGAAAGTATTTTATCCCGAATACGGCAGATACGGGAAATCCGCGGCTTTTATAAGAAATACCCAAATTGTGGAATATGCGCATTTAATCATAGCCTTTTGGGACGGAAAATCGCACGGCACGGCAGACACTATAATAAAATGCTGGCAGCTTAACAAACCGGTAGAAATATTTTTGTGATTATTTAAATATGCAATTAAAGCGGAATAATACAATAAAAAGCATATTTTTACAATCCAATCATGCTGTTATTATGGTATAATTTTTTTATAATATTTAAAATTTTTGGGACCGCAGGGGTAAACAAAATTAATATGTGCAGGTAAAAGTCTATGAACGGAAAACCAAGCCGCTCTGCATCTGAAAAATCGGAGGGAGCCGAAAAATTTGACGAATCCAGACAGTTTAAAATCGGCGGCATAGACAGAGAAAAACTCATGGAGTCTTTCTCAAAAAGCGTTAAATGCGGGTTGATGTATATTAACGGCGAGGAAATAGTCGGTTCTGTAAACTCCTGCGATTGCAGCTGCGATATAATAAAACGCTCAAAAAAAGCCGGGGAGTTTAAAGGTAATTACTGTTTGGGAGTTCACTGTTACGCCGGAGAACAAAGTGGAAGATTCGGAGGAAAATACATATATTTTTGTCCGGCGGGATTTGTGTTCATCATATGTCCGATTGACCGGAACGGCGATTTCAGCGAACATGGCGAGTATAAACAGTTTCTGACTGCAGGACCTATATCTCCGGTAAATTGGGAAGATTTTGACACGGAAGAACTTGCGGACGCTTTAAAATTAGATTTAAGCGGTAATGAGACACTGGAATTGGTGAAAAAATTCCCCATAATTCCGTCAGATCTGATAACCCATGTGGCAAATCTATTATATATCTGTTCAAGTCATTTATCAGAAATCGAAATTTTTAAATTTATAAAAAATGACGAAATCTATGAACAGCAAAAACAGATAGGCGAATATATTCAAAACGTTAAAGCCATGCTGATAAAAGAAAGCCAGAGTTACATCTCTTATCCTTACGATAAAGAAAAACAGCTTGTATACTCAATAGTCAGCAACGACTTGGTAAATTCAAGAAAATATTTAAACGAGATATTGGGCCACATATTTTTTTCTTCGGCGAATAATTTGGACGTTATAAAAGTCAGGGCAATGGAACTGTCTGTGATGATTTCAAGAGCCGCTTTAGACGGCGGCGCGGACCAGTCGAAAATTTTCGACATAAACATAAAATTTCTGAGCGAATTTTTTAATTATAAAACAATCGAGGAAGTTTGCTGGGCTTTGACTGATATTCTGCGCAAATTTACAAAAGAGACGTTTGAATTTTCAAAAGTGAAACATGTTGATTTAATCTCAAAGGCAGTGTCTTACGTCAAAACAAATTACATGAGAAAACTCACGCTCAACGAAGTCGCGGAATATGTTTTTTTGTCCCCGTCGTATTTTTCAAAAATCTTCAAAGAAGAAATGAATTATTATTTCAACGATTATCTGAATTATGTCAGAGTTGAGAAAAGCAAGATATTACTTCTGACAGAAAAGATAAGCCTTGTGGATATAGCGGACAACGTCGGGTTTTACGACCAGAGTTATTTCAACAAAGTGTTTAAAAAAATAACGGGAGTTACGCCGAAAAAGTATAAAGAAAGCAACGGCAAAATACCTCCCCAAATAAAAAATAGTTATCAATAAAAATATATATAAATTATAATTATTGAAAATTTAAGAATTATGTAGGAGGAAAAATATCATGTCAATATTAAATGATATATCTGAAAAACTGCAGGCAGGGAAAGCTAAAGATGTAAAAGCTCTTATAGAGCAGGCGTTGGCTGAGAAGATCGGGGCAAAAGATATTCTCGAACAGGGACTTCTTCCCGGAATGAGCATAATAGGCGAAAAATTTAAAAACAATGAAGTATATGTGCCTGAAGTGCTGATTTCTGCGCGCGCTATGAAAGCCGGCACAGACGTTTTGAAACCGTATCTCGTTTCTGAAAACGTAAAACCTCTCGGCAAAATCTGTATAGGAACAGTCAAAGGCGATTTGCACGACATAGGCAAAAATCTCGTTAAAATGATGATGGAAGGCAAAGGAATCGAAGTTGTAGACCTCGGCGTAGACGTGTCCCCCGAGCAGTTCCTCGCCGCAGTAAAAGAACAGGGCTGTCAGATAGTATGCTGTTCCGCGCTTCTCACAACGACAATGGGCGTTATGAAAGACGTCGTAGACATATTCGTAAAAGAAGGAATCAGAGACAAAGTAAAAATAATGATAGGCGGAGCGCCGATAACCGACGCTTACTGCAAATCCATAGGCGCGGACGGATATACCGCAGACGCGGCTTCCGGCGCGGATTTGGCTGTCGAATTTCTTAAAGCGTAAATTTTTGTAAACTGAAAATAAAACCGTAGGGGCGACCCTTACGGTCGCCCATTGAAAAACCAATGCTGGTACTGGGGCGACCGCAAGGGTCGCCCCTACAAGAAAAGGGGAAAATTTGTGAAAAAAAGAATTATCACTAAAAAATTTATAAGCCTTGCGCTTGTATTAATTTTAATGTTTGCGCTCATGCCCGCGACCGTGACAGTCAGCGCGGATGATACAGTCGCCGCAATACATACAAATTTAAAAGTCGTTGTAAACGGCAAAGACGTTACGTTTGACGCATACAACATCAACGACAACAATTATTTTAAACTCCGTGATTTGGCGTATATTTTGAACGGCACAGAAAAACAGTTTGAAGTAAACTACACCGAATCATCCAAGTCAATCACTCTCACAAGCGGCAAGATTTACACGGCAGTCGGCGGAGAAATGGCGGTCAACAGCGCAGAAAACAATGCCGCGGCGCCAACAACATCAACAATATATCTTGACGGTAAAAAGCTGAACCTGACAGCCTACAACATAGGCGGCAACAACTATTTCAAACTGCGCGACATCGGCGAAGTTATGGATTTCAACGTGTCGCTGACAGACGGCAATACAGTCATAAACACGAGCGAACATTATTTTGACGACACGATTGAAAGATACTATAATTATGTGAACGATAATCCGCAAATAATCATGTTATTTGAACATCCAGCAGGAGCTACAGGTTTTACAGACGGCGAAATGGCGGCGTTTTCGATTTTGCTTATGGGGAAATTAGGTTATGCTGATTTCACTAACGGCAATTCCAAAGAGGAATTCGATAAAATCACTGAAAAATATTTCGGCAAAAAGATAGAAAACTTCGACAACAGCAAATCATATATTATACCCGAAACAGGCATGATTGCTCCCACCGGCTGGGATTCGGGAAAGATGTACATGGTTTTGAAAAGTTTTACGGAAACCCCTGACGGAGTAAAAACAGCGGTATTTTATATGTTAGTATGCGGTATTGGCGACGACTGGGGAGATGCCAATACAATTAAGAAAGATTTATTATCCGGTAATTTTAACGGGTACGGCAAAACTTATTTGGTTAATATGCAGTTTATAGAAAAATATGACTTGAGCGGGGGTATGTATTTCCAATTCATTTCACTTAACGAATTAGGCGAAACAAATGAAAAACCGACGCCTTACAGCACAAAAGCTGATTCTTCTGATAATAACGATTTTGTAAAACAAAATATTGATATGGATTCCTGTACAGTCAGCATGGAACTGCCGGATAGTTTCTGTATAGACGCTTCAGATTATTCGGACAATACTAATTTATTTACCTCTGAAAAATATAATTTTGGCTTTCTCACTTCGGCAAATACAAAAATTCCGACCGTCAGAATTAAAAAAGGCAACGCTGTAGTCGGGGCAATTTCGCTTGTTAATTTTGAAAATAACCCCGACGAACAATTTGGATATTACAAAGAAGATCCCGTAAAGAATTTCAGAGCTTTATATTTCCAGCTTCCAATAGGAAGTTTGGTAAATTGGGGAGCCGAATACAAAGTCGTTTACGAGAGCGACGACTGGCAAGAAGGAACCGCGACAGTTTTATCATATTACAGAAGCGATTTTTTTGACGGAACTGATATAACAGATTTTTCGCATTTTAAGCAGGAAACCATCGAGGGCAATCTGCGTATAAATCTATATAACAGGGGGATTTTAGGTTATAACCGCGATATAAATAAATTCGTAAAAATTGAGTTGTACTTCGATGCAGTCACAAATGAAGAATTAACGCATATCGCCGAAAGTTTGAGAATTAATCTGAAAGATTGAAGGTGAAAATATGGGAAAAGTAATATTGATTTGCGGCAAAATCGGCTCCGGCAAGACAACTTATGCCGATAAACTCTCAGAACAATTAAACGCCGTAAACATCAGTCAGGATGAACTCATGCTCGATTTGTTCGGAGCGGAACTATACGAGAACGACATGGAACAATATCAAAAATACTGCTCGCGGGTTGAGGATTATGTTAAACGCAAGGCGGGCGAAGCGGCAAAAGCGGGCGCGGTCGTCATTTGCGAAAACGGTTTCTGGCCCCGGCAGGAACGCGACGAATTGCGTAAATTCTACGCCGGTATGGGCGTAGAGTGCGAACTGCATTACATCGACACGCCGGAAGAACAGCGGTTGGTGAATATTCAAAAACGCAACGAAACTGTGCGGCTTGGAAAATCTGATTTTTTCCTTGTCCACGACGAGGATATTTACCACTATTTCGAGGTTCCGGGCGAGGACGAAATAGACGTCAGGGTAAAGTATAATTTAATCCTCATCGACAGTAACTGATAGATTCTCGTCATGCCGTTTGGACATGCTTTTATGGGCTTTCCTGACTTCAACTGAATCAAAGATAATCGAAAAATCATAATCTTCAGGATATAACTGCTCGCTTTTAGCGAGTATCCGTAATCTCTTGTGATTTACAGTTATTCTTTTTTTGTTTCCCGATTCGCCTTTTACCTGCAATATTAAGTTTCCGAATTCGTCCGATTCTTTATAAACGATGCCTATATTGTCATTGGGGGATATGAAGACGCTGTCGCCGCGTGAAAACGATTTTGCGTGGGGATTTGCTTCGTGAATTTTCTTCTGTTCTTTTTCTAATCTCGGTGTGAAATTTATATTTGGCTTAATTCCGGTATTTTCTTTTGATTCTTTTGAAAGCAATTCGTACGGTATGTTGTCCGTATCGTATGCGCTTTTATACGCTTTGCGTATTATCTTATCGGACAACCCTAAATTTTTCGCTATATAGATTGCATTGCTCTCTCCAGCTTTCCCAAGTTCCAGCCTGTACAACGGACGTAAGGTTTTACGGTCAAACGCCATTCGCGCGTTTATGATTTTTTCTTCGGAATCAAAGGAATCGACATATTCTTTCACGCCTGAATAATGGGTTGTAATAATAAAGTTACAGCCCAAATCTTTTAAATATTCTATAACGGCTATCGCAATTCCCATTCCTTCTGTAGGGTCTGTGCCCGCGCCGAGTTCGTCGATTATAATCAGACTTTCGTCCGACGCTATTTCGAGAATATTTTTGATATTTATAATATGCGATGAAAAAGTCGATAAATTGTCCTGTATATTCTGTCCGTCCCCGACGTCGCATAAAACAATATTATTCATACATATATCGGCTTCTTTGCACGAGACATGCAGACCGCATTGCGCCATAATGCTGAACAAGCCCACCGTTTTTATCGCGACTGTTTTACCGCCCGTATTCGGTCCGGTGATTACCATGCCGTTTATATCAGAACGCAGTTCGAAATTCAAAGGCACGCAGACGCCTCTATCTATTAGCGGGTGGCGTCCCTCTTTGATACTGATACGCCTTTCCGTATTCATTCTGGGTTCTATACAATCCAAATCTATACTCAAATGCCCTTTTGCGAAAATAAAATCAAGCTCATTAATGTTATTGTTATTTTTGCTGAAAACCAAAGCGTAATCAGACACAAGAGAAGACAGCGAATACAGGATTTTAATGACCTCGCATTGTTCTGCTATTATCAGTTCTTCCAGGTCTTTCGACATATCTGCTATCTGCGACGGTTCGATAAATATTGTCAGACCGGACGCTGAAATGTCGCATACTCCACCGCTTATTCTGTTTTTATATTCTTTTTTCACAGGCAGGCATATACGCCCGTTTTTCTGCGTGACATACTGTTCCGAAAAACATTCTTTGTTGTGCCGTAATATATCTTCAGCCTTTGTTTTTATCCGCGCTTTGAGAATCTCAATATCCCGCCGGAATGAGCGCAATTCGACGCTTGCGCCGTCGCTTACTGCGCCGTTCACTATAACACGCTGAATCTCGTCTTTCAATTCTTCGGCAGAGTCAAGTTCGTCAGCGTAAGCCCCGAGAGAAAACATATTTTTTACAGCGCGGTTAAGATAGGATTGCAGACGTTTGACGGAAGCGAGATACGCGGCAATCTGCTCAAATTTTTCCGGCGTCAAAAATTCGCCTTTCCCGCACATTTCAACATATCCGTCAATTTTATCGGTCAATACTGCCGGAGGCGCGCCCAAAGTTTCGATAATATTGCGGGATTCGCTTGTTTCCGACAATTTTGCCATTACCTTTGTCGGAGACATGAACGGCGTCAAATCCGAATACATTTTTCTTGCGGCTTCTGTTTTGCAGTATCCGCACAATTTTTCAATAATATATTTAAAATCAACGATTTCAAAAGTTTTCATCATCATTTCGTTTTGCATTTTATCAGACCTCTTATTATTAATTTATTTTTTATTCTGAACAGGCACAAAAATAACACACCCATAAGTGTGCTACAACGCCATGTTATAGTATTACTGAAGGTTTACTTATACAACGGCATAACAATATGAGACGTTATCACGCCTGAAATTTATTATGCCTGTTATTAAATTTTAAGTCGCAGCCGCCAATAATACAATACTTAACATACTTTCAGTTAAACTCCTTTCATGAATAAAAAATCAAATAATAAGTTTATATTTACACTATATCACAAATTTTATAAAAAGTCAAGATAAATTTTACGATACTGACGAATCGCACAAAATATAGGGGGGTTCCCGCCCGTGCGCAACGGCGGGTTTGGGTTCAAGGGCGGGAAAACCCCGCCCCTACAAACAAAGATTCCGAGATATGCAGTATAAAATTACAGCAAAGGTTCCAATGCAATATACGCGCGTTCAAGACTTGTTCTGTAATCGTCGCAGGAAGATCCGGCTTCGACCGACATTCTGCCGTTGAATCCGGCTGAACGCAAAGCGTCGAAGAACGGCTTATAGTCGTATCCGTCGCCGTTTGACGGCATGACGCGCGGAACAGGCTTGCCTATGTGAGAGTGCATAATATAGCCTTTATAGTTGACAAAATCGGCGAAATTTTCGTTCTCGTTTGCGACGTGATATAAATCCGCCATCACTTTTATATTCGGCAGGTTTGTGAGTTTTGCGAGCCTGACGGTGTCCGCAGTTGTGTTCAGCATGGTCGTTTCGTTTTTAACCAATCCCTCTATAGCGAGAATTATGCCGAACTCGTCTAAAACTGGCGATATCGCGTATTTGCATATATCCGCCATTTGCTCCATAACATTGTCGTATTTGTCCGGCGACGGCAGAACTCTTGCGCCTCCCGCCCCCATTACGAGTTTTTCCATGTTCAGATTTGCCGTAGAACTTATCAACTTGTGCATGTAATCGCGGATTTTTTCAAGAGCCTCTTTTGACTGTTTGCCGGACGGGTCATATTCCCCCGGGAATGGGTGCTGTCCGACTTCACAGCGGATTTTGTATTTGTCGAGCGCGCGCAGAGTCGCGACAAGACCTGCTTTATTCTCGTAAAATCCGCGGATACCAGATTCAACATACCTGTAGCCTATTTCTTTCATCATTGTCACCGTATTTTCATCGGTTCCGCAACATACGCCTAAAATCATAATAATCTTCTCCTTTTGATTTTTAAAATTTTTTATTTATATTAATTGTTTATACTTATACTATTTGTCAAATATAGTTTTATGTATCGACATTAAATGCTCCATCGCTTTTTTATGATGCTCGAGCCCGTCCGTCATAAAATCTGTGCACCTTTTGCATGGAAAATCACCGCATTCGCCGCAATTATTGATTTTCTTTTCTACACAGCAAGGACGTAGTAAGCAATCGTTGGCGTTGCAGGTGACAAAATCCGACCAACAACCTTTACACATCGGGACTTTTCTCAATACCGCTTCTGCCCCGTCATTTTTCCCAATCCATCCTCCATCTCTAAAATATTCAACCAAATATTCCGCTGATTTCAAATCATGTTTCATTGCAAGCATATAGTGACCACATTCATTGCAATCAATCCCGCAAGCCGCCAGTTTGTGTTTATCCATAATTAAATCTCCCGTGTTATATAAATTATTTCCCACTCGCCCTATAACTTGCCGCTTCCAATCTGCGCATAAAATCAAGAGATTTCGCAGATTCCTCATAAAATATTATATCCTCCGCAGAATAACCCGACAAATCCCCCAAACTCTCTCTGATATTATCGGCGTTCAAGTCTCCGCGACCCCCGAGATTTCCCTCTATTGAGAGCCTGCCGTTTTGAATATATCCCGCATTTTGCAGAGTGTCAAAAAACTTCTGATATAGGTTTATAGCGTCAAGTTTATCCGTCGCGTGAGGATAAAAACGCTTATATGGGTTCGCTATATGGCAGTGCGCCAATATACCGCCTTTTTGCGCCAGCGATTCAATATCGTCGTTTTCCAAAGCGATATGGTAAAAGTCCGCGAGGATTTTTACGCGGGGATTGTTCGCCAACTTTGCAATGCGTTCGGCTTCGGCGACCGTATTTATAATATTTGTCTCGTCTCTGTTCAATTCTTCTATCGCAAGCGTAAAATCATATTTCTCGGCGGCTGGGATTAAAGCGTTATATATTACCTGAATTATCTGACGGATTGCATTCTCTTTAGGGAAACCGTCGGGGCACTTTCTCGCCCCCCCGCTCCCGAATACTACGATTTTATAACCGAAATCCTTGGTTTTCTCAAAAATCTTACTTATATAATCCCTGACTTTGCCGAATTCTACATCCGCCGTTTCTCCAGTGAGGATTATATCGCCGGGAAATAAAACATTTACAGCTTCGCATTTAATATTGTTTTTTTCAGTAGCGGACAAAAAATCTAAGATTTCAGTCTGCGACGCGGTATATAACGGGGCAAGCTGAGTTTCTACATAATCAAACCCCGCCTTTTTTAAAATTTTTATACGGTTTGTATCTTTATATGATATGCAGTTTCCGTAGCGCATAAATATTTGCCCCCTTTTTGTTTTAAATAATTTATAATTTAATTTTACACAATATCTCAATCAAAGTCAAGTATTTTTTATATATTTTCTATAAAAATAAGTTTAAAAACTGACAATAATTAAATAAATATTAAAATACACCATATATGTATAAATTTTTACATTTTTACATATATATTTATAACATTTATGCCGTAAAATAGCAATAATACCATATATTTAGAGGTGACATTTTATATTCAAAAGTACTATAATATAATATATTGGAGTATATTATAGTTCCGTATCAAATAAAATAAAAGACGTGAAAATTACTGAACACATGTGTTATTATATAAAATTCTGATAATAAACTACTTAAAGTAAATATCCGCTTATAAAAATCAGTTAAAATCCGCCTCACAGAAAGGAATGTATTAATGTGGAATTTAAATTAGTCAGCGAAAACAAATTAAAAATTGCGCTAACAAACGAAGATATAGAATCTATGGATATAACTCTTGATGAAATGGAATACGATAATACAAAATTTACAAAACGCGTCTTTTGGGAGATATTCGACAAAGCCAAACGGCAGACCGGATTTGACGCGCCCGCCGATAAGACGGAAGTTACGGTGGACAAGAAAGCCGACGGCTGCATAATATTTGTCACTAAAAAAGTCATACCGAAAAGCGACCCTTACATATACGAAAAAAGATATAAAAAATACACAGGACTGAAGAAAAAACGCTTGCTGTATATGTTTGAAAATTCCGAGACTTTATTCGAAGCATGCCGGCAGCTTATACTGATTGGGTATAACGGAAAAAGCGATATATTCGCAGACGAGGGGAAATATTATTTATACATAGAGGACAGCGGCGAACAGGTTCTTGATTTAATAAGCGAATACGGTTCTTTTATAAACAATCCGTTTTTCAGTTTTTATTTGGACGAACACGCAAAAAAAATAATATCGGCTGATGCTGTCAAGACATTTTCCGAAATATTTAAATAATTATATATGATTAACATAACAAATGAAAATATCGATGATATAAAGAATATCATAAACTTTGAGGATGAATGGAAAGAACTTTTAGAAGTTTGTTTAAACTGTAAAAAATGCGGGCTTTATAAAACGCGAACAAACCTTGTATTCGGCAAAGGTTCTCACAGCGCAAAAATTATGTTTATCGGAGAAGCTCCGGGCGAAACAGAGGATCGTGAGGGTCTGCCTTTTGTCGGCAGAGCCGGGAAATTATTGGACAAATATATGTACTACTTCGATTTTAATCTTGAAAACGTATATATAGCAAACATGTTGAAATGCCGTCCGCCTAACAACAGAGACCCGCAAGAATCCGAACAGGACAGTTGTATTGATTATCTGAGATTGCAGACGAAACTGCTTAATCCGAAAATTATTGTCTGCTTAGGGCGTATTTCCGCAATGCGGATTATAAAACCTGATTTCAGAATTTCGTCGGAACACGGCAAATGGTTCAGGAAAGGCGAAATACACATGACCGCGGTATATCACCCATCGGCGTTATTAAGGGACCCGCCGAAAAAAGCCGACGCGCTTCTGGACTTCAAGTCGGTGCGTGAAAAAGCAACTGAACTCGGTTTGATGTAAATTTTGCTTATATAATGAGACATACATAAGGATTTCTGTCAAAGCCCTCTTTAGCAAAGAGGGTGGCACGCGAGATGTCAATAAAATTTATAAAACTACGTTAAACTGCGTGACGGGTGTTTTGTTAAAAGGCAAGGAACAAAACACCCGTCGTCGCATCCAACGTAGTTTTACCATCTCTAGCACTGTTCTGCGACGCCACCCTCTTTACTAAAGAGGGTTTTAGCAGAAATTTTTACATAGTTCTTTTCTTATGGTTCACATATAACACACCTAATCTCTTATTTTACTGCTGCCATTTGTAATATTTGTTGCCTCTTGGTTCTACGGCTTCTTTCCCTTTATCTCTGACAATTTTACAGGTTTCCACAGGAGAATTTCCGTATGTACGGTTAAACATTTTTTTCTTGTCACAGTCTTCCAATTCACTGCAATCCCAACAGCCCTCGACACCTTTACTTTCTATGCAGACCAACACATCACATTTATGAGCTTTATTTACCATACCGACCATTATTTCATCCGCTTGCGGAACAGAACAGCCTCTCGCTTCCATACATAAACTATCGCACTTCATCGAAATAATCTTGTTAAGCATATTCATAAATTCATCTGTTTGTTTGAAATCCTGAAAAAAGGGCAATGACGTTATTTTACTAAAATGTTTTAGGAATCTGATAAAGTCATGGGACTCCATTGCTTCTTTAAATTTCTTGGCAGTATCATTAATCTCATTATTTGCAAGTAAACAATCACAGCAAGTCATGCCGCAAGGAGCGATAAATTTTGAATCCATAATCAATCTCCAGTTTAAAATATAAATTTTTCCGTTGTTTTCAGTATTAACACGATTAAAAGCGTTAAATTATTGGGTGTTTCAAAATTTTTATTTTTGATTATATCATGTAAATATTACAGAATCTATCGAAATGAAATCATAATCACGCCTTATTGTGAAACAGTTTCAATATAATTAATATAAAATGATATATATTTCTTTATTTTTATGATATTATTTTGTGCAGAGGATTAATTTATGAAGTTATTGAAATTAGTAACTGATAAAGAAATTTGTGGTATGACAGAAGCAGAAGTTTCAAATGCGATACCGCGAAAAGCGGTAAGAGCAATCCTGATAGACGAAGCCGGACAAATGGCTTTACTATATATGGGTAAGTTTGATTTATACACTATTCCGGGCGGCGGCGTTGAGGAAGGCGAAAACTTGGAAGATGCGTTAAAACGAGAAATCCTTGAAGAAACCGGGTGCAAATGTGAAATTGTATACGAACTTGGATATATCAGCGAAAGCCGTGCTTTGCATGATTTTACTCAAATTTCAAATTATTACATAGCGAGACTTACAGGGGAAAAGGGACTGCCGCAAATGACGCCAGAGGAAATTGAAGAACAGACTCAGGTGCAATGGCACACTCCCCAAAACGCATTAGATATTATTTTAAGTGAAAATCCTCAAACATATCAACAGAAATACATTCAATACCGTGATAAAATTGTGTTGGAAGAACTCATCAGATATTTTGATACACATATAGGTGGTGCAAAAATTGAACGATATAACTTATAGAATTGCGGCAAAAGAAGATTGTTACGAAATCGCAAAACTAAAAGGCGAGGTCTGGAATACGACATACAGGGGGATTTATTCGGATAAAGCAATAGATAATTATGACGTTGAGAAAAACAGACAGACTTTTGAGAAAATAATTGAAAATCCAAAAATTTCCTTATATGTTGCTGAGGATGCTGGGAAAATTGTCGGTTTTATAAGCTGCGGCGAGCCGTACAGACCGTTTCTTCAATACAAACAGGATATCGGATTGTTTTATATATTAAAAGAATATCAAAGAATTGGGATAGGGAAAAAGCTGTTTTCAATCGCAAAAGCTGATATTATAAATAATGGATACAACGAATTTTTTGTTTCGGTAAATAAATATAATAAAAACGCAATCGACTTTTATATTGCAATGGGCGGCAGCATAATCCATATAGACGAAGATAAAGAAGATAAAAAAGACGCACAAATAAAAATTCATTACACGGTATAATAAACATTTTGAGGACGCATATAAAATTTTATTAAAAATGAATATTTGTATTGACAAAATGATTTTTTGTGTGTATAATATAAATATTAAAAACGAATTTTATTCGTTTTTATATAATCTGAAAATAATTTTAACTGCAGGGGGTTGTTTAAAATGAAAAATAGTATGGTGATTTCAAACTAAAAAACTTAATATTGGAATATTGAATAACTGACGGCAGTTACTGCCTTTTATTCGGTGTTCCGTCAATAATCTTAAATGTGTAAATATTATTATTTTTTAATAACGCACACTTTAGGGTGTGTTATTTTTATGCCCATTTTTAAGTTTATTAAATAACAACTATACTGAACACGTTCAGTTCAACAGTAAAAATTAATTTTGGAGGAAAAACTATTAACAGATTAATAAGCATATTAGGTTCATGCGGTTTAGAAGACGTCGCGTCTCTGCGGAGATTATATACCGGAGATAACAAATACAATTATAACGGCGTAACAATCGCGTGCGGTGAAACTCATAAAACAACTCCCGAGTTCGTGAAATTCACGCTCGGATTTCCATTGAATATGTTAGGTATTGCTTCTCACGACCGTCAGTTTGATATAATGACTGCCGATTATTGTTTAAGAAAATTCGCGAAATATATAGAGAATATATATCTTGAAAAAGAACACAATACGGGAAAAGAAAAATATACGGGTAAAATATATATTTATGAGCCGAATCAAAAAATAATATTACGGAACAGTTCGTATGTAAAAAATGATTTCGTATATATTTCAATAGTAATTAGATTTCCTATACTCATGGCGTCAAAGAGGACTGTTGTTGCCGAAAAAATACCCGCGAGAATCGTACAAAAAGAATTGGCGCGCGCTATATGCGATTTCGTCAAGCTTTTTAACGTAAATGATTATGAGGCAAAAGCTGTAGTGTACAGACGGCAGCAGGAAATACGGCAGATGCTTAAAGAAAAAGGGTTAGTCAGCTTTATCGCAAACGGCAGTATTCTGCCCCGCGACGAGCAAGGGCTGAAGCTGCTCGGAGCTGTGCCGTTTATGTCGCCGCCCGAAGACGAAATAGAACTGCATTTGTCAGATGGGCTTGCGCTGAAAGGCATGGGAATCAAAGAAGGCGTCACAGTCATTACCGGCGGCGGATATTCGGGAAAAAGCACTTTGCTCGACGCCATGCTGCACGGCATATACGACCATATACCGGGCGACGGACGCGAATATTGCATTACGAGTGAGAACGCGTGCAAGATTGCGGCGGAGGACGGACGAAACGTGACGTCATTAGACATTTCGCCGTTTATTCGGAACGTGAGCGGTCTTGACACGAAAACTTTTACTACACAGCACGCCAGCGGAAGCACGTCCCAAGCCGCAAACATCATGGAGGCAATCTCGTTCGGATGCGGCGCGCTCCTGATAGACGAGGACAGAACAGCGACGAATTTTATGATACGCGACGCGCGCATGAAGAAAATCATAAAAGACGACCCGATTGTGCCGTTTACTGACCGTGTGCGGCAGATTTACAGGGATACGGGAATATCGACGGTATTGATTATAGGCGGCAGCAGCGAATATCTGGATTTGGCGGACAACGTCTATATTATGAAAGATTACCGTATTTATAACTATAATAAAGAAGTCGCGCAGACAAAACAGAACACGTTTGATTTCTTCACAGTCAATGACAGAGAATCAATTCAATGGCGTTTAGACAGAACAATTGGAAAAGATCCGATGATGACTTTCAAAAAAGATGAGGAAACAAACAGAATCCGCGAATTTATTGCCGTGACTGACGAAGAAATATATGTGGGCATTAATAAAGCCAATGTTTCGCATCTTGATACTATAATATCCCAACAGCAAATGACGGCGATTGTATTTATAATCCGCAGTCTGTTTAACAGTCAAAAAGATTCTAAATGCCGGCTTTTCGAGGAAATTACAGGCATATATAATAAAATACTGACAGACGGCTTCGCAGGCATATACTCAACTAATTTCGGAATTGATTTCAACATGGAACTTCCTGTATTACACGATATATTATTTGCCGTTTCAAGAATGGACAATATTGTTTATATGTGCGGTCAGTCTCAATAATTAAAATTTTAAATTAAAAAAACATGGCGGATTTGTCATGTTTTCTTACTAATAAAATTATATTTTATGATTATAATAAATATATGTCAGGTGTGCGTGTTAATAATATAATCAGCTTCTGCTTGTTCCGTGTAACAGCTGAACATGCCGAAAATTCGACAAACTCAAAGAGTTTGAGAATTTTCGAGCAAGTTCAACGGAACTGCGCGAATTTGATTATATCAAGCCGGATTTTTATATTTTTATGAAATACGAAAAAATAAAAGATTTGAAGAAAAAATATGACATTGTAGAATTATGGCGGAATTACGAAGAAGACAGAACAATAGAAAACAGGAACAAATTGGTTGAGCATTATTTATATCTGTTATATAAACCCGTGAAAAATATCTATCCGATATGCAGAAACACCCAGGAAATGTCGGATATATTTCAGAGTGCGGTAATCGGATTGATAGAGGCGATTGAGTTTTATTCCAAAGACAGAAACGCCGCTTTCAAGACATTTTCACGCTGGAGAATTCACGGATCCATAATAGATTATCTGAGGAAATCAAGCCTTATCGCTTTGCCTTACAAAGTCAGAAAAAAGATAAATGAAGATAGATTGAAATCTGAGGATGAAAACATTGATTTTGAAAACCCGTACCGCATAACGTCTCTCGACTATATAAACGAAAACTATGAAAACCAAAGCATTATGGACACTTTGCAGACAGATGTAAACGAATCGCCTGACATTATAATCGAAGAGAAAATTATGCTCGAAGATATACACAAAGCTCTCGAACATCTGCCGTTTGACGAATATACGACTGTTATACAATATTATTTTCTGGGGAGAACTCTCGAACAGATAGCGCAGAAACTGCAAATGACTCGTTCGGGAGTATGGCAGGTCAGAAAACGCGCGATAAACAGCATACGCAAAATGGTTGAAGCGACGTGAATTTTTTACGTGAGGGCGGGTTTATCACGAACTTCGCTCGTGGGCGCCCGCCCCTACGCATTTAAAATCGTCATCTTTTTCTGGAATGCGATAATAAACGGCGCGTCCGGTATGTTTATCAAACGGTGATACAAACAGTCAAATTGTTTATGGTCGAGATCCTGCGCAAATTTTAAAATTTCCTCGCCTTCTCTTGCACCCTCCGCATACCCGGGATAAACGCTGACAACTATGACGCCGCCGATTCTTAAGATTTCGAGCGCATCCGTCAGACATTTAAGCGTGGATTCTGTCCGCGTCGTAACAGACTTGTCGCCGCCCGGAAGATACCCGAGGTTAAATATCGCGCCGTCCAACTGCTCATGTATATATTTTTTCAGATTCACATGGGAATCGCAAATCAAACGCACAGTTTCGTCAAAACAGTCTTCGACTTCCAAAAGTTTTTTTGTTGTTTCCAAAGCGCTTTTCTGTATGTCAAAAGAATAGATTGTTCCCGACGGACACGCTTTTTTCAGATACAGCGTATCATTGCCGTTTCCCATCGTAAAATCGGCGTATACGCCTTTTTCTTTTATCGACACATCAAGCAGGCGCTTTGCCATGGCGAGCATATTTGTCAGCGACGCTCTTTTTTTATATTCGTTTTCAGACTCCATAAGTTTTCTTTCCTTAATATTTTATATCATACTTCTTTTTGAATATTATCATAATATCATGTTTTGAATATTTTGTCAATTATGATAATTTTAACATATTTAAGCTTATAAAATTTTTACCATTTTCAGGCTCGAAATAATCCTTATTTTAGCCCATGTTTTTGTGCATATATGTATGAAATCTGAATGATATGTGGATTTTTTCCCATATATGTAGAAAAACCCTTAATTTTTAAGTATATCTTAATACTCGTAAATTCAACATTTTACGCGGATTTTATTTTAATATTCTCTTAAGTAAATAGACTTTTAAATAATTTTAAAAATAATATGAAACCAATCTTAAATTTAAGAAAAATTTAAAAATTAACTCTTAATTTGAAATAATATTGGTTTAATATAGTTATGTTAAGCTTTTTCTAAGTTTTGCATGATGTGCAACGATTGTAAAACTTAGTTTATTTTATTTCAATTTCAATTAATATTCTTCAATTTACCTAACTATACAGATTAACGTAAAATTTAAAGGACTATGCGCAGTTACGGATTAGAACTTATATAATTCTTAAATAAAGCGACTATAACCAAAGGGCCCGGTTGTCGGCGTTTTGTTTACCGGAAAAGATAATTCTCCTGTCTGATCGCAAAAATTAAAGTAAATTTAAAATTATTGTACAAATAAAAACTTAAGAAAATAATCAACCGGACGTGAAAAAGGTATGATAAATGAAATTTATTTAATTGCGACAAATACATGAATTAAGGAGAATTAATCATGCGAATATTCAAAAGGATATCGAAACGACTTAAAGCGTATGTCTTGATTTTTGCCATCGTCTTCGCGTCGATTCCCCCAATAGTCATGGCGGATGATACAACAGACTGGAACAACCATGTAAACGGTCCTAATTCCCCGCTCGACACAACGCACGTGGAATCCTATAAGCAAAATCAGCAGGATACGGTGACCAGCGAGTACAGTTCCGAATATAACAACTACTTTTCCTGGCAGAACATTTTGAACAAATCGGCAGCAGTAGACACAGGCACAGGGCAAAACCCGAACGACACATTTGATATTACCTTAAAAGTTCAGGGCGACCAAATCATGCCGCCGCCCGCGCCGATAGTCTGCGTGCTGGTTCTTGACACATCCGGCAGTATGGGCAGCAACCCAAGCGGCGGCAGCACCCCTAAAATCAATACTCTTAAAGACGCCGCCACAAAATTCGCCAGCAGTTTTCTTGATCCGTCAACAGGCGGAGACCGGAATGCGCTGGCTATAGCTACATATGGCTATACTGGGGCAATTAAGACAAATTCCACCGGAGGCTATTTCTTTGGCTCTAATAGTCTCAATATTTCCGGCGGCGTAAGCTCCGTCATTAACGGCTTAACGGCTAACGGAAGTACAAATACCCAGGGCGGTCTTCTCGCAGCGTATAAAATACTGAAAGATTCTACCGGACTTGATCAGATTATTACAGATCCTGTTGCAAGATCAAAAGCAAAGTATTTCATAGTGCTAATGTCTGACGGCGGAGCTAACCAGTATTATATTTTGGGAGACACTAATATATATAATACATGGTATAATACGGTAAGACAGCCTCAGACTGCTACCGAAAACATCAACCCGCCGCTTGCATCATATTATACATATACAAATATACAGAAAGCATTGTTGTCCACGCGAACAGGCATGTACTCAGGCGACTTGGCCGGCTCTATCGGAGGAGACGGCAACGGCGCCCCTTCTTATACCGGACAAAGGGCTGCTGTAGATGCTAAGAATTTCATACTGGGACAACTCAGCCCTATAAGCGGAGCATTTCCCTCTGCGGATATGCTTCCGGCCAATGTCGTCCCGGAAATATACACAGTCGGATTTGATATGAATAC
>WQYZ01000041.1 GCA_009780985.1 Oscillospiraceae bacterium | reverse complement strand
TGTTTTTCTCACCTTTCAACTTCGTTTTTTCAAAAACTATCTTTTTTCGGCGCATTTCGCGAAAGCAAGTTAATTTAAACCAAGAGGTTGTTTCGTTTTTACACAACCTCAAGCATTTTCTTCAGTAACTTTATATACTACCGCATTTTTTTATTGGAGGGCATAAACAGTACAAATATGAACGCAATGGCAAAAGTAGAGCAAATAACGATTCCCAGCGATAAACGGGTTATTTGTGTAAGCGATATACATGGCAACCTCGACTTATTTAAGCGGCTTTTGGATAAAGTAAATTTTTCAGACGAAGATATTCTTGTTGTACTCGGCGATTTTTATTCAAAAGGAAAACAAAATATTGAAACTTTTAAATTTGTTATTGACTTGTGCCAAAAACCTGATTCAAATGTTTATGCAGTAAGGGGAAATTGCGATTTTATAGAAAGTTATATGGACGATTCGGAAAAAGAGTGGATTGAAAATCTTCCGCATATTATCGAAACGCAGGATTACATATTTGTTCATGCGGGGCTTACCTCAAATAAATTGGATAAATTGAATGAGCAGGAAGCGCAAACATGTATGAAAAACGACGCCTTTATGGAACAAGGGTTGTCTTTCGATAAATATATTGTCACGGGGCATTGGCCTACTGTAAATTATTGCCACAGGATTCCTTGCTGTAACCCCATTGTAGATGAGAAAAATTATATTATTTCGATTGACGGCGGTATGAGCATAAAGGCGGACGGACAATTAAACGCTTTTATTATTTTTAACGATACATTTTCTTTTGACTTTGTCGATAATCTACCCGTTTATCGTGCAGAAAAAGCGCAGTCGGCACGCGGCGGAGAATTGAATATTACATGGAACGACAGATTTATTGAACCCGTCGAAAAAGAAGATGAGTTCGGCATTTACAGGCATATTCAATCGGGAATGACGCTTTCTCTGCCAAACAGCGTTGTCTGGACTGATTATGACGGCAGATTATGCGACGGCACTTTCGGCACTGATTATTATGTGCAGGTTGATGTCGGCGATGTTATTTCTGTTATTAAAAAGTTCGGTAATAAAATTTTTGCGAAAAAAGGCGGCGTTATGGGATGGGTGGAAATATGAGTAATTTCGCGGAACAAAAAAAATATACGTATAAAGATTATTTGAGGTGGAACGGCGATATCCGGTATGAGCTTATAAATGGAACAGCTTATGCAATGGCAAGCCCTTCTCAGGCACACCAAAATATAAGCAGGGAATTAAGCGGGCGGCTATGGCAATTTTAAGGGGTAAAACATTCGAAGTATATTATGCTCCATTTGACGTGAGATTAAACGCCTATAGTTTTGACGATATAGTAATACAGCCCGATATACTTGTAGTTTGCGATAAATCCAAGCTTGACGGCAAAAGCGTTAAAGGCGCGCCGGATTTAATAATCGAAATATTATCGCCCCGTAATACGCGGCATGATACGGTTACAAAAGCAAGGCTGTATCGAAAAGCCGGAGTAAGAGAATATTGGATAGTTGACCCTAATGCTAAAACTGTTCAGATATGTATATTGGAAAATGGAAAATATGTAATTCATGATTATAATGACGACGATATTATTCCAGTTTATACTTTAAAAGGCTGCGAAATAAATTTGTCCGAGGTCTTTTATGATACTGTCGAAATAGACGACGACGGCGAATCAGAAATAAGGGGATAAAGTAATTCAGGCGTTAAAAGTAAGCGGCGTAAATATAAGAGACGAGCAGATAGAGAAAGCTGTAAAACTTTTAGAATCGGGCATGAGTTAGAAAATTTATATTTGTGGAGGAAATTATTCAATGAAAAAATGGATAGTAGAAGATTGGGAATTTGAACTCACTGCAACGGATGGGAAAGCCGGACATTGCAGGCTTGGTTTGGAAAAAGGGGATAAGTTTGTTTTTCAATATGAGTGTCCCGCCGGTATGTGTTCCAAAATTATGCCACAATTGTATACATGGTGCGAAGTCATACGGTGCGGCGGAGATTTTACATACAGGGGTTGCAAGGATAAATATGAAATGAATATATCATGTCCTGACGGTTGTATTAATTTTCATCTAAAAGCATACCCCATAAACCGCGATGAAAACGGTGTGTATAATGGTAAATATACAAGACCGGAAGATTAAATCGCAGTATAAGCATTTTCTTCAGAAAAACTTTATATTAATCGCGAAATAAATTATTATGGAAAATAAAGAAAACACAAAAGCACAGATAATAGTCGTATGCGGTCCGACTGCGAGCGGTAAAACTTTTGTATCGATAGAGCTTGCGAAGATACTCGGCGGGGAAATAATCTCGGCTGACTCGATGCAGATATATAAAGAACTGAACATCGGCACGGCTAAACCAACAAGAGAAGAAATGTCCGGCATACCGCACCATCTGATTGATATAGTTTCAATAAATGACGATACGTTCAGCGTTGCGGAATATGTGAAAAGGGCAGGGGAGTGCGCGGAGGATATTCTGCGCAGAGGGAAAGTTCCGGTTATCTGCGGCGGCACGGGTTTATATATCGACCATTTCATAAAAAACACGCAGTTTACAGAATATGAAAACGATATTGAGTACAGAAACGAACTGGAAAAACTCCCAAATGAAGAATTATATGCCAAACTTGTTAAGATTGACCCCAAAAGTGCCGATATTATTCATGTGAACAATAAAAAAAGAATAATACGCGCTCTCGAAATTTTTAAAATAACCGGAAAAAACAAATCCGAAATTGACGCAATGTCGCAATGTGAGAACTCCAGATATGATTTTATAAAACTCGGACTGCGATACGCCGACAGAAATTTGCTTTATGACAGAATAAACAACAGGGTTGACGGTATGCTGAAAAACGGACTATTAGACGAGGTTAAAAAATTATACAGAGAGGGCGAAGAAGATAACATAAAAAGAATCGGAGCCATAGGATATGTGGAAATTATAGATTATTTCAATGATATATGCGGTTTTGACGAAGCTGTGGAAAAAATAAAACAGCATACGAGAAATTATGCAAAACGTCAGATAACATGGTTTAAGAGGGATTTGAATACGGTCTGGATTGACATAGACGAAGAAAATATTGCGAATTCCGAGGAAATAATTAAAAATTGTTTAAACTATGTTCACTTAAATTAGCTTAAAATAATGTTTATGATATAATAAAATATAGTAGTATAGATAATATGGGTAGTATGAAAAATAATCCGGTAAAAATAAATAAATCAGAAAGAACAGAAAAACAAATTGATTTTATAAAAAATCTCGGCTTGAAAATCCTTTTTAACGCTATATTTCTTGGGGTTACAATTTATTTTATCGCCCAGTTTTCAAATACGAGCAGCGCGGCGATTGAAACGGAACGCGCAGACTTGGAAATCCGGCAGGATATAGTCGAGCTTACGGGATATATATTCAGAAACGAAGAAGTTTTATATACAAACGGCGGCAGTAAATCCGTTAATTATCTGATTGACGACGGGCAGAAAGTCGCGACCAAAGAAGTTGTCGCGCAGATAAACCAGAATTCGAATTATGACTATTCTCTTTTGAAAGATCAGATAGACGCAATTGACAAACATCTTGCCATACTGCAAAAAAGCAATATAAATCTGGAATTCGTGACTACAAATTTAGACAAAATAGAAAACGACTCGCGCGTTATGTACACTGATATGCTTGAAAATATCAAGAAGGATAAAATCTATGCGGCGGGAAAAAACAGGGACGATTTGCTTATATTATTAAATAAAAAACAGATCATAACCAAAGAGGTAAACGGCAGCAGTTTCGACAGTCTCATAGTATCGCTTCAACAGCAAAAATCACAGTTAGAGGCTCAAATGCAAAGCGCAACCGGAGCATATACCGACGCTTTATCAGATAAATCCGGACTCTTTTATTCGAGAACGGACGGATATGAAAATTATTTTACAGGCGACGCGGTGAATACTATTGATTTTGCAACGTTTGATAACCTTATATCAAAAAATCCCGACACAAATATTTTAAATAACGCTTTGGGAAAAGTGGCGTACGATTTCAACTGGTATCTTGTATGCAAATACGACCATGCGAAGCAAAATAAAAACTTCGGGTTTATCAACGGAAAAACTTATGATATTATATATCCGTACTCGTCGAATACAGCCATATCCTCTAAGCTGATAAGACAAATACAGGACGTAAATACCGGCGATATTCTGTTGGTTTTTGAGACTATGTCCGTGCCTGACGGTTTTGACTTTTCACGAAAGCAGACGATTCAAATAGTATTCAACGAAGTAAAGGGGATAAGAGTGCCGCAGGAAGCGGTTGTAGTAGTTGACAAAAATGATTTAGGTACAACCGAACCGTCAGAAACTGACCCGAACGCGGGTATTATGAGCGCTATCAATAATATCAATACAGATAATACAACTGATACGACGGGGGTTCCGGCTACGTCCGAAACTGACGCAAACGGCAATATAATAAAAGATTTTGTAAGCAGTGATTTGATAAAAGGAGTATATGTGTTAAAAGGGGATGTTGTTTATTTCAGGCGGCTTCCCGACAGCGAGCAGCTTGCGGCATTTGACGGTTATTATTTATATATGGACCCCAGCGAGAGAAGCAATACTGGCGACCAGGGAGACCTTCAGTTGAACGAGGACATAATCGTTTCCGGAAAAGATTTGTACAACGGTAAAATTATAAGCTGAGGTAAGTTATGAAATCACGATATCTAATGCCGTCGAGAGAAGAAGCGGATAATCTTTTAGTATGGGCGCATGAACAGAATTCCGGACCGTGGACTGAACATAGCCGAATTGTAGCAAGAGCGGCGGAAACAATTGCAAAAGCAAGCAAACTCGATACAGACAGAGCGTATATTTCGGGATTATTGCATGATATTGGACGTTATGAAGGTGCAAGGGGATTACACCATATCTATGCCGGATATGAATTAATGAAAGAAAATGGGTACGATATAATCGCTGGAATTTGTTTGTCACACTCATTTCCGTATCAGACTATAGATTCATACGGCGGCGGCGATTACGATTGTACGCAGGAAGAAATATCTGTCATAATTTCGTTTTTATCTGAAACAACATATAACGATTATGACAAGTTGATTCAGTTATGCGACGCTATGGTAATGACGCAGGGAGTTTGTATGATTGAAAAGAGATTGATTGATGTTGTAAGGCGATATGGATTTAATGATTTTACATTGAGAAAATGGGATTCGACGTTTTCGCTTAAAGAGTATTTCGATAAACTCTGCGGCAAAAATATTTACGATTTGTTCTATGATGAAATCAGAACAGTGAGTTTTATATAAGTAAAAGTATGTGAGGTGTTTTCCCAATGTCTGAATTTGATTATATAGAAAAAAATATAAACGACATACGCGAAAAAATAAATAAAGCCGTGTTAAACAGGGATAATAAAGATAATAATAGTTATACCGGCTGCAAAAACAAAAAAGTGCGTCTGATGGCTGTCACAAAGACGGTAGACGTCGACAGGATAAATTTCGCAATATCAAAAGGCGTGGATTTAATAGGCGAGAATAAAGTAACCGAGCTGCTTGAAAAATACGACAGACTGAATAAAGACAGGCTTGAAATACATTTTATCGGTAATCTGCAGACAAATAAAGTCAGGTATATAATAGATAAAGTAAATCTGATTCAGTCCGTAAATTCTTTAAAACTCGCGGAGGAAATAAACAAACGGGCAAATCAGAAAAATATAGTCATGGATATTCTGGTTGAGATAAACATAGGCGAGGAAGATTCAAAAATAGGGATAGCGCCGGAGAATGCCGTTGAATTTATGAACTCTCTGAAAGATTTTCAGAATATAAGAGTCAAAGGGATTATGACAATCCCTCCGGCAATTGCAAGTTTTGGCGAAAATTCAAAAATAAAAAAATATTTTTCGGAAATGTATAAAATTTTTGTTGACATAGCCGAAAAAAAGATAGATAATATAAATATGGATATTTTGTCTATGGGCATGTCGGAAGATTATGAGGAAGCTGTTTTATGCGGGTCCGATATAGTCAGAGTAGGCAGGGCAATTTTTGGAGAGAGAAAATTATTTAATTAAAATATAATTTTATAAATTAACAAAATTAAACGGAGGATAGTATGATGAAAATATGGGATAAAATAAAGAGCTCTATACATCCGGAGGATGAAGAGGGCGGGTTTGACGACGAATTTGACGACGATTATCCTGTGAACGGAAATAATAATATGGGACCGGATATGGGAGACTTTATAAGCGGCGCATATTCTTCCAATCCCTACGGAAATTCAAATCAGAATTATAATAACAACAATAATAACGTCAACCCTGCCCAGATGTCGCAAAACTATCAGCAGGCGCAAAGCGTGCCTATGCAAGCAAGAGACGGCGGGCTGTCCGTATCGGGAAGCAACGATTTGCAGTCTTCTGTCGAGCTGAAAGTAGTCAAGCCGGAAAATTTCGACAGTGTCGCCAAAATCGCCAATTTACTTATGAGCAACAAAACTGTCGTTTTAAATCTTGAGGAGACAAATAAAGAATTGGGCAGACGCCTGCTGGATTTTTTAGCCGGCACGGCGTATGCGATAAAGGGCGACGTAAAAAAAGTAGCGGAGAAAACATATATAATAACTTCGAGCAGTACGGTAATATCCGCAGAACAGATAAAACAGGAAACTGATGAAAGAAAAGACAACGGCGGTCTATATTAATAATTATAATATTATCGTCTGGATAATGTTGTCAGAGCACAGATAAAGTTGGAAATTGTGGTGATTTATTGGTATATATTTTATTAAATATTGTAGGCAGATTGGTTGTGACGCTGTTATACGTTCTGGAGTTCCTCATGTTCGGAAGAGCGTTGATGTCATGGTTTTCCCCAGACGAGGACAATAAAATAGCGCGGTTTTTATTTTTGGTTACAGAGCCGTTTGTATATCCTATACGGCAGCTTCTAAACAGATTTGAATTTTTCAGCTCTATCCCGATAGATATGTCGTTCCTGTTTGCCATGATTGTTCTGATTCTTTGCACGACTCTTTTGAGCGGAACTATTGCTTAATTAATAAGTTATAAATTTTTAGGGGTGAGATGAGTGATTCCTCCACAGGAACTTCAAAATAAATCGTTTACCCGTGCAATGAGGGGATATGACCCTGCGGAAGTAGACGAATACATGAATTTTGTTATAGGAAAATATTCTGAGATTTTTAAACAGTGCGAGATATACGATAAGAAACTGCGGATTGTTTCTCAGAAAATAGTCGAGATACAGGACAGAGAAAATGATCTGCAGGGCAGGGAAGACATTATAAACAAAACCGTTATATCATCGCAGAGGCATCATGATAAAATAGTTTCAGACGCCGAAGAAGCCGCGGCGATTATAATAGAAAATGCGGAAAGAGCAGCCGAAAAAGTTCTTGCCGACGCCAGGGAGAGAGCGCAAACCGCGCTTTCGGCAATAGACCGGAAGCTGAATATGCAGATTGATTCCACTCAGGAGAAAGCGGACGCGCTTCTGCTTTCCGCGCGCACAAGATGCACCAGATTATTAAGCGATTTTAAAAAAGAAATATCACATCAGAGAGAGAATATTATAAATCTCAAGAATATGGCTGACAGTTTCAGCGAAAATCTGATAGCTATGTATAAGCATCAACTGACGTTTGTAACGGATTCGTTCTATGTGCCGAGTATAGATTTTGAGAAGTTCACAGAAACGCAGCTTTTTGATATGGTGATGAAAGAACTGAGAAGCGACGCTATTGATATTGCGAAAAAAAACGGCGACATAGAATACGATTTTGAGAGAGAATTGGAATTGTTGAGAAATACTGAATTTATAAATGAATATGATGAATATAATTATAAGACCGAAAAAGAAGTCGATATAAAAGGCGAAAATTCAGACGAAGATATAAAAGTTTTCCCAAGAAAAAACGTAGACGGCGCGAATACTCCGAATAACGGCGGCAGTAATACTGATATAGCGGATAACACGGCGGAAGAATCCAAGGAGGCTGACGTAAGCTCGACGACGTTTAATAAAGCCGGAACGGCGGAAGAGTCCGAGGAGCGGGAGGGACAGGAGGAAGATGAAGAACAGGACGATTATGTTGAAGAAGAACCGATCGCGACATATGACAGCGACGATTATGACGAAAATCAGTATAACAACAACTATAACGCGAGGGGAAACGCAAATAATGCCAATAACTATAATCGTAAAAATTCAGGCGGTTACGGCGTTGAAAACGAAGAATCAGATGAATTGGACGAGACGGACGAAGAAATAGAAAGTAAAGCTAAAGGATTTTTCGGGTTATTCAAGAGAAAAAAGAAAAATACGCCGAAAATCAGACATCCGCACAATAAAGACGAAGATGAATATATAGATGACAGCGAAGACGAGAACGAATATTACGGTATTGACGAGGATGAGGACGAAGAAGATGACGAGGACGACAAAGAAGTGATGAATATATTTTCGGGATTAGATGACGATGAATAGTTGCAAAAAATAAAAATTGTCAGGGGGGTGCATATGGGGCAGGCTATTTACAGTGAATTTCACTCGGTTGGGGTTGTAAAAGGACTTCAATTTATATCAATCGAGC
The DNA here is from genome assembly GCA_009780985.1 of Oscillospiraceae bacterium. Taxonomy (GTDB): domain Bacteria; phylum Bacillota; class Clostridia; order Oscillospirales; family WRJC01; genus WRJC01. The sequence goes on along the minus strand of WQYZ01000041.1, from coordinate 18,010 downwards.
CTGTAGCTATTCATGTTTTTGGAAAATCAGATAATATGCCGAAAATTTCGGCTGTGATACGAAAACAGAGATGTAATTGATAAAATATAAATAAATTGGAGTGAAATAAATATATGTCAAAAGATTTTTCAAAAACGCTTAATCTGCCCGCGACAGATTTTGAAATGAGAGCCAATCTTCCCAAAAGGGAGGAAGAAACTTTCGCAAAACAGCTTGCCGACGGGCAGTATTTTAAACTGATAGAAAAAAACAAAGATAAGCCGTTGTTTATGTTCCACGACGGTCCGCCGTTTTCAAACGGCGATTTGCATATGGGACACGCTTTAAATAAAATACTAAAAGATTTTATAGTCAGATATAAAAACATGAGCGGATTTCTGACGCATTATATTCACGGCTGGGACAATCACGGTCTGCCGATTGAAACGGCAATTATGAAAAAGCAAAAAATCAACCGCCGCGACGTCGGCGATTTGGAATACCGTAGAAGATGCGCGGATTTTGCGAAAGGGTTTGTGGAAACGCAAAAAAAGCAAATGCAGAGATTCGGCGTTTACGGCGACTGGGATAATTCCTATCTGACTTTAAAGCCTCGTTTTGAAGAAGAGCAAATCAAAATTTTCGGGAAAATGTTTCAAAGAGGTTGCATATACAAAGGCTTAAAGCCCGTTTACTGGTGCGCTCACGACGAAACGGCTCTTGCGGAGGCAGAAATTGAGTACGCCGACGACGAGTGCGAATCTATATACGTGAAGTTCCCGTTAGTTGACGACAAAGGACTTATCGTGCCTTATACAGATACAAAGAATTTAGATAAAGTATATTTTGTGATATGGACAACAACGACATGGACTTTGCCCAGCAACGTGGCGATATGCGTCGGACCGGAATTCAACTACAGTTTGGTGAAAGCACTCCCCCTGTCAACTTCGTTGACACCCCCCTCGGAGAGGGATGCAGGCGAATATTATATAATCGCGTCTGAATTAGTCGAAACTGTGATGAAAAAAGTAAATGTCGAAGGCTATGAAACAGTGACTAAACTAAAAGGCGCGGAGCTTGAAAGAATGGTCGCGAAACACCCGTTTTTCGACAGGGATTCGCTTGTAATAGTCGGCAGTCATGTGACTTTGGAATCCGGCACGGGCTGTGTGCATACCGCTCCCGGTCACGGTGTTGACGACTTTACCGTCTGCAAAAATTATAAAGAATTGCCGATATATGTTCCGGTTGATTATAAAGGCTATATGACAAGCGAAGCAGGCAAATACGAAGGGCTTAAAACGTCGCAGGCAAATACTGCAATACTCGAAGATTTGAAATCGAGCAATATGTTATTGGCGGTCGAAAAAATAACGCACCAATATCCGCACTGCTGGAGGTGTAAAACCCCGATATTATTCAGGGCGACCGAACAGTGGTTCTGCTCTGTTGACGACTTAAAAAAGGAAGCGCTCGAAGCTGTTAAATCAATAAAATGGTATCCGGCGTGGGGCGAACTAAGAATGGAAAACATGATAAAAGACCGCGCGAACTGGTGTATTTCACGTCAAAGAATATGGGGTTTGCCGATTCCGGTATTCTATTGCAAAAAATGCGGGCATTATGAAATAAACGAAAAATATATAAACAAAATAGCGGAGCTGTTTGGCAGAGAGGGGAGCGACGCATGGTATATATACACTCCCGAAGAAATAGTCGGGGAAAAGATGTTCTGTTCTAAGTGCGGCAATGATACGTGGGAAAAGGGAAGCGATACAATGGACGGTTGGTTTGATTCAGGTACTTCTTACGCATACAACGTAAAAAACAATCCTAATCAGTGTTTTCCGGCTGATTTATATCTTGAAGGCAACGACCAGTACAGGGGCTGGTTCCAATCGTCCCTGCTTACTTCGATTGCCGCGAGGGGCATGGCTCCGTATAAAATGGTCATAACGCACGGAATGATAGTGGATGAAGCCGGCAGGGCAATGTCGAAATCACTGGGCAACGGTATTGACCCGCTTGAAGTCGCAAAAGAATACGGTTCGGACGTTTTGCGTTTATGGGTATCGTCGGTCGATTATACGTCGGACGCAAAAATGTCAAAGGGCATATTGAAGCAGCTTTCGGAAATATACAGGAAAATCAGAAACACCGCGAGAATATTACTCGCGAATCTCGGCATGTCCGGCGAGGATTTTAATCCTAAGACGGATATGGTTGCGTATAACGAGCTTGAGGAAATAGACAAATGGGCGTTGGACAGATTAAACGGGCTTGTGGGACGGGTTATAGAAACGTATGAGAAATATCAGTTCCATTTGATTTACCACGATATACACAATTTCTGCTCTATAGATATGTCAAAATTATATGTGGATATAACCAAGGACAGATTATATGTTGAAAAAAAAGACGCAAAGTGCAGGAGAAGCGCGCAGACTGCGATGTATAAAATATTGCACGTATTGACAAGACTTATTGCGCCTATACTGAATTTCACAAGCGACGAGATATGGCAGAGTATGGATTTACTCGACGGGGATGACAAAACAAACGTCAATTTCAACGATATGCCGAAATATGATAAATCGCTTGAAAATTCTGAAATTGCCGATAAGTGGGATAAACTGTTCTCTATACGCGATTCTGTAATGAAATCCATTGAATTGGCGCGGGAGAATAAACTTATAGGCAAATCGCTTGACGCGAAACTTATAATTTCAGGCTCGGATGAAAATTTTAAACATTTAAAATTAATGCAAAACGAATTAAAGACTGTTTTTATAGTTTCACAAGTTGAGTTAATTGAAGACGAAACGAACACTTTAGATATAAAAGTGAGTCCGGCGGACGGTCAGAAATGCGAGAGATGCTGGACTTATTCCGAGCATTGCGAGGATGACGAGGGTTCGGCGGTATGTCCGAGATGTGCGGCGATATTGAAAGATATGTAATGTAAAATGTAGGGGCGGCAGATTGTCGCCCCTACGAATCAACCATGTTCGGCTAATAATTGAACCATCAGTTTTGCGCCGATTTTCATGCCTATTTCGGTGAAGACCTCAGTGTATGCTCCCGTTGCGTCGCTGAATTCGGAATAGATTTCGTCGAGTTCATCATCGTTTTTGGCAATACGTTTAATTCTTTTCACGATAGATTCGCTTTCTTTTTCCAAACGTTCGCTGTACGTTCGTTTATCTGATTCGTCAAGTTCGAGTCCCGATATAAGAAACTCGCGAAACTGCTGTAAATCCGCGCGTGCGAACATTTCTTTTATATACTTGTGTTCCATGTGTTTTGCCCCCTTGTTAATTTTGATTTAAATTTTTTTATTTATTGTAACTATATTATAACTCATCAGAGACACAATGTCAATAGTTTTCACAAAATACTTCTCACCAGAGACATATTTGGAGGATTGCACAAATGTTTACTAAGTTATTTGTTGAATTGTTACAAAAGAAACAATTAACGGTTTATAGAATAGCGAAAGATACTGGTATCTCGCAAGGTCTAATGAATGAATATAAACATGGTATTAAGTCGCCAACTATGGCGAATCTAATTAAAATCGCCGATTATCTCAATGTATCGACAGATTTTCTTTTAGGGCGCACAAATAATCCTGAAGTCAATAAATAAATTTTTCGGATTTTCTTGATAAGGAGAATAAAAATTGATTATACCTGTGTTGATAATCGCCGCCGTCGTTGTTTTAGACCAGATATCCAAATATATTGTGCTGACTAATATGCAGGTCGGCGATTCGTTTAATCTTATAAAATATATTTTAAATATAACATACACCACCAATCCCGGGGCGTCGTTTGGAATGTTGAAAGACCACAGGTGGGTTTTTATGGTTTTGTCTGTAATCGCGCTTATTTTGATGGCTGCCGCTATTGTTTATCTCGGACAGAAAAAACTCAAAGGCAATACGTTTATCAGAATAGCTTTAGCTGTTATGTTAGGCGGCGGACTCGCCAATATGATTGACAGAATTATAAGAAAAGAAGTCGTCGATTTTTTGGAATTTGCCTTTGTCAGATTCGCGATTTTTAACGTTGCGGATTCTTTTATTTGCATAGGCTCGGTGTTATTCTGCATCTGTATATTTACCGGGAAATATTCGCTGTTTGAGAAATCCGATAAAACAGAAGAGCTGCAGGAAACAGAAGAAAAACCAGAAGAGTCGGAAGAGATAAATTCAGACGGGACGGAGAATTGAAATAATATGGAATCCAAAACAAGCAAAACAATAACTGCGCAAGACGAAGATGTAAGTAAAAGAATAGACGTCTTTGTATCTGAAAATTTTGATTTGACCCGTTCCGCCGTTCAAAGAATGATAGACGAGGGCAGTATAACCGTAAATAATCTGAATAAAGATAAAAATTATAAAGTCAAAAAAGGCGACATAATAGAAGTTATTACGCAAGAACCCAAAGAAGTGAATATCCCTGCGCAGGATTTGAATTTGGACGTTTTATATGAGGACGAACATCTGATTGTGATAAACAAGCGTCAGGGTATGATTGTTCACCCGTCACAGCAAAATTACGAGGATACGCTTGTAAACGCGCTGTTATATCACTGCAGAGGCTCCCTTTCCGGAATAAATGGGGAAATACGTCCGGGGATTGTACATAGATTGGACAAAGATACGTCGGGAGTTATGATTGCGGCAAAAAACGACAAAGCGCATTTAAGGCTTGCAGAACAGATAAAAACGCATACTTTTACACGCATATATAACGCCGCAGTGTTCGGCAATATCAGGGATGATTCTGGGACGATAGATTTGCCGCTCGGCCGGAGTACGAAAGATTTCAGGAAAGTTGCTGTTTATAAAGAATCGGATGCCGAAAATAAAATCAGAAATGCAGTTACGCATTATGAAGTTCTGGGCAGATATGCTTACAAAAATAACAGTTATACGCACTTGAAATTAAAATTGGAAACAGGCAGAACGCATCAGATAAGAGTGCATATGGCATATCTGGGGCATCCTGTAATCGGCGACGAAGTCTACGGAAACGAAAATATAAATAAAAATTTTGCTTTTCTTCAAGGACAGTGCCTGCACTCGAAATCAATAGAGTTTAGTCACCCTATAACGGGAGAAAAGATTTTTATAGAATCGGATTTGCCGGAGTATTTTATGAGGGTATTGGAATTGTTGAAAAAAACATAAGGATTTTCTATTGACAATATGCTTAAATTGATTTATAATATTTGGTATGACGGAGGTGAGGTCATCAATGAAAAAAACAAAAAACAGAAAGAAAAAGATGAGGAGACGCTCTCGACGCTTCATGCAAAGTCGGCATGGCAATTCGATTGTATGGAGCTGTGTATTAATAAATTAAATTTATTATAGAATTGCCATTTATAGATTACAGCCGGCTTTGCGCCTTATTTAACAAATCTAAACGTTTATTCAATATAAAAATAAGGAGTGAAGCATATGAGAAATTCAAACATAGAGGAAGTTTTGCCCAAAGAACTGTTATTTGAAGTTCAACAATATGTACAAGGCAAATCGCTGTATATCCCCAAAATTAAAGACAGTTACAAACAATGGGGAGACACTACAAAGAGCAAGATTATAACTTCGGTGCGCAACGATAAAATTCGTTTGGCTTTTCGCGAAGGTTCGACAATCGACGAGTTATGTGTACAATATTCTTTGTCGCAGGAAAGCATAAAAAAAATAGTTTATGTTAAATCGTAAGTAATACGCTATGCAAAATAAATTTATTTTGCATAGCGATTTTATTTTATGTAAAAGACATTCACAGAATAAGATTTATATATTATTTTTACTTTCTTAATGTTATAATAAAAATATAAACACTAAATTTTATTTTAATTTGATTATACGAAAGGAATTTGATAAATTATGAAAATAACATCAATATTAAATCAGGAACAAATTAGCAAAAGCATAGAATTGTTAAATAAAATCAGGACAGACGAGGGTGAGTTATTCCCTGATTACGTAAACGATGAATACAGAAAAATAAACAGGTGTATAGTCTACGGCTTCGCGAGATTTTTTGAAGACGGCGAAAACTGCGGAATATTTGCGAGTATGATGTATTACGGCATATTCAGGGTCTTCGTCGCTTTTGAAAAAGATACAGATAAATATTCGAAAGAACTTGCGGAATTTATTAATTTAGTAAAAAAAGAAAATCCCGGACGTTCCCCCTGCGTTCATTTTATCGCCGACCAAACAAAATTAATCGGAAGTATGCGTAAGACAATGGATTTTGACGAAGGTTTTTACGCTTCGAATGAATTTGTGATGGATAAAGAACATTTCAAAGGTTTTGTGAACGATATGCAGCTTGAAATCAGACCGTATGAACTCGATAAAGTCGGCGATTACGCCCTGTTGCTCGACAATTCTATGACGTTCGTATCGCCTCCCACAAATTTTCAGGGCGATACAGCAGGTTTGGCTGAGAAAATATGGGGAAACGCTTTCTCAGCTTTCTACAAAGACGGCGATTTAGCCGGATTATATTGGCTCGACAATGATTCCTATACAATAGACATAATAGCTGTTTCGCCGGAATATCAAAGGCATGGGTACGGCGGCATAATTTTATCCCACGCAATAGATAACGTATTCACAGTACAAAAACATGACGCGGCGAAATTATACTGTGTTGACTGGAATAAAAAAGGTTATGCGTTTTATAAAAAATTCGGAATGATTGAAAAGGGTCATACATATTCAATGAATTTAAAGGAGTGAGATATATATGATTCAAAAACAGTCTTATATGAAAGTCGCAGACAATACCGGAGCCAAAGAATTGATGTGTATCGGTATTCTGGGCGGAATGGGCAGAAAATACGCCAATATCGGGGATGTTGTTGTAGCTGCGGTTAAAAAGGCGACGCCCGGCGGCATTGTTAAAAAAGGCGAGATTGTATATGCGGTAGTCGTGCGGAGCGTAAGCGGAGTAGGACGCGCAGACGGCTCGCATATAAAATTTGACGAAAACGCCGCAGTTATCGTAAAAAAAGAACACAATCCGAATCCGAAGGCGAGGTCGGAGCAGATGGTTTACGAAAACCCGCGCGGAACACGAATTTTCGGTCCGGTGGCAAGGGAACTCAGAGAAAGAAATTATCTGAAAATAATATCGCTTGCCCCGGAAGTATTATAAATTGTATGAGAAGCGGAAAGGGTGTTGAAAAGTTTATTTTTCTGTGTTATAATTATATACAAATAAATTTAAGGATTATAATATACACATGGGGAAATTTACGGGAATTATACTTGTTTCGGATTTTGACGGGACTTTCTTCAGCCAGATACCGGAAAATTTTGAGAAAAATATAAAAGCGGTGGAAAATTTTAAAAAACAGGGCGGGATGTTCACGTTCGCCACCGGAAGAGAATATTATCCTCTCATAGAAATTCTGCCTGACGCAGAAAATATAGTAAACGCGCCGCTTATAATCGCAAACGGCGCGAGGCTTTATGATACGGACAATAAAGAATATCTGTTCAGCGTCGCTCTTAATATCTCGTTATTCAATGAGTTTCTTGAGATAATATATAAAAAATACCCGGATATCGGAGTAAGGTTCAGCTGCGAAAGCGGCATGGTCATTCCGGTTCTGAATGAGGTGGTGAAAACGGATTTGGGAGGACTTTCTCTGATGAATATGAAAATCCGTGAAATCTCACTGAAAGAGTTGGAAGAATCCGGCGAAGCCGTTTACAAATGCGTGATGGTGCATAATCCTGAAATACTTGACGATGTGCGCAAAATCAGCGTGCGTTTCCAAATTGACAAAGATATAAACCGCGAACTGTTTTTCACAAAGTCATATGAGCGCGGACTTGAGGCAGTAAACAGCAAAGCGTCAAAAGGCGCGGCGGCCGTGAGAGTAAAAGAGTATCTGAAAGCTAAATATAATCAGGAATATACTCTGTTCGCGATAGGGGACTATGATAACGATTTGGATATGATAATCTCGGCAGATTACGGAGCGGCTCCCGAAAACGCCCTCGAACGAGTGAAAAAAGCCGCAAAAATCCGCACCGTAAGCTGTAATGACGGCGCGATTGCGGATTTGATTGATATTATCGAACGGAAATATGTGTGAATTATAAGGATTTGGAAGAACCTTCCGGCTCTATAAAAACGCCGATTTATTGAATTCAATATTACCAAACATCATACCATCTCCTTTTTCACTCCGTCTATAATATAAATTAAATTCGCTCTCTGCGAAAATTCAAACGTTGAATATTATGCTTATTCGCTTCATATCCAATTTTAATATTCTTCAAGCATATCATAAATATATTCAAAATATTTAACTGGTTTAAATTCGCCCTCATCTATCATTTTTATTATCTCGTCTTTGGTTGCCCATTTTGCCTCACAAGTTTCATTTTCTTGTAATACAACTTCGTTTATGTTAAAATCTTCGCGGAAAAGCCATGCGTTTATAAAACACTCTCCGCTTTTATATGAATATATCTTTTTCCCTTTAGCTGGATTAAGCATAAGTCCGAGTTCTTCTTTTGTTTCGCGCAAAGCTGCGGTTAAACTATCCTCTCCCGCAACTGCTGAACCGCCCGTACATTCCCATAGTTTAGCCTTATCTTGCTTTTTAGGACTGCGTTTTGAAATCAAAAACTCACCTTTGCTGTTTTTTATCCAAATCTGTACGAGCAGACGAAATTCGCCCTCTTTCATAGCTTTGCCGCGTTTATGAAGTTTTCCAGTTTTGTTACCGTTTTCATCTAAAATATCCCATAGTTCAGTTACTTCCCCCATATTGTTATAACCCCATATAATATAAATTTCGCAATATCCGTGCCAAAAATTGTGGTGGCGCAGATAATAATTATTAACCGCTATAAACTAATCCTATTATAACATACAAAATCATAGAAAGCTACAATACCCGTAAAAAAAATATAAACTGTTTTGCTGGCATTGATAATAGACGTGTCCGAGAACCCGTAGGGGCGACCCTCGCGGTCGCCCTATATCGGGCAATTATCTATAAAGGCGGGCGACCGCGAGGGTCGCCCCTACGTAGGTTTACATACCTTGCACGGAGTATATCCCATGGCTTCCGCTTCTTCTTTTGTCACATATTGTTTTATTGTTTTGACCAATCTGCAATTAGGATAGTGATATTTTTTTCCCGTCGGAGTTATAACATACAATGTTTCGCCTGAATCCGGTGTATTTGATATATTTTCTGACATTTCTGTTATTGTATCTATGAAATTTTCGGTGAAATTTGTGATATTTGTAAAATCTGTGACGTTAGGCGGGTTTGAGCTTTCCGCTGCGGCGGCGGAAGTCTGTGCCGGCTCTGTTGATTGTTCGGTGTCAAAAGACATAGTGTTTGATATTACTTGGGTTGTTGCGGCAGTTTGAGCGGACATTTCGCTTTCAAGCTCGCTTTTCATCTGAGCCGCTATATTTGTTGAGGTTCTCTTTTCGTCTGAACATCCAGATATGTTGAAACTTAATATAACAAATAATATAATAAAAATCAATTTTATGTTTTTTATAATATCACATCCTTTATTTTTATATCGGTTTTTTTGAAAATAAATTTATTTTATATTTATGACTTGGAATATTTGCGGAGCCTTGACAATATTATTGATATAGATAATATTTAAGGGGGCAGTTTGCAATGTTTATATATTCGTTAAAAGCGTCAACATTAAAATTTATAGCCGTGGTGGTAATATCAATAGGGCTTCTGATTACTTTGATTTCGATTATTCCGAACACGGGAGAAACGGTTTACGCCGCGTCAAGTTCCAATAAAAGCGATACAAAAATAAATTATAAAAATATAAAAACAAACGACGACAGAATCAATTTCCTGAAACAGTTCGGCTGGTCGGTAAACCCCGAACCTCTTGAAATGGTTGAGATTATAATTCCGAAAGAGTTCGACGCAGTGTATCAGAAATATAACGAAGTGCAAAAAGCGCAGTCCCTCAATCTTGAGAAATATAAGAATAAATCCGTAAAAAGATACACATATCAAGTTGTGGATTATCCCGGCTATTCAGGCACTGTCTACGCAAATCTTCTCGTTTACAACGACAAAGTTATAGCAGGGGACATATGTTCCGCAGAGGTCAACGGATTTATGCACGGATTTGACAAAACCAACAAGCCGTTGTATTAAACAATATGTTAAATTTATTTACTAATAATTAATTAAGAAATACAACAATTTATTTAATTTTTGTTAAATTTTAACCTGTATAATTTTTAATTATACAGGTTACTTTTTACTTTTTTTGAAGGTGAAAAGCGCGGCGAATTGAATAGATATAATTGAAAGGAAAGATTATGGATAGCAACGATAACAACGAGAATAGAAATAATATAGATGAGAGTGAAAATACAGAGGAATACAGTTTGGATAATAAGTTCGGCGAAGACGGAGACGAAAGCGAGGATGTAAACGAAATTTTACAGAAATCGGAAACATTAAGAGGTTCTGACAGCGATGATGGCGATAACAGTAATGACAATGACAATGATGAAGATAGTCAGGAAAAGACAGAATCTGAAGAATCTTCGGAAGATGAAGTTATGTCTCAATTTACAGATGATGGCGGCGAAAAATCAGAAGAAAATCCGGAAGATTTAGAAATTTCCGAAGAAGATAAAAAAAAGAAAAAAAAATCAAAGTTTATAATGAAAATCTCTATAATAAGCGCGGCTTGCGTCGTTATAATAGCCGCCGCAATTATTGCGACATTTGTTTATCCTGACTTCTATGATAATTATTTCAACAACAACTACGTTCTTAAATTTGAGGGCAGAAATATAAGCGTAGACGATTATCAGATATTTTTACTGTATAATCAGCAAGCGTCAGACCCGAAATCGTCGGCGACCGATATGCTTGAGCAATATTTAGTATTGGAAAAAGCGGCAAAAGACAGAAATATCACCCTGACTTCCGACGAAGAAACTCAGGCTAAATCGGACGCCTCAGATTTGCAGTCGCAAATTAATTCGTACTTCCCTAACGTAAAGAACATTTCTCTTGATTTCCTCCAGGAAATATCGAGCATACAATATCTGTATACTAAATTGTTGGACCAGGTGGCGACCGAAAACGGGTATACGTTTAACGACGCAGATTTCCAAACCGCGCTTACGGACTATATTGCGAACGGAAAACAGGATTATCTGCAGATGGATTTTAAATATATTGTAACAAACAGCGCAGACACAACCGCCGAAGCCAAAAAGGCTATAGAGGACGGGACCATGGCTGTCGACGACGCGATAAAACAGTATTGCATATCGCCGTATTACGATGCGGCAAGCGGTATTCAGACCATAGCCTTAGCCGATATAACTTTTTTATCAGCCGACGACCTGAATAGTCTGATGAACTTGGAAGCCGGTCAGGTTTCAAACGTAATAAGTTTAAGCTCCACCGAATATTTAATATTTATCGCGGACAGCGTTTACAGACCGACTCAGGACGAAATTTCAACTTCTTATAAGCCGACCTACGAGAACGGCAAGAAATCGGATATATTCCAGACTCAATTTACCCAATGGCAGGCGGCAGATAAAGTAAAATTAAATCAAAAGGTTATAGACAATATAGATTTAAACGCATTATACGGAACACAATCCAGTACAGACGTACTGCCGGACGCCAGCGATGCAGGTACGCCGGACAGCACTGACGCCACAACGTAAAAAAACAACCGTAAGGGGCAGGAAAAACCTGCCCTTGTATTATATTATTACCCGTTTAATATCTCATAGAATTTTTCTATCCCGTTTTCGTTGCCGAAATTTTCGGCTGACAACGTTTTTATAAATCTTTCACGCAGATGCACGTCTTCTATAAGATTTTTTATGTTTTTATACAGGCTGTCAGGATTTATATCGGCAATCATGCCGTATTTTCCGTCAGCCATTTGTTCTTTTGCCGAAAAATAATTAGCGACGACTATGGGACAGCGCATTATTTTCGCTTCTTCTACGACAACCGGTTTGCCTTCAAATCTTGACGGCTGCACGTAAATATCGCAGTCCCTCATAAACGGATAAGGATTTATTGTTTCCCCAAGAAAGATAAGCATTTCCCCGACATTATGCTGTAAAGCTGAATTTATCACTTTTTCTTTTTCGAATTCTTCGCCGGCGCCGATTATATACCAGCGCAGATTATAGTTATCAGCTTTTAATTTTGCAAGGATTTCGGGAATCATATCTATGCCTTTTTGTTCCGCAATTCGCGCTACGGTCAAAAGCCTTATGCCTTTAAAGTGATTGGCGTCGGGAAAACTTTCCTGTTCTAAAGAACGCTGTCTGATAAATTCAGCGTTGTTTATATTTTCGATAACTGCGCATTTGTCTGCGATTTCGGGAAATTTCGCTTTTAACGCATTATCGACGGCTGTCGAGACGTTTATTATATTGTCGCACTTCTTAAAATATTTAAGATATATTTCGTTGTCGCGCTGGAGTGCGCCGTCAGCCTTTGGCGCGCTGTAATCAAAGTGCATCCACGCGATTTTTTTCTTTGCATTAGGGACTTTATCAATCATATAAAACATAGTCCTGTCGCCCCAATATGCCAATACCGCTTCATATTCTTCTGTAACGGGGGCGATTTTCTGCATCATTTTGATAAATAAATCTATAGCGGTCTTTGTTTTTTTCTTTGGATTTAACACGATTTTTATAAAATACGGCAGTATCGCGAAAAAAGTCAGGGGATTTTTTTTGATAAACGTGTTGAACATATTATTAAACGCGTTTTTACCGCTTAATAAAAACAATTCGCCGAATTCCGGCATAAATTTCAAGTTGACCTGTTTTGGGATAAGCTCCATAAACAAGCCCTGGTTTTTGCATAGAAGCAAGTCTGCGTCGTATTTTTCGAAATCCAAACAGTTTACAAATGACAGAAACGATTTTTCCGTTCCTGCGCTGTTCATTACTATGCCGATGAAAAGCAGTTTCTTTTTTTTGTTTTCCATTATTTAAAATATCACCCCTTGAAAATTTTTCGGACTTGTGTTATATTATATCATATGATTTAAAAAATTATATAGAGAAGAAGTGTGAATAAATGGCAAACAAACAAAAAATAGCCGTTATAATCCCTGACGGAGCGGCTGATTTAAACGTCCCGGAGCTGAATAATAAAACCCCTATGCAATACGCAAAGAAGCCGTGCATGGATTATCTCGCGTCAAACGGCGTATGCGGGATGGTCGTAAATATACCTGACGGAATGATTTCCGACGCAAGCGCGACGGCGAATTTAGCGATACTCGGCTATGACCCGAAAATATATTCAAAAGGACGCTCGCCTCTTGAAGCCGCAAGCATAGGTCTTGAAATGAAGGAAAACGACACCGCAATCAGGTGCAATCTCGTAACATTGAGTGAAAACGAGGGAGTATATGAGGAAAAAACCGTCATAGACCACAGCGCGGACGAAATCACAACCGAAGAAGCGGATATATTAATAAAAGAACTGGACAAACAACTCGGAACGGATAAAATACGATTCCATACCGGTAAAAGCTACCGCCATATTTTGCTTTGGGAAGATTATCCGGGGGATTGCAAATTCACTGGTCCTCACGATATTCTAAACAAGCAAGCAAAAGAATATCTGCCGTCAGGTAAAACAGGGGAACAATATGTTAATCTGATGAAGAAAAGCTATGATATATTAAATAATCACCCGTTGAATATAAAACGCCGCGAGTCAGGCAAAAGACCCGCAAATTCAATATGGCTGTGGAGTCCCGGGGCAAAACCCGATATGCCGGATTTTAAATCGAAATACGGACTTGACGGCTCGGTTATTGCCTTTGTCGATTTAATACAAGGTTTGGGAATATACGCCGGAATGAATGTAGTAGAAGTTGAGGGGGCAACGGGAAATTTCCACACAAATTACAAAAACAAAGGGCTTGCCGCAATCAATGAATTTGAAAACGGAAAAGATTTTGTATTTGTTCACATAGAAGCACCCGACGAGTGCAGTCACCGCTTAGAAATCGAAAATAAAGTCAAATCGATAGAATTGATTGATGCTGATATAATAAAACCGATATATGAATATTTAAACTCAAATTCTGATGAATTTAAAATACTTGTTCTTCCTGACCACCCTACGTTTTTATCCACAGGAGCGCACTCATATGCGCCCGTGCCGTTTTTGGTTTACAAAAAAGGAGCGGACGTCAAATCCGGAATAGATAATTTCAACGAGGAAAGCGTTTCGCAGAAATCCAGTCTATTTATAGAACACGGATATAATTTGATGGATTTTGTGATGAAACAGTAAATTTATTCTTAAATTTGAAAATTTTTATGATTTAAATGAGGAAAAATAAAATGATAGATTTGCATATTCATTCGGTTTATTCAGATGGTACCTATTCTGTAAATGAAATTTTAGCTGAAGCGCAGAAAAATAACGTTACCGCCATATCAATTACAGACCATTGCACTATTGAAGCATATAATGAAATCGATAAAAACAGCAAAACCATATACTCCGGCAGAATTGTTGAAGGCGTTGAAATAGATTGTGTTGCAAACAATTCTAAAGTGCATTTTTTAGGATATAATTTTGACAAACGCAATATTCTTGAAAACTGGCTGAAAGAAAAATTTTCCGCCGAAAAATGGGGGATTTTCAGAAAAAAAGAATATGAAAAATTATTAGAGAAAATGAAAGAAAACGGCATTATAAACAACTGTAATCCTATATATGATGAAAAGGACAATTTACCTCACACCGCAGTTTATAAAGAAATAAAAAGGTATGCGCATAACGAGGTTTTCTTTTCGGAAGAAGAGTGGAACAATTTCAGGAAATTTTTCTGGACATCAACAACAAATCCTAAATCGCCATTATATATTGATTATAGCGATATATTGCCCTCCGCTGAAGAAGTTTCGGCAATAATAAGAAAATCTAACGGGAAAGTTTTTTTAGCCCATGTTTACAGCTATGGAATAAATAATCATATAAACTTTATCAATAATTTAGCAAATAACAAAATTATTGACGGCATAGAGGTGTTTTATTCTAATTTTACAAATGAACAGATAAACGAATTATATGATTATTGCAGGAAAAATAAACTTTATATGTCGGGCGGTTCCGACAGTCACGGCGAAAACGGCAATATAAAAATCGGAATAGGATGCGGGAATTTGAACGTACCTGAAAGTATTTTAGATGAATGGGTGTGATTATATATGCACAAAATATTTGAACTTGGTATGCTTGTATTGTTCGGGATTTCGTGGCCTGTATCAATATACAAATCGTATAAAGCGCGCGCTGTCGGAAGTAAAAGCGTTATATTTTTATTTGCCGTAATAGTCGGCTATATAAGCGGAATTGTCAATAAATTCATAAACGGATTGGATTATGTAACGGTTTTTTATTTTATCAACCTGATTATGGTTTCGATAGATACCCGTCTGTATTTCAGAAATAAAAAGATTGAAGCGAATAACGCAAATAATAATGATAAATAAAAGATTGATAGTGTATAGAAATTTATATAATGTATGTACGGAGGAGTATATGAGCCTTAATTGGGATGTAAAGTATTTAAAAGAATCACGCGCAGCTATGTGGAATGATGACTATATGGAATTTCTGATTGAAAAAGTATGGAAGATAAACACGCCTGTTAATATAGTTGATTTCGGCTGCGGAGTAGGATTTATGGGGCTTGTGTTTTTACCGTTGTTACCCAAGGGTAGCACATATACAGGGATTGATATTAATAAAATTCTATTGAGCGAAGCCAAAGATATATTCAAACATTCCCCATATAAAACTAATTTTATTGAAAAAGATTTACTTGAGTATATTCCTGAAAAGAAATATGATATAGCAATCTGCCAAACGGTGCTTCAGCATATACCTAATCCAAAACGAATTTTAGAAAAGATGAAAAACAGCGTAATTGAAGGCGGTAGGATTATCTGTGTAGAAATTGATACTATTACGGCAATAGCGACCCAATACTTTCAAAGCATAAAGCAAAGCGAAATCTTGAATTTAAGCAATTACCAAAAAATAGTTGAGAAAGATGAAATTGAAAAAGATGTTCACGGCGGACATATAGGAATGAAAATACCAGTATTTATGCAGGAATTAGGATTAAAGGATATAGACATCAGAGTGAATGATTATGTGCAGTTTATTAATCCTATGGGCGATAAAGAAAAACATAAAAAAGACGTAAAAAGTTATATGGCAAATCCACAGACAAAAAAGCCGGGAAACAGGGAAGAAACTCTTGCTTGGTATTTGAACAGAGGTTATACAGAAAAAGAAGCGGAAGAACAATGTGATTGTCAGTTTATGTTTTACGAATATATAACTCAAAATATAAATCATGATTATGTAGTAAACGCGAGATGTTTATTTATTTCGTATGGTATAGTTTAACATTATTGTGTATCACTAACATAGTATAAATAGAAAAATAAACGGGGATACCCGTTTATTTTTTGAGCGATTCAAATTTGAAGTACATTTCCAACGCGTCGCATACGATTTTGGTTTGGTCGGTTCTTTTTTCGTAAGCAGCTTTCCGGAGCATTTCCGAAAGGTCGTGCGGAAGATAAAAAGTTTTTTGGACTTTGCCTTTGCTTTTCTCTTTTTTTACGTCATTATCGTCGATAAATCTCCGCACCGCGTATGTAGTCATAGGATTATCTTCATTTCTGTCTCTGTCATTTCTTGCCGGCATAATAACAGCCTCCTTTATATTTTAATTTTATTAGTTCTTATGCGAAAAAATTCAGTATTTACATTATAACATAATAAATTCAATATGTCAATATGTTTTTATTGTTTTATTGTAATATTTTTTTATGTTTTGATATTATGACTTTAAAGCTTTGTGAAGTTTTAGGCTGAATCAGAGGATATAGACGTTGAAAAAATTTTTTATAAAACCCTTGACATTTTTAATAAAGTATGATATTATAATTAACAATTAAGAAACCCATACATTTTAGAAAGTTTAACAGAGATTTGGTCTAAAAGGCTGAGAGGACCGTTTAAACGAGTAGTTGTATGGCAACATTCTTGTAGTTTCAGTTAAATTCTATTATATTATATAAAGTGGGCTTAGTCCGAATAAATTCGGATTGCCAATACGGGTGGTACCGCGGGAAAATTATTATAGTTAATGTTATTCTCGTCCTGTAATGAAATTGATTTTTATCGGTTTCGTTGCAGGGCGTTTTTATTTTATAAAAAATCAAGAAATTAAGAAAGGATATGAATCAAGATGAAACGCATACAAATTAAAGAAATATATAAATCTCCGGAAAAGTTTGCATATGAAGACGCCGGAGAAATCACAGTCGCAGGCTGGGCAAGGTCTGTCAGGTCAAGCAATACGGTCGGATTTATAGAACTCAACGACGGCAGTTTTTTCAAAAATCTGCAAGTCGTGTTTGAGAGCGCAAATATAAATAACTACAGCGAAATCTCTTCCCAGAATGTCGGCGCGAGTTTTGCCGTGACCGGGAAAATTATCCTCACTCCCGACTCAAAACAGACGTTTGAAATGAACGCCGTAAAAATAGAAGTCGAGGGAACTTCAACCCCGGAATATCCGCTGCAGAAAAAACGCCACTCGCCCGAATTCCTGCGTGAAATAGCGCATCTCAGACCGCGCACAAATTTATATTCGGCAGTGTTCAGAGTGCGCTCCGTGACGGCTTATGCAATACACAAATTTTTCAACGAGAGAAATTTTGTATATATTCACACGCCGCTAATCACAACGGCGGACGCCGAGGGTGCAGGAGATATGTTCAAGGTGACGACGTTGGATTTAGATAAATTGGAAAAACCTGTGGATTACACAAAAGATTTCTTTGGCAAAGAAGTATATCTGACAGTTACGGGACAGCTCAACGTCGAATGTTTTGCTATGACTTATGGAAATGTTTACACATTC
>WQYZ01000040.1 GCA_009780985.1 Oscillospiraceae bacterium | reverse complement strand
TCAGCCAAATCTCAAGACTTACAGATATGCAGGACGTTCATGTTGCTCGTTCCGAACAGGGCTTACTCTCTTTTATCTGGGCAAACTTTGCTTTATTGGCAATGTTTTACTGGTAATTTAGATTATTAAAGAAAAAATCGCTAATATGGATAAGCAAATCAGTCGATTAATGGATTTATACCAAAATGAATCTATTCCCGCAGATGTTCTCGGCGAACGGATAGAAAAATTGTACAAAGAAAAAATATCTTTGTCCGAACAGCTTGAACGGTTATCCCCTAAGAAAAAAGAAACGGACTTTAATATTGACGGAGTTGTGGCGATACTTAAAGATATTAATGTAATTTGGAATTATGCTTCGGTAGAGCAAAAAAAGAACATTGCGAAAACGCTTATAAATCGTATTGTTTTGAACGATGATGATGTAAAAATAGAATGGTCGTTCGTAAAACATAATTAGTCTAATCACTATAACAGGTGATTAGACTAATTATGTTTAGACAATATTATATCTCCACGCATGTTGAGACTATTGTGGCAATACAATATCGGGATACCTGAAAATCCTCGATTTTAAGCTGTTTTCTAATCATAAGGTAAGTGTCGTTATTAACCTCGACTAGGGTACCCTGTTACATTATGTGATAGAGTATCTTTTAATTTTTATTATAAAAAAACCATGGAGGTATTAAAAAGTGAAATACAAGAAAAAAATCATACAGTCAGCTTTTTTTGAAGCGTCTATTTCCTCTTAAAAATTTTTTCAAATTTCAAATAAATGTATTGACAAAAACATAATATTATTGTATACTATCATAGTAATCACATATGAATTATATGTAAGGAGGATTTATTATGTCGCCTGTCAAAAAGAGTTTCACTGAGTTAGTAGGCGATACGCCGCTGCTTGAGCTGCGGAATATCGAGAAAAAACATCGTTTGTTAGCCAGACTGCTCGCTAAATTAGAATATTTCAATCCGGCTGGCAGCGTTAAAGACAGGATTGCCAAGGCTATGATAGAAGATGCCGAGGAAAAAGGACTGTTGAATCAAAATTCGGTTATTATCGAACCGACAAGCGGAAACGCCGGAATTGGACTTGCCGCAGTTGCCGCATCGAAAGGGTACCGCATAATACTTACGATGCCGGAGACTATGAGCATTGAGAGAAGAAGCCTGCTGAAAGCATACGGCGCGGAACTTGTTTTAACAGACGGCGCGCTCGGGATGAAAGGCACGATTGCCAAGGCGCAGGAACTTGCCGCCGTTACTCCGAACAGTTTTATACCGGGACAGTTCGCGAACCCAACAAATCCCGCCATACACATGACGACGACGGGTCCTGAGATATGGAGTCAGACTGACGGTGATATAGACATTTTTATTTCGGGAATAGGGACGGGCGGAACGATAACGGGTGCAGGTGGATATTTGAAGTCACAAAATTCCAATATAAAAGTTATCGCATTGGAACCCGCGGCGTCTCCCGTTTTGTCAGAGGGAAGAAGCGGGGCTCATAAGATACAAGGTATCGGAGCGGGGTTTGTACCGGAAGTGCTTGATACATCAGTATACGACGAAATCATCAGGGTCGAAAATGAGGACGCTTTCGAAATCGGCAGGGAAGTCGCGCGCTTAGAGGGTGTTCTTGTCGGTATTTCCTCGGGAGCGGCTGTCTGGGCGGCTATCGAGGTCGCGAAAAGACCGGAGAGCAAAGATAAGACTATAGTTGCCGTACTTCCTGACACCGGAGAAAGATATTTGTCAACGCCGTTATTTGCGGAATCATAATTTGCAGTTATTTCATATTAAATATATAGGAAATATGCAATTAAAAATATTAAAGGAGCTGATAAAAATGGCTAAACAAAATTTTACACAAACCGCATATAAAAATCTGTCCGATTTCATGTACGGCAAATCGTTGTATCCGGTCGAACTCAAAAACGGCATGTCGATAGGCGGCGGCACCGTATACCCTGAGATAAATTTCACGCTTCCCACTATTACTGCGAAACATGAATAAGGGCGGAATCGAAATAATAAAAAATATAAATCCCCAAACACGGCGTAATACTTGAATGTTTGGGGATTATACTATTGTTTATTTTCCCGATATAACGTTATATTTATACATTAAATGAAATCATGTTATCATAGCTTGTTTTCAGGCTGTCGAACGGACTGCCCTTGCATATATCCTGCTCGACAATCGCGTATTCAATGTCTGTGTCGTGACAAGCCTTCACGATTGCTCCCCAATCGAGATTGCCTTCTCCAACTTCCGCAAATAACTTGATTACGCCCTCCACCATCTCTGCACCGCTACCGATTGCGTAATCTTTGAAGTGGATGATTGGCATACGTCCTTTCGCCTTGTATATCCAATCTGGCGGGTTTACTCCGCCTGACGCCAGCCAATGCGTATCAAGCGAAAAGTAAATACACGATGGGTCTGTTTCGTCAAACAGTATGTCCATACCGCGTTTTCCACCGCCGAACGAGTAAAATTCGAGCGCGTGATTATGATATAATATGCCGCACCCTTCTTTGGCTAATTCTTTACCTATCCTGTTGATATCCGCCGCGAATTGTTTATATCCGTCAACACTATATCTCTGTGAGTCCGGCAGCGTCCCGATCGCCACATATTTTGTGCCGTAGGCATGCGCTGACGCTATCGCCTTTTTGATTGCTTCAGGATCGTCTCTCATTGCCTCGAATTCTCCGCCTGACGAACACGGCACCAATCCGACGTCATCTAACATTGCTTTCGTCTCCGCATCGGTCATGCCCGGACCTCTTCCGCACTGTATGCTTTCATACCCGATTGCCTTGATTCTTTTCATCGAATATTCAAACATATCCCTGTCTATCATATAATTTCTGACTGTATAACTTTGTACTCCTTTTTTCATGATTTCTTTTCCTCCCTTTACATTTAAATATAAATACATTATTTTTATAAAATTTTATTATTTGGCTTGATTATCAATCTCTTCTTTTATTTTCGGATATGGGTCTTCCCAATCCGGCGGCTTGATTACCTTACCGTCGCTCTCACGGTGATGAACGTTACCGTCGCTCCACAGTTTGCTCATGTTCGCGTTTTGGACTATATCGAAAATTTCTTTAGGCTTTACTCCCATTTCCACAAGCGTACCCAAAGCAAAATATATCAAATCAATCATCGCGTCCGCCTGGTCATATATATTGCCGGATTCCATAAACTCCTGTATTTCTTCAAGCATCCAGGCAGAGCGTTTTTTTATCCTGTCGTCTTTTAAAAATACCGGCTTTTCGTCGGCTGGAAATCCGAATATTTTGTGAAATTCTTTTACCTTTTCGTAGGCGTCGTTTATTCCCATGTTATCTATATTATCAAGATTATCAGGCATATCGACTTACACACCTCCTGAAACCGGGGGATTGATTATTATATTATCTGTGACAATCGAATTTATCGGAGGCACAACAGAAGCATATAAATCTATTTTGGGTTTATTATCGCAGACTTCCGAACACTCGATAACCGGTTTAGGGAATATTACAGCGTATTCAAAGACTTTTTCCGCATTTTTTACAGGTATAAAATTCAAATTTTCTTTAACGATACTGTCGATATCTTCCAAATCAGGCACATTATCGTCCGGGATTATTACGTTTTTGATTTTTGAACGGTATGCCGCAACCGTTTTTTCTTTAAGCCCGCCTATTGGCAGGACTTTCCCCCGCAGAGTTATTTCGCCGGTCATTGCCGTATTGCTTTTTACAGGATATCCTGTAAGCTGCGAGAATATCGCCGTCGCAATAGTTATCCCCGCAGACGGACCGTCTTTTGGTATCGCCCCTTCCGGGAAGTGTATATGAATATCTTTGGTTTTATAAAAATCGGAGTCTATATTATATTTTTTTGCGATTGTCCTGATAAACGATATGGCGGCTTTTGCCGATTCTTTCATAACTTCACCCAAAGAGCCTGTGAGCTCTATTTTGCCTGTGCCGTCGCATACAACTACCTCGACTTGCAGTATTTCCCCTCCCATTGCAGTCCATGCAAGTCCGTTGACAACGCCGATCTCGTCTTCTTTAATATACGAATCGTCTTTGAATTTGTGATGTCCTAAAAGTTCGAGCAGGATTTTTACGTTTACGGTTATGGACTTTTTGTTTTCTTTAAGCATTTTTTTGACGGATTTCCTGCATACATTCGCGATTTCGCGCTCAAGATTTCTTACGCCGGCTTCACGCGTGTAATAATCTATAAGCTCATATAAAACGTCGTCTGTAATTTTAAAGCTCTTTTTATTTAAACCGTGTTTTTTCATTTGTTTTGGCACAAGATGATGTTTTGCTATCGTGTGTTTTTCGTTTCTCGTGTAGCTTGTGATTTGGATTATTTCCATTCTGTCGATTAGAGGTTTCGGGATTGTGTCTATAGTATTTGCCGTGGCAATAAACATGCAGTCCGACAAATCAATAGCCAGTTCTATAAAATGGTCTCTGAACGCTTTATTTTGCTCGGAATCCAATACTTCAAGCAGAGCGGACGACGGGTCGCCGTGGGCGTCTCTTGTGAGCTTATCCACTTCGTCCAACAGCAAAAGGGGATTTAAAACGCCCGCGTCTTTTATCGCGTTTACTATTCTTCCCGGCATTGAGCCTATATAAGTTTTTCTGTGACCCCTGATATCAGCCTCGTCGCGCACTCCGCCGAGAGAAACCCTGACGTATTTTCTGTTCAAGGCTTTGGCTATTGACGAGGCTATCGAGGTTTTTCCCACTCCGGGAGGACCGACTAAACATAAAATCTGACCTCTCAAATCCGGCTGCATCTGTTTGACCGCTATAAATTCAAGTATTCTCTCTTTTACTTTGTCGAGACCGTCGTGGTCGTCGTTCAAAATTTTTTCGGCGATTTTTATGTCCGCAAAATCGTCGGTTTTTTTATCCCATGGGATTTCAAAACATATGTCCAGATAATTTCTGATAACTGTGCTTTCAGGGGAATTAAACGGCATCTTTTTCAATTTGCCGAGTTCCTTGCCTAATTTTGTATAAACTTCTTCGGGCAAATCCATTTCATTCAATTTCTGCTCGTATTCTTCGATTTCATTGTCTGCATTTTCGCCCTCGCCGAGTTCGTTCTGAAGGGCTTTCAACTGTTCCCTTAAAAAATAATCGCGTTGATTTTTATCTATCTGTCCTTTTACCCTTTTATGTATCTGTTCTTCTATCTCCAAGACTTCTATTTCCTTTTCGAGTATGACGCATAAAAGCTCAAGTCTTCTGTATGGGTCGAATTCCTCGAGTATTTTTTGCTTTTTATCGTAGCTGAAATATATGTTGGACGAAATGAAATCCGCGAGAAGCCCGGGATTTTTTATAGTCTGTAAAATAATGATTAATTCGCTTGATAACCTTGGAACAAAACGGGCGTACTTTTCAAAAATTTTCATTGTCTCGGCAATCGCCGCCTCGCTTCTTACGCCGCCGTCGCGTTCAAGATATATGTTTTTCTTCAAAACTTCGCACATATATACGTCTTTTGAAAAATCGCAGGATATGACTTCCGCTCTTGATAATCCCTCCACGACTATTCTGAGATTGTTGTCGGCAAGCTTTACGGTTTGTTTTACTTTTGCCACAGTGCCGATTTTGTATATGTCTTCCGGCTGCGGGTCTTCCGTTTCAGGCCGGATCTGGGAAACAAGAAATATCAGACCGTCGTTTCCCTGGGCGTATTCCACTGCTTTCTGTGCTTTCGGAAGACTCATCTCAAATCCTAAATTTATTTCCGGAAAAACTATCAATCCTCTTGTCACAGCTACAGGAAGAGAAAGCTTTTCCACTTTTTCTATTATTCTTGACATTTTTAATCTCCTTGTTGTTTTGTCGCTGACATTTTTAATATATATTTTTTATAAATTTTGATAAATTAAAATATTATATTAGTATATAACATATTTATGTATTTTTTATTAATACAGATGTTAATGTACGGCAAAACTACAGAAAAGATTTTTCCATGCTTATTATATCATTTTGAATATTATTTTTTGTTAACTTTTGCTTCTTTTATTTTTTTCGCTTCACTTTCAAATACGGCTCTTTGTCCTGATGCGGCTACGAGGTCCTGTCCTATGCACATTAAAAAATTCCCGAGCGTATTTTCCTGATCCGCATCAAGTCCGTCGGCTAATACAGCCGCTATCGCCGCAGACAATAAAATTATCTCTTTATCGGAAATATGAAAGAAATCTGTCATATTATAAATATCACCAATTTTAACTTTTATTTTAGTATAAGTATATAGTAATTATTGAATTTATATAACGATTTTTAACATATATCTCTTGACAAAATCTATTTTATATGGTAAAACTAAGAAAACAAAATAAACATTTTATTGAGAGGTTTATATGGCTATATGCTGAAAGAAAAAACGTATGGTATTTTAGATTCAAAAGCACAGGAAATTATTGAAATGCGCCGGTATCTGCACCAACACCCCGAACCGTCTTTCAAAGAATCCAAAACTGCGGAATATATAAGAAAATTTTACGAGGGGAAAGATATCGAATGGATTAGATATCCCGTAGGTTTAAACGGAATAGCGGTGAAAATCAAAGGCGGCAAAAAAGATTCAGGAAACGGAAAAAGAAAAACACTGGCTATACGGGGGGATTTTGACGCGCTTGCCATACAGGAAGAATCAGACGTGCCTTATAAATCTGTAAATCCCGGAGCCATGCATGCATGCGGTCACGACGCTCACACGGCGATTCTGCTCGAAACCGCAGACGCTCTTATAAAAGTCCGGGAAGAGCTTCCCGGCGACATCGTGATTATACATCAATACGGCGAAGAACTTTCGCCCGGCGGAGCGCAAAGTATGATTGACGGCGGAGTTCTCGACAATGTTGACGCTATTATAGGCGGTCATGTCTGGGCGTCTTATGAACCGGGAACAATCGCAGTCCGTTCGGGAATGACTATGGCAGGTCGCGCTTATTTCGAAGCGGTAATCACGGGCAGGGGAGGACACGGTTCCCAGCCGTACAGGTGCGTTGACCCGATTGTGGCGGCAAGCCATTTTGTCGTGGCGGTTCAATCCATAATCAGCCGGAATTTAGATCCCGCCGACCCCGCCGTCGTAACAATCGGACGATTTGAGGGATTAGGCAGTTTCAATATAATCCCCAACAGTGTCACTTTGCAGGGCGATGTCCGCATATTTTCCGACGAAATAAATGATTTGATAGAAAAACGGTTCAGAGAGATTTTAGCGGGTATTACAGCCGCTTACGGCTGCTCATACGACCTTGTTTACAACTACGATTTTCCGCCTGTGATAAACGATGATAAATTAGCGGCGTCCGCAAGAAAATTTATTGAGGCAGATTCCGTCCCGGGATTAAAGCTATGTCAGGGAGAACTTATAATGGGTTCGGAGGATTTTTCGTGTTTTCAGCAGAAAATACCGGGATTATACGTATTTTTCGGAGCAAAACCCGAGGGCGAGTTTTATCCTCACCATCACCCTAAATTTAATATAAACGAAAGCTGTCTTTTAAACTGCGCCAAATTTTATACCGGATTTGCTGTTGATTTTTTGGAACAGCCGTAAAATAAATTAATTAAGTGAAAGAGGTCGCATATGAAACGAAAACGTCTTGACCGCGATAAATGGTACTTTGATGGGTATCCGTATTATCAAATGCGCGTTGGTATTGAGGAGTTTCATGGATTGGTATGCCTTATACAGTTAGGCGGAGAAGACGGAAAATATCAACATTGGCCTTTCCCTAAAGCCGGACAAGCGGCGGTATGCGGCAAAGGTATGACGTGGCTACAGCTAATTCCCGACGGGGAAAAGCACGTGATAACCGCTATGTATATGCCTGATAATTTGAATATCTTTAGTCGTTTTTTTCTATGCCATCAACTTAACAAGGCAAAACGAGATTTTTGGCGGCAATGGCGGCGACGTAAAGCTATCCAGACAGATTGCCGTTCATTATTATCTGTATGGTATGTGGACGTTATTGAAAACATTGAATATGATACGGACGGCGTGGCTGTTTTTGTTGATAAATATCTTGACGTAATATTTACCCCGCAAGGTGACATGGGTATTGATGACCGCGACGAACTTGACGAAGCGTTGCAGTCCGGTGATATAACAAAAGAGCAGTATGAGGCGGCACTAAAAGAGTGTGATTTGATTATTGACGAGCTTTGTTCGGATGCTGAAAAAATCAGAAAAACAGAGGTTTTATGTGATAAAATTCTGTCGTATGTGAATGAAAGGATTAAGAAAGGAGAAAAGCCGTTTAAATGAAAAATGAGGTATAGTTCATTGACTCGTTTATTTTTTGTATATTATTGCATTTCGTTGAAAACTCTGCTATAATTATTTTAAAACATAACAAAGTTATATGATGAAAGAGGTTGCATATGAAACATAAACGTCTTGACCGTGATGTATGGTGGATACATAATAAGTTTGAGGTTCATCCATATTATCAAATGCGCGTTGATATTGATGAATTTCATGGATTAGTAGGTTTTATTAAATTAATTGACGGACAATATACTTATTGGGATATGCCCATAGCGGGAAAAACTGCTGTAATCGGAGAGGGCATGTCTTGGCTGCAACTAATCCCTGACGGAAAAAAGCAAGTGATAACTGCCATGTATCTGCCTGATAATTCGGTATCTATATGGTATGTGGACGTTATTGAAAATATCGGATATGATACGGATGGCGTGGTTATTTTTATTGACAAATATCTTGATGTAACATTCACTCCGCAAGGCGATATGGGGATTGCTGACCGCGACGAACTTGACGAGGCACTGAAGTCCGGCGATATAACGCAGGAACAGTATGACGCGGCGTTATCAGAGTGTGACTTGATTATCGACGAGCTTTGTTCGGATATTGAAAAAATTAAGAAGACAGAGGTTTTGTGCGATAAAATTCTGTCTTATGTGAATGACAGGATTAAGAAAGGAGAAAAACAGTTCAAATGAACAACACGCGCAGTCAAACACTCATTCTGCACACATGCTGTGCGCCTTGCCTTATCGGCAGCAAACCCGTGATTGAGACAACAGACATGAATCTTGACATAACCTGCTTTTGGTATAATCCCAACATTCACCCGCAGTCCGAATACAAAGCCCGTCGAAATGCGCTGATTGATTATACATCGAAAAATAATATAAAACTCATAGTGCAGGATTATTACGGACTGGTTGAGTTTGCGAAAAATGTTATAGATAATCTTGAAAACCGCTGCGAATACTGCTACGAAACGCGTCTTAAAGAGACTGCAAAATATGCAAGTGAACATGGATTTGACATGTTTTCTACGACGCTCCTTGTAAGTCCGTATCAAAATCATGAAAAGCTCAAAGAAACCGGCGAAAAATATGCGAGCGAATTTAACGTGAAGTTTTTTTACGCGGACTTTCGGGTGAATTTCAGGCAGGGACAAAAAAACGCGCGTGAGAATAGCGTCTACATGCAGAAATACTGCGGGTGTATATTCAGCGAAGAAAGGCGAAAAAAAGATAAAATAGAAAATAAATAAAATTAAAATATACGGAGGTTCTGATTATGCAAAATATGACAAACATGCTTACAAGATTGACAGGAGAAATTGATGCGGATAAAATTGATTTTAACCCGTTCCCGTTTTACAGCGACAGGGAAGTGTGGGATAACCTGCCTTCTGACGCAAAAGATTTTTACAGGGTAAAAGCTCAGGAATTGAAAAATAAAACGTATATATCGCTTCCGGCTTCATTATACATGGATTTCACAAGAAACGGCAACAGAAGCAACTATGAAAATCTGTATTTCACGCGGCGCAGCGACTTAATGATTCTGACAATAGCCGAATGTATTGAGGCGAAAGGCGAATATCTTGACGCAATAATCAATCTGATTTGGGCAATAAGCGAAGAAACGTCGTGGGTTATCCCCGCGCACAACAACAAGGGTGAGTTGCCGGATATTGAATTTGAAACGTTTGTCGATTTATTTTCCGCGGAGACAGGTTCTCTGTTTGCATGGGTATATTATTTTCTGCACGACGTTATCGCTGAAGTTTCGCCGACGGTTAAACGCAGAATGGAAATTGAAATCGAACGCAAAATCTTAACGCCGTATCTTACATACAGCCATTTTTGGTGGATGGGTTTTGATGAACACCGCAGTGTGAACAACTGGAATCCATGGATAAATTCCAATGTAATCGTTGCGTTTCTGATATTTGAAAAAGATAAAAAACGGCTGGCGGAGGGAATAGCAAAGACTGCGAAAAGCGTGGATGTATTCATAGATTCGTATTACGAGGACGGAGCCTGCGACGAGGGACCGGGTTATTTTAACGCCGCCGGAGCCGTGATGTTCGATTATTTAGACATACTGTATAATATTTCGAATAAACAAATAGACATTTATGGTTTCGAAAAAATAAAAAATATCGCCCGTTATATATACAGAGTGTATATAGACGGCGAGTACTTCGTAAATTTCGCGGATAGTTCACTGAGAGCGGGTATGTCGTCGAGGCATATGCAACGCGTCGGAGAAGCAATCGGTGACGATACCTTGATAGAGTTCGCGCAGATGTTTGTGTCGCGGCACAATGCAGGCTACGGAGATATAGGCGGATACATGAAATACCGCGCTTTAAGAAATCTTTTCGAAAAAGAAACCGCCGGCGTTAAGTTGTTCACACCGCCTGTGGAATACTGGTTCAAAGATACGGAAATTCTGACTGCCCGGGACGGCGGGCAAACCGATGCAGGTATGTTTATAGCCGCAAAAGGCGGTCATAACGCCGAAAGCCACAATCATAACGACGTGGGCAATTTTATACTGTACATGAACGGAAAACCGGTTATAGTTGACGCGGGGGTGGAAACATACACAAGATTTACATTCAGTTCCGAGCGGTACAGTATTTGGACTATGCAGTCGTGTTATCACAATCTGCCGACCATAAATGGTTATGACCAGCTGTCTGGCAGGGAGCGAAAATCCTCAAACGTAAAATATGACAGCGACGGCAGTATCACGCATCTGTCAATGGAATTGAAACACGCTTACCCGCCGGAAGCCGGTATTGAATCATACGTCAGGGAATTTATATTCGAGCGCGGCAAATCATTTACAGTACATGATAAATACAGCCTGAAACAGGCAGTCAAACCGCTTATATTCAATATATTGTGTTTTGATAAGCCGAATATAATGAACGGCGGTTATATAAAATTAAACGAAAATATAAATATAGAATTGGATTCCGATATTTTCAGTACGGTATACGAAGAAATAAAACTGACTGATCCGCAGTTGAGAAGAAACTGGGATACGGATTGTCTTTACAGAATCAGGCTTACGGAAGAAAAAATGCAAAAAGAAAGGGATTTTTGTATAAAATTCCACTTATAATTACATATAATCGCCCGCATATTTTTCCAGCCATTTTGCAACGCCGTCTTCGTCGTTTGAGCCTATAACGCAATCGGCGATATCTTTTACTTCGCTGATTGCGTTTTCGACGGCGTATTTTTCGTCGCTGACGTTAAACATGGGAATATCGTTTATATTGTCGCCGAAACAGACAATTTTGTCCGCTCCGACGAGTCTTTGGACTTTTTTCACGCCGGCGTCTTTTGTCGCATCGAAACGCATGATTTCAAGCCAGTATATTGTGCCGCCGTTTTCGTCCTGATATGTGTCTTTTTGTATATGGTATGTGAAATGTTCGTTTAGTTTGAGAATTTCTAAAATTTTTTGTAATTCTTCGGCGGTATTTCCAAAAAATCCGATACCGTGAATATCCCCCGCGAAAAATTCGCTGTAATTATTGACCGGACGCAGTCTTTTATCGTTTTCGCGGGTTTTGAGATAAAAATTCAGTCTGCCGTTTTCTTCTTTTCCGGTAATCCATGAAACCCGCTCTCTGCCGTCCATAATAGAATTAACTAAAGGGTAAAGAGAATTAATTTCGAATTTACTGATAATATCGTCGATTTTGTCTTTGTCAAAAAAGCACATGTCGAAATAATCGCCGGTTTGGGGATTTTGTATAAACTCTCCATTGCGGCAGACTATGGGATATTTGAAGTTTATTTCTCCAGTTACTTTTTGTGCGGTGTGAAAAGAACGCGCTGTCGCGTATGTGAAAATAAGTCCGTTCTCTGTCAAACCGTTTATTATTTTTGCCGTAGTCGGGGTGATTTGCGCACTTGTATTCAATAGAGTGCCGTCTAAATCCGATATAAATAACGTTTTGCCCATGTGTTTTATACCCGCTTTCTGAATAATTTCATATTTTGTGATAATATAAATATATTATCACATTTTTTATTTTCAGTCAAATACATAAAATTTATAGTCTGTTATAAATTTTAGTTATAAAGATTTAAAAATCTCTTGCTATAATTAATTGTATATGTTATAATCTGTATAATTATATTTTACGGAAAAGAGGTTTATATATGCCCAAATATTCAATAGGCGCAGATTTCGGAACTCTCTCGTGCCGCGCACTTCTCGTGGACGTCCAAACAGGAAAAGAAATCGCAACCGCTTCGGATAACTACAAACACGCGGTAATAGACGAAACAATGGTATATTCCGGGAGGAAACTGCCGCCGGATTTCGCTCTACAGCATCCGATGGATTATCTTGAATCGCTTGAAATATCTATAAAAAAAGTTCTGGAAATTTCCAAAGTGGATCCGGATGATATAATCGGGTTAGGCATAGATTTTACGGCTTGTACTGTTCTGCCGGTTTATAAAAACGGCGCACCGCTTTGTTTTGACGAAAACTTCAAAGAAAATCCCCACGCTTACGTTAAACTGTGGAAACATCACGCCGCGCAGAAATATGCGACGAGAATTAACGAAACCGCCGAAAAACGCGGCGAAGTCTGGCTTAAAAGATACGGCGGGAAAATTTCGAGCGAGTGGCTGTTTGCTAAAGTATTGCAGATTCTTGAAGAAGCGCCGGAAGTTTACGGCGAAGCCGACTATTTTATCGAAGCAGCGGACTGGGTAATCTGGCGTCTTACGGGGGTTCAGACGCGTAACTCGTGTACTGCGGGATATAAGGCAATGTGGAATAAACAAGAGGGTTATCCGTCAAAAGAATTTTTCAAAGCGTTGAATCCGAAGTTTGAAAATGTCGTCGAGGATAAATTAAACTGCCCAATATCTTCGCTTGGCACAAAAGCGGGAGAATTGACAGAAGCGGTAGCGAAATGTTTAGGATTAAAAAAAGGCATTGCAGTCGCGGTCGCAAATGTTGACGCGCATGTCACAGTCCCGGCTGTCGGAATTACGCAGGAAGGCGATATGCTCGCTATTATGGGAACTTCGACATGTCATATGCTTCTTGGCAAAAAAGATATGATTGTGCCGGGTATGTGCGGAGTTGTCGAGGACGGCATACTGCCGGGGTTTTTCGGCTACGAAGGGGGACAGTCATGCGTGGGAGACCATTTCGCGTGGTTTGTGGAAAATTTTGCGGGCGGAAATTTCAAAGATATTATCGAAAAAGCAAGCCAATTAAAACCGGGCGAGTCGGGACTTATCGCGCTCGATTGGTGGAACGGCAACAGGTCTGTTCTGGTTGATATAGATTTGACTGGATTATTTATAGGCATGACGCTGTTGACCAAACCCGAAGAAATGTTCAGGGCGTTAGTAGAGGCTACAGCATACGGCACAAGAATGATTATCGAAACGTTCAGAGAAAACAATATAGACGTAAAGAGATTTTTTGCAGCGGGGGGAATCGCGGAAAAAGACCCGTTTACAATGCAGATTTACGCAGATGTTATCAATATGCCGATAAAAATCGCGGGTTCGGCGCAGGCTCCCGCACTCGGTTCGGCGATATTCGGCGCGGTTGCGGCGGGAAAAGAGAGGGGCGGGTATGATACTATAGACGAAGCGTCGAAAGTCATGAGTTCTCTGTCCGATAAAGTTTATACGCCTAATCCCGAAAACGTGAAAATTTACGACAAACTCTATGCCGAATATAAAATCCTACACGATTATTTCGGCAAGGGCGGCAACGACGTTATGAAACGGCTCAAGGAGATTAAAGCGAATGTGTAATATAAGATTGGAAACAAAAAGATTATTCGTGCGGTCATATGAAGAAAAAGATTTGCCGGAGTATCACAGATTGATGTCGGACAAAGAAAATATGTATTATATGGACGATTTAATTACAAATAATCTTGAAGAATCAAGAGAAAGTTTAAATCATTGCATAGCGTTTAATAAAAGCGGTAATGGTTTGCGTTTTGTAGTTGCGTTAAAAGAAAATGATAAATTAATGGGTGGAATTGAGTATGATATAATTAGAGAAACGCCTATAGGAAAAATAAGCGGTATAGGCTGGTTTATTATGCCGGAATATCAAAACAAAGGCTATATCACGGAAGCGGCAAAAAAAGTTTTAGAGTTTGCGTTTATGCGCGATAATTGCATAAGGATTGAGACCGGGTGTTATAAAGACAATATCCCGACGCAAAAAGTCATGGAGAAAGTCGGATTCAGAAAAGAAGCGGAAAAAATCAAGTCGCAATGGCACGACGGTAAAATGAAAGACCGTTTGGGATTTGCGTTGAATAAAGATGAATATATGCGCATATTTGACGATGATAATTATTGCGATTTCTGGATTAACGGACTTTTGCCGGTATATAAATTTTTAGGAGAGTATGAATTTCTTCGCGACGATGAATGTGCCGACGCTTCGGCTCTCTCAAAAATATGCGAAGGACAAAGCCGCGGGGTCAACGGAGAAAGTGAAGAATGGTTTAAAAAATGGCTGAACTGCGAAGAAACCGGACAAAAAGATGTCGGGGCGACAGACAGTGCTGTGCTTGTACATAAAATCGACGGGAAGATAGCAGGTTTTTGTTGTACCTGCATTTACGGTCATGGCTCTGAAAAAGGCGCGGTAGTCTGGATAAGATGGATTGAAGTATCGCCGGAATTTCAGGGACGGGGAATAGGACGCAATCTTTTAATGCAGACTCTGCAGTACGGCGCAGAACATGGCGCAAAACGCGCGTTTCTTGCGGTTGACCTCGAAAACAAGAACGCTGTAAAATTATATGAAAGCATAGGATTTGTGCAGGATTAAATAAAAAATAAAAATAAAAATAATAATATAGAAATCTGGAGGCAATTTATGAAAATTACAAACAATATTCCCATAGTGAAACTCGGAATCGTCGCCGTAAGCCGCGACTGTTTCCCATCCACATTAAGCGAAAAGAGGAGAGAAGCAGTCGTAAAAAGTCTGACGGCAAAAGGAGTAAATATCTATAACAGCAAAGTGATTGTCGAAAATGAAATTGACGCATCAAAAGCTCTTGCGGATGTCAAGGGTAACGGCGTAAACGCGCTTGTAATCTTCTTGGGCAACTTCGGTCCCGAAGGACCGGAAACTATGCTTGCGCAGAAATTCGGCAGTCCTGTTATGTTCGTCGCGGCGGCGGAAGAAACCAAAGACAA
This sequence comes from Oscillospiraceae bacterium, assembly GCA_009780985.1. Lineage (GTDB taxonomy): Bacteria > Bacillota > Clostridia > Oscillospirales > WRJC01 > WRJC01. Next base: position 11,313 of record WQYZ01000040.1, on the reverse strand, counting down.
CATGATTGACGGCAGGGGAGACGCTTACTGCGGTATGCTGAGCATGTCGTATAATCTCGCTCTGCGCAACCTTAATGTTTATATCCCGGAATATCCCGTCGGCACATCTGACGAAGTCGCGGATATGATAAAAGATTTTGAAATTATAGCGAGAGCGTATATTGGCTTAAAAGGGCTGAAAATCATCACATTCGGACCGAGACCGCAGGACTTTTTAGCGTGCAACGCACCGATTGCGCCGTTATTCAGACTCGGCGTCGAAGTGCAGGAAAACAGCGAACTTGATTTATTCGAAGCGTATAACAAACATGCGGACGATAAAAGAATCCCTGAGGTTATGAAAGACATAGAAGAAGATTTAAAAAACGGCACATGCAATTTCCCGAAAGTCGTGCCTCAGCTGGCGCAGTATGAACTTACTTTAAAAGACTGGTACGAGAAAAATCTCGGAGCGTCGAGTTACGTTGCATATGCGAATAAATGCTGGCCCGCATTCCAGACTATGTTTAATTTTGTGCCGTGCTATATAAATTCGCGTTTTGCGACAAACGGCATACCAATAGCGTGCGAAACTGATATATACGGCGCATTGACTGAATATATACTCACATGCGTGACGGAAGAACCCGTAACATTGCTTGATATAAACAACACTGTCCCGAAAGATTTATACGACGCAAATAAAGCAATAGTCAAAGATTATACTTATAACGATTTATTTATGGGATTCCACTGCGGAAATACGCCGAATTGCAGACTTAAAAAAGGCGATTTAAAGCATCAGTTAATCATGAAACGTCTGCTTGAACCGGACAGCGAGCCGTTTATGTCAAGGGGTACTCTCGAAGGCGATATTGCCGCGTCGGATATAACGTTTTTCAGACTGCAAAGCTCAAAAGACGGAGAACTGCGCTCGTATATCGCAGAAGGTGAAACGCTTGACATACCGTCGATGTCATTCGGCGGCATAGGCGTTGTCGCGATAAAAGAGATGGCGAGATTCTACAGGCACGTTTTGATTCAGAAGCAATTCCCGCATCACGGCGGCGTAGGATTCAAGAAATGCGGAAAGTATTTATTTGAGTTGCTTAAACTTCTCGGTGTCAGCGATATAAACTATAATCAGCCAAAAGGCGTTTTGTACAAAACCGAAAATCCATTTGCATAAATCGATTCGTAAACCTGTAGGGACACGGCGCGCCGCGTCCCTACAGAAAACAATATTTTTCAAATTATCATAAAATTTATATAAATTGGCAAAAATAAGCAAAAATAATTATATAAACATAACTAATAAATCTAAAATGCGGGAGAATAAAACAAAAATGCAAAACACACAAAATACTCATAATAAAAATGTGAAAATCGTAATTATAATAGTCGCTGCTTTGATTGTGATAACCGCCTTGATTATATTAATCTATAAATTAAATAAAAAACCCGTTGACACTTCTCCAAATACGACGGTAATGAGGTATAATATGGGGATTACCCTTACTGATTCAGACTTAAACGATATAGAAACTCTTGTAAAAAATATAGCCGGCGATAAATTTCAGACAATAGAAAAAGGCGAGGGATATATTCCGCCGCAGGGAAATCCGACAGATACAAGCGGCAGTGAAATATTGCCGGGCGACAGTGTTACAATAACGTTTTCGCTCTTAGACAAAACTCAAACAGACGATATATTTAATGAGCTTGTTGGGAAATACGGCATTACAATTACTTTTAATTATGACATAAAAGATATATACAGACCTAAATAATCAAAATATAATGTGATTATTTATATAAATGTTGAAAGCGTGAAAAGTATGAATAAAGTTTTATGCTCGACCGGCGCCGTTATCGGAAGAATAAACGATTTTAATTACAAACTTCTCGGAGAATTTGTGAGTAAAATAAACTGCGACGGTTTTGAGATGATGATGGAGCCGTTTTGGAATGAAGAAGATACAATCAACGGGATTATATCGCATTTAATGCCGCTGAAAATAAATTTTGAAACTATGCATATGGATAAAGGTATCGGAGAACTTATCAGCAAAAATGAAGACGGAGATATTGCCGAAGCTGTACGGATTTTTGACTTAAACTGCCAAGCCGCGTCAAAACTCGGCATAAAACTGCTTGTACTGCACTTGTGGGGCGGCGTGCCTTCGGATAAACATATTGATATAAATATAAAGGTTTATGCGGATCTACTCGAGATTTCAAAAAAGTATAATTTAATCCTGACTGTTGAAAATATCGTCTGCAATACGGATAACGCAGTAATACATATGAAAAAATTGTACGAAACCTACGGAAACAGAATAAAATTTACTATAGACGTGAGGCAGGCGGAGTTTCATAAAATGCTGAAAGAAACCTGCGAAGCCGGTTTTCTTTGGGAAAACAGTCTTGTCCCGCATATGCACATTGCGGATTTCAAAGGCGGTTATATGGATTGGTCAAAACTCCGCCCTGTTTTATCTCCGGGAGACGGAGATATTGACTTTGAATATCTTTCTGACTTTCTGAAAAAAATAAATTACAAAGGGTCGTTTACTCTTGAAGCCGGACCTAAAACAGAAAACGGAATTGATTTTGAAAAACTGAACAGAAGTCTTGATTTCATATATAAAAATTTAGCGGGGAATTGATTATGCAAGAGATAAAAAAAATAAACCTGAAGCATTTTAACGGGTCGTATGATATATATATCGGCGAAAACCTGAGTGTAAATACTGGGAATTATATAGAAAATCTGAGTGTAAATAAAAAAACAAAGTTTTGTATTGTGAGCGACGATATTGTTTTTCCCATACACGGCGAAACCGTCAAAACCAGCATAGAAAAAGAGGGTTTTGCGGTGAAATATTTTATATTCAAAAACGGCGAAAATCAAAAAAATTTATCTACAGTTAATGATATATATAATTTTTTATGCGAAAATAAATTCGACCGCAGCGATTACATAATTGCTCTCGGCGGGGGAGTGGTCGGCGATATAGCGGGATTTGCCGCCGCGACTTATCTCAGAGGCGTGAAGTTTATTCAGATAGCCACAACTCTGCTCGCGCAAGTTGATTCGTCGGTCGGAGGCAAAACGGGAGTCGATTTGCCTTACGGAAAAAATCTTGTCGGGGCGTTTTATCAGCCGCAGTTTGTTCTGTGCGACGTGAACGTTCTGCGTACGCTGCCTGCGAATATATACGCCGACGGTATGGCGGAAGTGATAAAACACGGCTGTATAAAAAGCCGCGAACTTTTTGACGCGCTTATGAATAAAACTATAAGCGCGGCTGATATGGTATATAAGAATGTGATGATAAAAGCCGCCGTTGTGGAAGCGGACGAACGCGAAACAGGCGAGCGCGCAATGTTAAACTTCGGTCACACAGTCGGACACGCGATTGAGAAATACTATAATTTTAAAGGATACACGCACGGTCAGGCGGTTGCAATCGGCATGGTTTACGCCTCGAAAATCTCGCATATGTTGAACGGGCTGGATTACAAAGTTGTCGAGGATATAATAAAAATCCTGCAACTATATTCTCTGCCGACAAAAACGGATGAAAAGTTAGACAATAAAGTTTTAGCTGACGTTTGCGCGGGGGATAAAAAATCAGAAAACGATTTTATAAAATTTGTCTTGTTGTCAGAAATAGGCAAATGCAATCTTGTGAAAATAAATAAGAGCGAATTAATAGATTTGCTGGATAAGTGCGATAATTTGTGAATTGTATAAAGAGAGGTATTTATGCAAGATTTGAAAAACATAAAACTGAATCCCGGTTTTAAAAGCGGCACTGTCGCGGTTCCGTCGTCGAAAAGCATATCCCACAGGGCAATTATATGCGCGGGGTTGGCTGAAAATGGCGAAAGTCATATAAACAATATAGATATGTCCGAAGACGTACAAGCGACAACCGACGCAATGCGCGTTTTTAAAAACTATAAAAACGCTGAAAATATCATTATACACTGTAAAGAATCCGGTTCGCTGCTTAGGTTTTTAATTCCGGTTGCCGCCGCTTTAGGGATAAATGCGACTTTTACGGGCGAGGGTACTCTTCTCGGACGTCCTATTTCGTTATATCAGGATTTATTTGCGGACAAAGGCGTATCTATACAATCTACACTTTTGACCGTCCCGGTTATTATCAGAGGCAAATTATCGGCAGGCAAATTTTATGTCCCAGGAAATATAACGTCGCAATATATAACAGGATTATTGTTCGCGCTGCCGCTTCTTGACGGCGATTCCGAAATAATCCTGACTTCTCCGCTTGAATCCGAGCCGTATGTCGATATTACTGTCGATGTTTTGAAAGTTTTCGGCATAACTGTCGATAAAACAAAAGACGGTTATTCGGTCAAAGGCAATCAAGCGTATAAATCTGCGGATTATGTCGTAGAGGGTGATTATTCACAGGCGGCGTTTTTCGCGTCCGCCGCCGCAATAAACGGAGATATTGCAATAAAAAATCTGAATCCGAAATCTCATCAGGGGGATTATAAAATTATAGATATTTTGCGCGATTTCGGCGCGAAAGTTTATTTTGACGGCGATGTTTTGAGAGCGTCAAAAGGTGAAAATCTGCGCGGGATAAAACTGAACATGCCGAAAAATCGACAAACGAGTTTGTCAGACTTTTCGAGCAAGTTCAGTATAGACGCGTCGCAAATTCCCGATTTAGTGCCGGTATTGTCGGTTGTCGCGGCGTATGCCGACGGCGAAACTGTCATATATAACGCGAGACGTCTGCGAATAAAAGAAAGCGACCGGATACGTGCGGTTTATGATATGCTTACGGCAATCGGTTCAAACGTTAGAGAAGCCGACGACGGCTTGATAATTCGCGGCACGGGTGGAAAAAAACTCCCGGGCGGGGTTGTGAAGTCTGTTAACGACCATAGAATCGCAATGTCTGCGGCTGTTGCGAGTATCAACACGGAAAACGGCGTTATAATCGACGATATGACTTGTATAAATAAGTCGTATCCGATGTTTCTTAGAGATCTTTTGGCGTTGGATATACTGTAGTGAAAGGAATAATGTTATGAAACGGTTATTTTTCTTAATGCTAATTTCGATTTTATTTCTTCAAGGCTGTCAGTTTATTGAGCTATCAAAAGAAGAAACTGTTCAAGATACTAAACCAAATTCGGCTATTTCAATAAAGTTGATTAATAATTTAACTATCGACCATATAACGGAAATAAAAGTGACGCCGACGCTCCCTCTTTTTGATGAGGTTCATATTACGGATTTTGGCAATATTGAAAGTATCGCAAATTATTTTAACAGTATTAACCTTTTCGATACAAAAAAGGATTCTAAAGTATATGGCATGGGTTATAGAATTGAGTTTTTATATGACGATAACACGACAAATAAGGTTTTGTTATTCGGCAATATGTTTATAGATGTGGATGACAAACCCACTCAGGAATTGTCATATGAAGAAGCGTCTTATTTTAACGTTATAATCGGAGACATTATATTAAATCAATACCGCGCCATAAATATGGATAATATAATCAGCGGTGAAATTTTATCTGTTTCTGCGGACGAAAGCGGGCACAATACTAACTGTGAAATTAAAACGGATGATAATACTGTAGTTACGGTAGATGTAAACAATTCAAAGATTATTGATATAACCGGTTCAGGGTGGCTGATACTGCATGTTGGAGATAAAGCGGAAATCGGACTGAAAGATAAACAGAATTTTATCGCCGATACTGTATTTATTACAAAAACTAATAAATAAAAATAAAAAAGGAGATTGGTTTATGAATTACAAAAATGAAAACATTATGTTACATACAAAAGGCAATAGAGTATTCAACGCTTCGGGGGAAAATGTCCGTCTTTTAGGCGTAAACAGGGCGGGGCTTGAATGGGAATCGAAAGATAGACTTATACTTGACAGCGTAAAATATGCCTGCGACGAGTGGAACTGTAATATTATAAGAATCCCCGTCGCGCAGGACAGATGGTTCGGTTTTGCTCCCGAACAGCAGAACGATGATATTTCCGGCGAAAAATATCGTGAACTTGTTGACGAAATAGCAAATGCCCTACTTGAAAAAGAAAAGTACATGATACTTGACCTGCATTGGAACGATATGAACGAGTGGGGGAACAATATCGGACAGCACGCCATGCCCGACATGAATAGTCTGCTTTTCTGGAAAGATGCAGCGAAAAGATATAAGAATCACCCCGCCGTGCTGTTCGGAATATACAACGAACCGCACAGCGTAAGCTGGGATGTATGGAAAAACGGCGGCGAAGTCGTCGAAAATGTCAGAAACCGCCAGACAAAGGAAACTAAAGAATATAAATATTTGGCGCCGGGTATTCAGAAAATAGCGGATATAATACGTGCTCAGGGGGCGGAAAATATTCTCATAATAGGCGGGCTTGACTGGGGATTTTTTCTTGACGAAGTCTGCAACGGCTATGAAATCGACGACAGAGGCGGGAACGGCATAATATACGACAGTCACGTATACCCGTGGAAACCGCTGGACTGGGATAAATATACAGCCGATGTCGGCGCAAAATACCCGATTATAATCGGCGAGTTCGGTCATTACGGCGACGCGGCTGACCCGCGCGAGGGTAAGCAGGTCCTAAAAAGCGACGAATGGATGAAACGTATACTGGACTGGATAGACGAGCATCAGTATAATTTTACCGCGTGGGATTTTCACCCGTCGGCAGGTCCGTGCCTTATCAAAAATTTCGACAACGAACCGACGGAATATTTCGGGGTTTATATAAAAGAATATTTGGGAAAAAGATAATAATATAAAAAACTAAATGAGAGTGTAAATAACATGGGTTCAGTTTGGGGAAACAGATTAAAAATATCGGTGTTCGGGGAGTCCCACGGAGAGGGAATCGGAGTAGTTATCGACGGATTTGCGGCGGGTTTTGAAGTTGATTTCGATTATATAAATAAATTCCTGAAACGCAGGGCACCGGGAGGCAGACTTGCTACTGACCGCTCTGAAAGCGATATTCCCGAAGTTTTGTCCGGTATAAAAGAAAACTTTACGACCGGCGCGCCGATTTGCGCATTTATACGAAATACGAATACACGCTCTTCGGATTATCAGGATAACCTGATTAATCCGAGACCGAGCCACGCCGATTTTAACGCTTATATAAAATACAACGGATATTCGGACCAGAGGGGCGGAGGGCATTTTTCGGGACGTTTGACTGCGCCGCTCGTTTTTGCCGGAGCGTTATGCTCTGACTATCTCGAGAAAAAATACGGCGTAAAAATCGGTGCGCATATAAAGAGGGTAGGGGAGATAACAGACGACGATCTCGACCTTGCAAATATAGACATAAATCTTGCGGATAAATTAAAGCAGTCTGAAATCCCCATGATAAACAGTGAAAAAGCGGAGGAAGCCGGAGTTTATATAGCGACATTAAAAGATATGGGGGATTCTGCCGGAACAATAATAGAATGTTTTGTTTTGAATGTGCCTGCGGCAATCGGCGAGCATATGTTTTCGTCTGTCGAATCGAATATAGCGTCGTGTATTTTTGGGATACCTGCCGTTAAGGGAATAGAATTCGGGCGGGGATTTGACTTTGCCAAAATGCGCGGATCCGAAGCGAACGACGAATTTTACTATGATGATAACGGCAAGGTTAAGACTAAGACAAACAATAACGGGGGAATACTCGGTGGAATGAGTTCCGGTATGCCTATTGTATTTTCCGTTGTTTTAAAGCCCACTTCGTCGATTTTTTCGGAGCAGAACACAATAAATATAAAAAATAAAACAAACGAGAAATTTACGGTAAAAGGCAGGCATGATCCTTGCATAGGACTTAGAGCTGTGCCCGTGGTTGAATGTGTAACTGCAATCGCGCTTGCCGACTTGCTTTTTGGATTAAGATATGAACAATAATGTTGATTCCGATAAAATAAAAAGGCTGTCGTCGGATTTTAAAATAAATTTTGAAAATATAAATAAAACAAATATGATTATAGCCGGAGAGCTTGAAAAAAGATTTTCGTTTGCCGAAGAAAATGCCAAAATTCTTCTAAGCCAAAGTAAAAATATTGATTTTTCTTTTTTTGTCAATTTAATCGGGGCTGAAAAGTCCAAAATTAATTTCGCCAATATAAAAAAACTTATTATAGACGAAAATGTTTTTTTATGCGAGCATATTTTTAAATCCATAAATTTCGGAAGTCTGTTTTTGTCGTATTTTACATATATTGAGGAAAATCCGGAAATCCTGAACAATTATAAAAATATGTTTGAGGCGGCGGGTTTTACTGAAACTGATGAAGTTAATTTAAATATAAAATTAAACGAAAAATTATCGCTTAACAGTCTTATACAATATATATCTTTGTTTGATTTTAAAATTTTGCTGTTTTATTATGACATCGCGCAAAACGCAGTTGATATTTCGATAGATATAGCAGGGGTAAAAGATAAAATGATTATCTTTGCCGTTTTTATTGACTTGCTTAAATATTTTGGAATATCTGAAATTTCAGTTAATTTATAAGAATTTATGAAAATATAATTTTACAGGCGGTAATTTAATTTTATGGCAAATATAGAGAATAATGAAAATAATACTGAAAATCCGCAATCTTCCAAATCCATTCGCCGCACGCTTATACCGTTTTTTCTGGCGAATGGATTTATTTATGGACTAAGCTCGCTTTATTATTCTTTTATCCCAAAGTATTTAAAAGATATTGGCGGAAAAAGCGAGGGGGAAATCGGCGCGATTTTATCAATAGGACCTTTAATTGGGATTGTCTCTCTTATTTTTTTCGGCGTAATCAGCGACAAAGCCAAATATAAAAACAATGTGCTTGTCGTTATACTTATTGTGACGGCGGCTGTATTTTATATAATTCAATTGAGCAGTTCGTTTATATATTTTATGATTATATTTTCTGTTCTTATGTTTTTTCAATCTCCGTTCGGAGGGCTTATAGACGCTGTTTCACTTGAATATACGACTGTTTCAAGTATAAGATACGGTCCGATAAGGGTTATGGGTTCTTTATGTTTCGGACTATTATCTTTGGGGTTGAGTTTGATTCTGACATTCTTCAAAAAATATGTCGATGTTAGAATAATTTTCCCCGTCTTTATTGTTATAGCGGTAGGAGCTGTTATAGCCGTAAAAATGATGCCTGCCGTCAAAGGTCATGCGCACGGCAAAAAGAAAGTGTCATACAGAGAATTTTTTCGGGATAAGACGTGTATTGCCCTGATGATAATGCTTTTTATCGGACAGTTTTCGTACGGGTGCTACAACAATTTTATGCAGAATTTTCTCGGCTCGCAGGGAAATCCCGACTGGGTATGGGGATTGACGGTATTTTTTGCTATCGTCGGAGAAGTGATCTTCTTTATAAAATTCGATTATTTTTTCGGCAGATTCAGGCTGAAGAGCATAGTTTTATTCTGCGTTGCCACGCAGGTTCTGCGTTATCTCAGCTTTGCATTTCTGCCGTACGGAGCAAGCATACTTGTGACGAGTTTATCAACAGGGGCGTTCTGCACGGTCATAAATTATGCCGCGTCTTACTATATAAATCTTACAGTAAAACCGGAAATGCGCGCATTAGGTCAGACGCTGCTTTATTCCATAAGTTTTTATATACCCCGGTTTTTATCGGGCTGGCTGGGGGGCATAGTCGTCCAGACGTCAGGTTTTCAGACGCTTATGATTATATGCGCCGTTATAAATATATTGATTCTTGTATCGTCCAAGTTTATGGTGTTCAAAGAACCTGTGCCGAAACAATAAAATTACAAATTAAAATAACGAAATTTCACGGGAGGGATAAATTATCCCTCCCGCGCGTATTTTTTATATCATTTTATATTTTATAAATTTATGACGGATTCGTCTGGTTCTTTATGTCTGTTATCAAGTCGTCTGCGCCTGCGTCCTTAAACGCAGGGGTGACATAATCGGAAATATATGAAGCTATATCGGCATAGTCAGTCGGGATATTTCCGGTTAAAAGCGCCTGCTTAACTTCCTGGCTGAGCGTGTTTATCGGATCCAGCGAAGCTAATGACGCCGGAGTCAGTTTTGTTTTGTCAAGATAGAAATTTAAAAAAACTGAATTAACTACGCTTAAATTCTGCTGTTTTGCTATTTCCCATTTATTGGGATTGTCGTCTGTCGTTAAATCTGCTATAAAATTGTTTCCGGTATAATTCATATCGACCATATAATCCTGATTGGTACGCTGTATCAGACCGCTGTCGTTGACTATATAGTTCGTTCCTTCGACGCCGTATTCAAAAATGTTTTTAAACTGTGTGTTTGTATTCATCATAGTAATAACTTCCATAGCGCGGGTTACTGTGCTCGGGGAAGATACGGATACTGCGTACATGCCGTTTTGCAAATCGCTTTTTGTTGCCATCGGATTTGCGTATACGATATAATCGTAGTCGTATTTATCAGCGGCTTGACGAGCCATTTGTTCTTCAAGCGTTCCTGTGAATACGAAAGCGGCGCGTTCTTTGCCGTCCGGGATAGGAGCGGTTTCAAATAAACCTTTGTCCCTGAAATCCTGATTTGTTTTAGCAACATTGTCATAAGCGGAATTTGTATACATATTTGAAATATTTATAGCATCCGGGGTAGTGTTCGTTTTTGCGGGTATCGGCTGAGGTTTGGAAGTGGTCGGCGGGATTGTGGTATCCTGCGCGTCTGCCGTATCGGCGGCTGTTGTAGCTTCAGAAGTTACGACATTGCCGTCTGCGTCGGTTTCAGGCGCAGCGGTCGTCGTAGGAGGAGGTTCAGTCGGATCCTGCTGAGGAGTGTACACCAACGATTTGCCTGCGGCTGACTGTATTGCAAAATCCGGCATATCAGTAAATAATTGATCGAATTTATTTACCGGTTCAAAGGGACCTTCCATTAATGCGACATCGGGTTCGTTTGCTTTAACCTGTACAAGATAATCCGTCAAATCCGAATAATCTTTGACTTTAGTGAGATCTAAACCGTATTTATCGGCAAGGCGTTTGTTCACTGCTATATATGTAAATGTGCCTATAGCCTTATTTGTAGGTATCGCAAGGGTTTTGCCGTTGTATTGCCCAGCCATCATTATAGACGGGTGAATATATTCGTTTAAGACTTTGGCTTTTGTGTTAAGTTCGTCGTCTAATTGAGCAAGCCTGTCGGCGGATGCGTATTTCTCGAACATTTCCGAAGAAGTTATAAGAAATATATCCATTTGGTTATCTGTGGGCTGGTCTTTGTTCCATGCTATTTTACCGCCC
>WQYZ01000039.1 GCA_009780985.1 Oscillospiraceae bacterium | reverse complement strand
GCAGGCAAAACCACGCATTCGGGCAAACTCGCCCTGCATTTCAAGAAAAACGAGAATAAACGCCCTCTTATGGTTGCGTGCGACGTGTACCGCCCCGCGGCGGTAAAACAACTCGAAGTCGTCGGAGAAAAAGCGAGCGTGCCGGTTTTTACTATGGCTGGCGAAAAAGACCCTGTGAAAATCGCCAAAGAGGGAGTAAAATACGCCAAATCAAACGGTTACGACATGATTTTTATAGATACTGCGGGTAGATTGCAGATAGACGAAGTCTTGATGGACGAGCTGAAAAGGATGAAAAACGCCGTAGAGCCTCATGAAATATTATTAGTCGTCGATTCGATGATAGGGCAGGAAGCGGTAAACGTCGCCGAAACTTTCAACAATATGCTCGATATCACGGGAGTTATACTGACAAAATTGGACGGCGACACAAGGGGCGGCGCGGCACTGTCCGTAAGATTCGTCACGGGAAAGCCGATAAAATTCGTGGGCACAGGCGAGAAACTCGAAAATTTAGAGCTGTTTTATCCCGACAGAATGGCGTCGCGAATTCTCGGCATGGGGGATATAGTGACTATGGTGGAAAGAGCCCAGCAGGCGATTGACGAGAAAAAAGCCGAAGAACTTGAAAGAAAATTCAGAGAGCAGACATTTACTTTGGACGATTATTTAGACCAGTTTGAGCAAATCAAAAAGATGGGTTCCATGGAACAGCTTATAGGTATGCTTCCGGGGATTAAGCCGGGCGCGTTAAAAGACGCGAAATTCGATGAAAAACAACTTGCGCGTCTTGAAGCCATAATAAAGTCCATGACAAAACAGGAAAAGACCAAGCCCGATGTAATAAACGCGTCGCGTAAAAAGAGAATTGCGGCGGGAAGCGGTACAAAAGTCGAAGACGTCAATAAACTTCTGAAGCAGTTTGACGACACGCAGAAGATGATGAAACAGCTTATGGGCGGCGGGAAGAAAAACAGGTTCGGCAGGGGAATGCCGCTGCCGTTTTAGATTAGAGTGACGTAACGCAGATTCTATATTTTATACAAGAGGTAAAACATAAAATGAAAAATTTTAATTTTTCTTTGTTTTTAGGGTGCTGTGTAATAAGTATTGGAATAATTATTGCGGGGATTATAGTCGGCAATCATTTACCGCCCGTCATTTCAGGTAATTTTTCCGGTTCGATAGCAGACGGAACTCAACAATTTGATGAGTATTTAACAGCGTATGATGTTGAGAGATTTTTAAAGATTACCGATGATGACTTAAATACGCTTATCCAATCTGGGGAATTAAAAGGTACATATACCATTATTCAAGGACACAACGTGTTTAGCAGGGATAAACTTTCTGAATGGATTAAAACAAGAATTGATAATGAATAGTATAAGCATTTTCTATGTAAAACAGGATATGTCTATTATACACAATGTGCAAGCGGGGGTCAGTATGGTATGACGATAATCACAGGCATAAAACCTATCGACTTCAGCGATAAAGCAGCTGTGAAAAAAGAAATAGATAATTTTTCAAAAAAATATATTGGGAGGATTTAAGTTTTATGAAGAATATTGAAGAATTAATAAATAAAATCAAAGATAAAATTGACGAATGTAAGAATGAACCATTATCTTTTGAAACTGAATATAATAAATTATTGCTTTGGTATATTCCGAAAAGCTTTGAATTAGACGAAGTGGAAAGTAAAATGCCCAGTCAAGGTCATGATGGCGGGATGGAAGAAAAACGGCAGATTTTGCGGTGTGAATATCGCCGTCAATTATCAGAACTTAAGAAAAAATACGGCAAAGATATAACGGCGCAGGATTCAAATTTACCTAAAAAAACGGAAAGAGTTCATGTGTGACTGCTAAAAAATCCCGACAAAGTTAAACAAGTTAATAAATATAAAAATTTATTATATATAAAATATATTCAGATAGCGAGGTGAAATAACAAATGGCTGTCAAAATAAGGCTGAGAAGAATGGGCGCGAAAAAAGCTCCTTTTTACAGAATAGTCGTAGCAGATTCAAGGTACCCCAGAGACGGGAGATTTATCGAGGAAATAGGCTATTACAATCCGCTTTCAAATCCCGTGCAGGTGCAAATCGACGGTGAGAAAGCAAAAAAATGGATTGCAAACGGCGCGCAGGCAACAGAAACAGTTAAAAGTCTGTTTAAAAAGAACAATGTTTTGTAATTTGGTTTGGTCGGGTGCGGTGAAATGTAATTAAGTGGGGGTTTGCCGCATCCGGTAAGTGAAATCAAGCAGAGTTTTATGATTGATTAGGAGTGATAATTTTGAAAGAAATGTTACATGATATAGTCGCCGCAATTATCGGCGAAGACGCTAAAATAGAAATAACCGAAAAAGAAAACAACGGCATGACGGTTCTTGAACTGTCGGTCGCAAAAGAGGATATGGGGAAAGTTATCGGCAGAAAAGGCAAAATAGCGAAAGCTATCAGAACCGTAGTAAAAGCCTGCGCAAACAGGCAGAATAAAAAAGTTTCCGTCGAGATATTATAATTTTATATGAGTGAATTTATAGAAGCAGGGAAAATAATCTCGGCACATTCGTTTAAAGGCGAAGTTAAAATCCAAAGCTGGTGCGACAGCGCGGAGTTTCTCACGCGCTTTAAAGTGTTTTATCTCGATGGTAACGGCGAAAATTGTCTTAATATTAATAAAATAAGAGTGTCAAACGAAAAAGAAAAATTGCTGATAGTTTCGTTTGATGAAATTGACAGCGAAGAAAAAGCAGTCATGCTCAGAAATAAAGTTATATATATAAAAAAACAGGATGCTAATTTGTCAGAGGGCACTTTTTTTATAAGCGATTTGACCGGACTTCCGGTTTTCGATTTTGACGATAAAAATAAAAAATACGGAGTTCTATCCGATATTTTCCACAACGGCGCAAGCGACGTCTATGTTATTACGACGGATAAAAAAGACAAAAATAACAAAGATGTAGATGTGTTAATTCCGAATGTTCCGGCTTTCATAAAGAAAATCAATCTTATTGACGGAATTTTTATAACTCCGATAGAGGGCATGTTTGATGAGTAATGTGAATTTTCATATAATAACTCTTTTTCCAGAGATGATAAAATCTGTTTTAAGCGAGAGTATTGTCGGACGAGGCGAAAAAAAAGGATACATAAATATTGAATATTATCAGCTTCGGGATTATTCCGAAGATAAGCATAAAAACGTGGATGATACGGTTTACGGCGGCGGAATGGGTATGCTCCTGACTGCCGCGCCTATATATAACTGCTGGAAAAAGATACGCGAAAATATAGATTTAAATAAAAAAATCAGAACGGTTTATATGTCGCCCAAGGGCAGTCTTTTAACTCAGAAAAAGGCTGAGGAGTTGAGCGAAAATTCTGATATTATAGTGATTTGTGGGCATTACGAGGGTATTGACGAGAGAGTTATAGACGAAGTTGTTGACGAAGAAATTTCGATTGGTGATTATGTCCTGACGGGCGGCGAAATGCCGTGCGCTATTTTAGTGGACTGCGTGGCACGGCTTGTGGACGGGGTTTTATCAGACGCTGAATGTCACCAGAAAGAGAGTATAAGCTCCGGACTTTTAGAGTATCCGCAGTATACAAAACCGTTTGAGGTTTTGGGACGCGAAGTCCCGGAGATTTTGATTTCGGGACATCACGCGAATATTGACAGGTGGCGCAGACAAAAATCAATTGTTCTGACAGCGGAAAGGCGACCGGATTTGTTCAAAATCTGGCTCGAAAAAAATCTCGACAGTTTAGATAAACACGATATAAAATTTTTGAAAGAAAATAATTTATTGTGAACGGGTGCAAAATATGAAGAACCGTATATCATTACCACAAATAGGATGTATTATTTCTTCAATCGCGGTATTAATTTCAGCTATGAATATGATTGTCCGAGGATTTGAGAAATCTGCGATTGCAATGTTCTGTTGCATGTTAATTATTCTATGGGCTAATTATTCTATGGCGAAAAATAAAAAATAAGAACAGATGAAAATATTCATAAATACAATGTTAATTGGGTTTGGTGAGGATATGGCTATAATTTTAATAATAATTATTTTTCTTGGTTTTTTCTTCTTTACTTTTGCGATAAACGGAATAAGGTTAGCTGATAATATATTTGCGTGCCCAAACTGCGGACATCATTTCAAACCGAAGTGGTATAATATGATGTTTGTTCCGGGAAGAATATTTTTATTATTTAATAAGGCAAATTTGAAATGTCCTAAATGTAAAACTCGAGATACTTGCAGCATACCAAATTAATTTTTTAGAAATTGAAAGAAAATAATTTATTATATGATTAACGAAAATAAAAAAGCCGTGAAGACCGTGTCTCTGATTATATTTGCTACGGCTTTTTCTAAAGTTTTGGGACTTGTAAGAGATATGATTCTGACTCCCATTTACGGAGGCAGTGCGAATAATTCTGCGATTACCGTCGCCTCCTCCATTCCGTTAAACGTTTTTGACATACTGTTCGGGGCGGCGGTTCTGGGAGTTTTTATTCCGGTTTATAATTCGTTTAATGATAAAGACGAGAAAGGGCAGAAAGAAGCCGATGAATTTGCGAATATATTTTTGAATTTTATAATACTTGCCACGGGTCTGCTGGCTTTGATTGGGATAATATGGGCGAGGCAGATAGTAAATGTTGCGGCGGCTGGTTATGACGAAGATACAAAAAAACTCACGGCTGATTTGCTTAGGATTATGCTGCCGATGATTGTGTTCACCGGGTCTGTATACACGGCTACCGGAATTCTGCAATCCAAAGGGGAATATCTTGCTCCCGCGCTTGTGTCGTCGTTTTCAAATTTGGGTGTTATAATATATCTTTTATTTTTGAACAGATATTTCGGGGTATACGGTCTTGCCGTTGCGTATCTGGTTGCATGGATGATACAGCTTTTGACTCTTGTCGTTCCGTTAATTAAAAAAAGATATAAATATAAATTTAAAATAGATTTTAAGAATCCCGCATTTATAAGAGCGATTAAGATGACTTTGCCGATATTGGCGGGGTCATGGCTTGTTCCCATGAGCAATCTGATTGCGAACCGGTTTGCGTCCGGTTGTGAAAACAATAATGCTGTAATAGCGGCTTTCGGCAAATCGTGGGGATTGTTTTTGATAATCACAGGGATTCTGACTTACGGCATATGCAATTATATTTTCCCGAAATTAGCGCAGAAAGCAAACGACAGTCAGGCGTTTGCGTCAATGGTGAAAACCGGGCTTTCCGCTTCGTTTTTTGTTATAGCCCCAGTTGCGTGTATAGCGTATATACTGAGGGACGAAGCGGTCGCGGTTTTGTACATGCGGGGAATTTTCACGCCGGATTTGGCGCGTTTGGCGTCTCAAATGTTTATAATGCTTACGCCGGCTATGATTATGTTTTCTGTAATCGAAATTTTAAACAGGACGTTTTATGCAAAAAATCTTGTAAAATTTCCCATGATTGCGGCAATATCGGGCATAGCCGTAAATTTTGCCCTTAACTGGGTACTTATCGGAAACCTGAAACTGCCGCCGGTTTATATAACCGCCGCAAATTTTATATGCCAGACAGTGACGGCGGTTATTCTGATTACTGCGCTGAAAATTAAAATAAAGGAAATATTCGACAAAAAATTTCTGATAAATGTTTTAAAAATAGTTTTATCTTCGGCTATTTTGTTAATAATTACAAAAATAATATATCTTATAATAAATAACAATGCGTTTGAAATGGGAACGGCGGGAACTTTAAAAAATATTATGGTCGCGGTTGTTATCCTGATCGCCGGAATTGCGGTTTATCTTGGAATGAATTTTATTTTAAAAACAGGCGAAGTTGTATCGTTTATAAAAATGTATAGAAATAAAAACGAAAAATAAATTTAAGCGAGGGTGAAAAATTGGTAGGCGAAAATAAAAATTTGACGAAAAAGAACAGAAATGTTTTTAAAAACAGCAGGATTCTCAGTTTTTTACTTTTTATTGCGGACTGGATTTACAAAAAAATAGGAGTAAGCATTGCGGCGTTTATTTTTACCGGATACGAGAATTGCGAAAAAATTTATGAAAAATCTTTTTTTTATAAAATATTTCAGGGATATGAGCCGAGCGCGGTGAAAAATTCTGTAAAAAAAATAAAAAGATTTATCGTAGTCAGATGCGAAAAAAGTGTTGTTATAAATTTTATAAAAAACTTTGCTGACAATATACTGGCGGCAAATCTGTTTACAATCGGAATGTTTTTTATGTCGTTCGGATTTTATTCATCTGTCATGTATCTGCTGAAGATTTTCATATTGAATAAACCGGAAACTAAGCTGATAGACTTGATAGGCGGGGTTGTATTGATTGTCTTTTCCGTTCTGTTGTGCCTGAATAAGAAGACGTCCCTGTACGACGCGCTGTACGGCAGCATTATATGCAACGCTTTATTTTTTAAATTTTTGAGATTTCCGGAAAAACGGGAAAAATCATTTGAGGATTTGATAGAAAAAAATACAAACACAAGCATGAAAGACATAAATATAGTATGTTTTTTAATCGGCATGGTACTCGGGATTCTGACTTATGTTATTATGTCGCCAATAGGAGCAGTTTTAATAGTGTGCGCTGTAATTGCAGGAATCGTCGGACTATACACGGTTTTATGTTATCCCGAAGCGGGATTTTTCGCGCTGCTGTTTGCGGCGCCGTTTCTGCCGGCGGGGAATTTAGTTCTTACCGGCGCGGCTCCATGTATCTTGATTTCAATTTGTTATTTTTTAAAGCTGATAAGGGGAAAGAGGACGTTTAAATTTGAAATTTTCGACCTGTTTGTGCTTATGTTCTGCATTGTGCTGCTTTTCGGCGGATTAGTATCCGTTTCGAAGACGGGGAGCATAAAACCCGCGCTTGTGTACCTGTGTTTTACTCTGATATATTTTACGGGCGTCAATATTATCCGGTCAAAAGAGATGATACAGCGGGCGGTTATAATATTAGTATTTTCGGGGTTTTTGATTGCGTTATACGGAATTTATCAGAACTATTTCGGGGTAAGCGACACAACTTGGCAGGATACGGACATGTTTTCGAATATAACAAGCAGAGTTATTTCAACCTTAGGCAATCCAAATGTTTTAGGCGAATATTTGATAATGATTATACCGATCGCCGTAAGCGCGGTTTTTATCGCAAATCAGATAAAAGGCAGAATTGCGTATATTATCTATACGCTGTGCGGCGCGGTTTGTCTTATATTTACATGGTCGCGAGGCTCATGGTTAGGTTTTATCGGCGCGTGTTTGATTTTATTCGTAATAATAAACAGAAAAGCCATAGTCGCGTATATCGCAATGATTTTTCTTGTCCCGTTCGTTCCGATTGTGATGCCTACTTTAGCGCAGAGGTTTACGAGTATAGGAAATATCGGGGATTCGTCGACATCTTACAGGCTGTCGATATGGCAGGCTGTCATAAAAATGATACGGCATTATTTCTTTGAGGGAATAGGCGTAGGGACTCCCGCGTTTCAGCTTGTCTATCCGGAATACTCTTTAGCCGGAATAGAGGATGCGCCTCACAGCCACAGCCTGTATTTGCAGACGCTGACGGAGTCGGGTATTGTAGGTTTTATAGTTTTGCTTTTGGTTATATTTTTCTTTATCCAGTATTGTTTTACGGGGATAAAGAAATCTGAAGATAAGTATATCAGCTTGTCCATAGCAGGGGGGCTATGCGGCATTATAGGATTTTTAATAAACGGGTTTACGGATTACGCGTGGTATAATTACAGGGTCTATCTTATATTTTGGCTCATTGTCGCCGTTACAGTTGCGGTATGCCGGTTCAGTCTGAAAAATAATTCGGGAGCGAACAGTATGTACAAAACGTAAAAACAGAATATATAAAATAATATAAAATTTAAAGAAGAGGGCGAAGATAAAAAATGGATAGCAGAGATTTTTCAGAAGGATTGAAAAGTCCGAAAAAAGAATACAGATTTAACGTCGTAGACGGCGTTCTGATCTTGATTATTCTGGCGGCTGCCGCCGCGTTGATTTATATTCTTGCCGGCAACAATCTATTCTCAGGCGGCGCAAAGACTGAAATACTGTACACGATAGAAATCCCCCTGATAAAGAACGAGTTTGTCTCGGCTGTAAATCAGACTCAGCAGGGAACGCAAATAACGGACAGCGTCAGGAGTTATAACTTAGGCGAAATACAGTCTGTAAAGGTGGATGCCGCGTTTACCAACTCAACGGATATGACAAAAGGGGTCATCGAGCAGAAACCGTATCCGGACTATTCAAAAGTTACGATAACCGTAAAAGCTCAAAGCACAAAGGGACCGGGAGGATATTCCGTAAACGGTAAAATAATTATGGTAGGCGAAATGGTAGATTTCAGGACGCCGTATTTTGTAAGCTATGGAAACTGCATATCTGTTCAGGAAATAACTGATTAAGCGGAGGGATAAATAATTATGACTGGGAAAAATGTTAAAGATATAAAAGAAGTAAAAGACAGAGGCGGCAGAAAAGCGGGATTCAATATAATCGACATATTGATAGTATTGTTTATTATTTTAGCGGCGGTCGGAATTGTTATGCGGTATAATCTTGCAGACAAAGTAAACCTGAATGCTAACGGAGATAAATTCGAGGTTGAATTTCTGATAGAGAATATACAGAAAGCCTCGGAAGATTATCTTACCGCAGGCACGCCGTTTTATATAAATACAGACAGTACGCAAATCGGCGAAATAAAAGAGATATTGGATGTGCGAGATGCGGTTCAGTATGTGCCGGATGTGGACGGCAATATAATAAAGAGCGAACTGCCAGGGAGAATTGACGTCACAGGAATGATAACCTGCTCCGGAAGAACGACAAAAGACGGATATATGATAAACGGCAATTCTTTTGCCGCGCCCGGAAAACAATATACCGTGCACACCGGCAAACTGACGGTTACTATAACGATAATGAGTATAACAAAAGTAAATTAAGTCAACTTGTTGAAAAATCAAAAGATTTTCAATTTTTTAGATTTTTCTATCAAGTAGCCTATATCGGCATACTTTGTTAAATTATTTTAAATATAATAAAAAAACTGTTGATTTTTTATAAAGCATTTGGTATAATATATTATATAGATTTTTTCTTAAATTATTCCGCACTGTTGTTCTTGCGTTTTTCGATGCCCTTAAATGGACTTAAGGAGAATTTTATAGGCTGATAATTTTAAGAAGTTATAAATGTTATTTATTGACAGGGAGCGATAATAATGATTTCAAGGGACGTTACTATAAATAATAATATAGGATTGCACGCAAGACCGGCGACGTTTTTTGTCCAGAAAGCAAATTCGTATAAAGGCTCTATATGGGTTGAAAAGGGAGACAGAAGAGTAAATGCAAAGAGTCTTTTGGGCGTCCTTTCTCTCGGCATAGGAAAAGGAACAACTATTACTTTGATTTCCGACGGGGTGGACGAAGAGGGCGCTATTTCCGGGCTGGCGGAGTTAATTCAATCCGGGCTTAATGATTTAAATTAGAATTATATTAAAAAAGTGTTAAATAAATTAAAACAAAGCGACATAAGAGGCAGACTGCAATTTTAAACGGATTTAAGTCCGCAATGCCAGTCGAGCCTGTTTTGTGTCGTTTTGTTGTATTTATAAATAATGTAAAAGGGTATACTTTACATGAAAAAAGATAATTTTGATAAATTTGGCGAAAAAGCTAAAGATTTGGGAAATTCAGACGAAATTAATAATGTAACGTTAATAGATAGAAATTTAAACGTTAATGAGGGTAGCAACAAAATTAAGGAAGTCAAAGGAATCAAGGAGGGTGAGAAATTTGGAAAAGTAGAGGAAGAAGAATATTTTGGGGAAGTCAAAGAAACAGACAAAAAAAATGCAGAAAATGAAAAACAGGAAACAGAAGAAGAAAGAGAAGTGACGGACGATACAGAAACAGACATGGAAAAGATAAAAGAGAGGGTTAAACTTCTTAAGAAGAAAGCTCTGTCACTGCCGCCGAAAAGCGGAGTTTATCTTATGAAAAACAGCAAAGACAAAATTATCTATGTGGGTAAAGCTAAGTACTTGGTGAATAGGGTTTCACAGTATTTTATATTTTACCCACACAGAGATTACAAGACAAACAAATTGGTTGAAAATATATATGATTTCGACTTTATCATAACCGGCAACGAAATAGAGGCTTTGATTTTAGAAAACCAGCTTATAAAACTTCATACGCCGAAATATAACATAAAACTTAAAGACGACAAAAATTATCCGTATCTGAGAATAGACGTACACAGTGAATATCCGGTTTTAAGCGTAGTCCGGTCGCGGGCGGCGAACGATAAATCTATGTATTTCGGTCCGTACTCGAACAAGGGCAGCATATATGAAATGATAGACGAAATAAACAAGCATTTTAAGCTGCCCGTGTGCAAGAACGAGTTTCCGAGAGATATAGGAAAAAAACGCCCGTGCCTGAATTACAGAATCAACAGGTGCATGGGAGTATGCACCGGGGATGTTTCAGCCGAAGAATACAGGGAAGTTATAGACAATGTTCTGATGTTTATAAAAGGCGAGTATGAAAGTCTTATAAAGTTTTACGGCGAAAGCATGCAAAAAGCGTCGGAAAATATGGATTTCGAAAAAGCCGCAATTTTCAGAGATAAAAAAATTTCGCTTGAAAAATTGCGTTCCAAACAGAAAATAGTAACGGCTCCGAATATAGACGAGGACGTTTTCGGTCTGTATATCGGCGATACGAGTTCGTGTATCTCTGTGTTCACGATAAGATACGGGACTATAATCGATAAAGTCACGGAGCATTTCGCTTACGACGAGATTCTGGACGAGGACGGGTTTTTGCAGTATCTTCAGGCATATTATCTTGACAGGGATTTTGTTCCGAAACAGATTGTGACGAGCGTTAACATAATCGAAGAAAATATAAATCTGCTTCAGGAATGGTTAGGGGAAAAAAGCAAAACTAAAGTCAAGGTTATCTGCCCGAAAAAAGGCGAATATAAAGTCACGGCGGATTTAGCTGTGACGAACGCAAGAGAAAGCCAGCGGCTCTATAAAGAAAAATACGCGAAAGACACAAATAAACTCGCGGTTATCGCTAAATTATTGGGGCTTGAGGTTTTGCCGCAGAGGATTGAAGCCTACGATGTGTCGAACTCCGGGTCTGACAATATAACTTGCGGAATGATTGTGATAGAGGACGGAAATTTCAAAAAAGGCGACTATAAAAGTTTCAATATAAAATCCATAGAATCGCCGGACGATTACGCCGCGATGAGCGAAGCCGTAAGCAGAAGATTTAAAAATTATATTGAATTGACTGAAAGTCAGGAAAATAAAAACGGGTTCGCGAAACTGCCCGATTTGATACTGCTTGACGGCGGAAAAGGTCATGTTTCGGTAATAAAAAAAGTCTTAGAAGGCATGAAAATAGACGTGCCCGTATACGGAATGGTAAAAGACGATTTTCACAAGACGCGCGTTTTGACGGACGGCAGTCTTGAAATAAATATCGCGAAAGATCAGACGGTGTTCATATTTTTCTATAAAATCCAAGAGGAAGTTCACAGATATTCGCTGTACAGAATGGATACTAAGCGCAGAAAGAGCGTAAAGAAATCTGTTTTGCATAATATAAAGGGTCTCGGCCCCGCTAAAATAAAAAATCTGCTGACGCATTTCACTTCGATAG
Source organism: Oscillospiraceae bacterium (assembly GCA_009780985.1). Taxonomy (GTDB): domain Bacteria; phylum Bacillota; class Clostridia; order Oscillospirales; family WRJC01; genus WRJC01. The sequence goes on along the minus strand of WQYZ01000039.1, from coordinate 16,231 downwards.
AAGACATAAAAAAAGCGTCAATCAAAGAGCTTGCCAAAGTAAAAGGTGTGACAAAAGCGAACGCGGAGAGTATTGCGAACTATTTCAGCGAGGCGACAGAGGCTGTTGAAGAAAGGGCGGCGAATGAAGAATGAGAATTATTGCCGGAACAGCAAGAGGCACAGTTCTGCAGACAATCGACGGGGAATCAACGCGCCCGACGTTAGGTCGTGTGAAAGAAAACTTTTTCAATGCGATAAATTTCGACGTTTGCGACGCGCGGGTGCTTGATTTATTTGCCGGTTCGGGACAGCTTGGACTCGAAGCGTTGAGCAGAGGAGCAAAAGAAGCCGTATTTGTGGATTCAAGCGCGGAATGTGTGGAGATAATAAGAAAAAACGCTCAGAAAGCAAAGTTATACGAAAAGTGCAATATATATAAATACGATTATTCGGAATATCTGTCAGGTTTAAAAAAGCGCAGAGATTTTGATAATTCAGGTAAATTCGACATAATCTTCATTGACCCGCCCTACGATTCAGATATGAAGTTAATAAAAGATTCAGTAAAGCGTCTTTTCAAAGACAGCTTTGTATCAGATAGGGGTTTAATAATCTGTGAGACAGGAAACGGAAATCAACCTGATTTTAACGGCGATGTTGTAAATAATTTCAGTCGCAGCAGAGTATACAAGTATGGGAAGATTTATATAACAATACTGGCAAATACTCTAAGTAATGACAGCAGAGAGGGGGAATCGGGAAAGTGAGCGAAAATATCTGCGTAATTCCCGGCACTTTCGACCCCGTGACAAACGGTCACTTAGATGTAATTTTGAGAGCGTCGAAAATATTTGATAAAATTTATATCGCGTCATTTGACCATTCCGCCGGATTCGACCATTCCGTGAAAAAAACAATGTTCAGTTCCGATGATAGACGCGAAATGCTGAAACTTGCGTGTAAAGATTTAATAGATTCGGGAAAAGTTATAATTGATACAATTGACGAGACAAGCGAACTGCTTGTCGATTACGCGCAATCAAAAAAAGCCGGGTTTGTCGTAAGAGGCGTGCGGAATATAGGCGACTATGAATACGAGTACAGCCTGTCTTTGATATACAGAAAAATCGGAAATAATATTGATACCGTAATTTTCCCTGCAAAAAGCGAGCATTTATATATAAGTTCTACTTTTGTCAGAGAAATGATTTTATACAAAAGAGACGTTTCCGAATATGTGCCTGAAAAAGTAAATCAGTATATAAAATCCATAATTTAGGAAAAATTTTTCAGAAATTTTGATCAGAAAATTTAACATTATTCACAATAATGTTAAGCTTAAATATTGACACAATATATTGCGGTATTAAACTGGCATAAATACTATTTTGCTAAAAAATAAATGTTTTTGGCATATAATATCTCATAGATAGGAATAAAAGATTAATTTTGGAAAAAATTTTTAATTTTTTTTAATTTCCTATTGCTATTTTCTAAAATATGGTGTATAATTAAAATTACTTATCAAAAAGGGTAATTGTGGTGGATAATGGTGAATATAAAGCATTTGACTTTACATAATAATTTGCGGCGATTTCTCTGAGGTTTTGATAGATTTGAGATAATTCTGAAGAAAAGAACTTGATATTATGCTTATAGGAAAGTATAAATATGCAGTGGACAGTCGCAACAGGATATTCATACCGGCTAAATTCAGAGCAGATATCGGGGAAAAGTGCGTTGTATCCAAAGATATAGTATATAACGCGCTGAATATCTACCCGATTAAAGAGTGGAACGAATTTACAGCTAAAATAGAGGCTCTTCCCACGATTCAGATGAGAGATATAAGAGAGATGATATACTCCAGCTCTGACGAAGCCGAACCGGACTTACAAGGCAGAATTATCTTGAGCCAGCAGCTCTGCGAGGATGTGGGGATTTTAAATACCAAAGAAGTTATAATAGTAGGCGTTCACACTCACGCGCAAATATGGAGTATTTCGGAGTGGGAAGCCTTTAATGTAAATATAAAAAGCAAGGAAAACAAAGAAGCGCTTGTAGCAGAACTCTTAAAGATAGGATTTTAAGTTTGAAAATTATGGATTTTAATCACTATCCAGTAATGAAAAACGAAGCGGTAGAGTATCTGAACATAAACCCCGATGGATTTTATGTGGACGCGACTTTGGGGGGCGGATCTCATTCGCTTGAAATCGTGAAAAAACTTGACAAAGGCAGACTTATCGCCATCGACAGGGATATTGACGCTGTAAAACATTCGGAAGAAAAATTAAAAGACTTTATAGAAAAAGATAAGATTTGCATAGTAAAAGACAATTATGTGAATATAAAAGATATTGTAAAAAGCTGCGGATACGAAAAAATAAACGGCGTACTCGTCGATATGGGTTTATCTTTTTATCAGATTGAGGCAGACAGGGGTTTTTCATATATAAAAGATTCTGCTTTAGACATGAGAATGGACAGAGATCAGAAACTGACTGCATTTGAAGTTGTAAATACTTTCGAGAAAGACGCGTTAAGGGATATACTGTACAACTGCGGAGAAGAAAGGTATACTGACATGATTGTCAGGGAAATACTTAAGAGGAGAGAGAATAAAAAGATTGAGACAACATCGGAGCTTGCAGACATAGCAAAATACGCTGTGCGAAATGTTAAATATGACGGCGGTCATCCGGCAAAACGTCTGTTCCAGGCATTGAGAATATTTATAAACGAAGAAATCGTAAATATTGAGCCGACTATAGACGCAATAGAACAGATTCTGGAAAAATCGGGAAGATGCGTATGTATAACATTTCATTCGCTCGAGGACCGGGCGGTAAAAAAAAGTTTCGCAAAATATGAAAAAGGGTGCGTTTGCCCTCCGGATTTTCCGGTGTGCGTATGCGGAAAAAAACCGACAATTAAACTTATAACGAGAAAGCCGTTATATCCGTCGGCTACGGAAATAGGGGAAAATCCGAGTTCGGCGAGCGCAAAGATGAGAGTAATGGAAAAACTGTAAATCTATAGAGCTGAGTAAAATTCAGCGAAAAACTAAATAAAATAGGAAATGAGGAGAGCTTGTGGAACCAACGGCAAGAAGTCGAAAAAGTCGTGAAAGCCAAAATTCCGCCCGCTCTGCCGCTTCTGCTAAAACGGCAAAACAACCGTATGTTCGCAATAACCGCGTGAACAATATGAACAGAATCAGTAACGCGAACAGCAGAGGAAACGCCGCAATGCAGAATATCAACAGAATTAATAATATTGGTAATATTAGAAATATAAATAACAGTAATATTAATACGGCAGGCGTCGGAGTTTTGAGTATTCCGGGACGTGTAAGAACAAGGAGCGCCGACCTTGACAGATACAGGGACCGTGCCCGCGAGGGGCAGAGTTTCCCTAACAGGCGCAGAAAAATTATAACCGGTAAAGATTTGACGACTCCGCTTAGACGAGCTAAAGTAAAAGAACGGAAAGTTCAGGTTAAAGTAATCACAGTCGCAAGACCGAAGAAAAAATTCCCCGTGGGAATTATAGCGAGCGTATTCGCCGCAACAGTTACTTTATTGTGCTTGATTTGTTCATATATTGTTCTCAACGATTATTCGGCTAATATAAACAACGAAAGAAATGCCATTGCCGCGGAGGACAAACGCGGGCTTGAGTTGTCGAGCCAGCTTGACAGTAAAAATGATCTGTCATCTTTTGTGGATATAGCGACAAATCAGTTGGGCATGGTGAAAGAAGATTTATTGCAGAAAAATTATATTGCGATAAAATCCAAAGACAAAGTTGAAGTGGTTCAGGAACAGAAAAATATTATTTTCAGAATCCCGAGCATATTGTCGGCAATATTCAGCGCAAAATAAATATTTTATAAATTACACATGGTTATTTGATTAATTTAATATAATAAATCGAGGGTATGGGGTAGGCGTGTTTTCCGAAAAGACTATAAAATTTGTTTTTAGGGACACGCCGAAATTTTCTGAATAATAAATATAGGCAAAAATGAATATATTAGTTTATATTTATTATTCAGCAAAATTAGAGGAGATAGGTAAAAAGTGAATATTAATTTTAAATTCAAGAACCTGCGTATCGTAGCGGTCGCAGTTTTTATGACTTTTGGAATTTGCGTGGTTTTATATAATCTTTATAACATACAGATAAAAAATTTTACTAAATATCAGAGCGACGCTATTCAGCAGCAGACAAGCGAGACTGCAATCACCCCGAAGAGGGGGACTATATACGACAGAAACATGAAAATATTAGCGTCGAGCACATCCGTCGAAAGGGTTTTTATTTCCCCGGCGGAGCTGACTATTCTCCCGAAGAAAATCGACGCGACAAATAAAGAAGAATACGAAGCCGACGAGCAGACAGACACCGACAGATACGCGAAAGCCGCGAGACTGACAGCGGAGGGTTTATCGCAGATACTCGGCGTGGATTATAATTTTGTAGCGGACGAGACAAAAAAAACAAACAGAAAAGACGAGACAATCAAGAAAGACGTGGATATAACCACCGCAAATCAAGTGAGGCAGTTTGCCGCTGACAACAGAATAAAAGGCATATATTTTCAGCCGGATACAAAACGGGTTTATCCGTTTTCAAATATGGCTTCGAGCGTTATAGGATTTACCGGTTCGGACAATAACGGGCTGTTTGGCATAGAGTATCAGTACGACGACTATCTTAAAGGAGTCCCCGGGAAAATTATAACCGCCCGCGACGGAATGGGCAATGTTATGGGTTCTGAATACGAAACTTATGTCGACGCGCAGAACGGCAGTAATTTAGTCTTGACTATTGACTGGACTATACAGAGCATTCTTGAAAAATATATGGATGAGGCGTTCGCGGAAGCCCAGCCCAAACAGAGAGTTACAGGGATTGTTATGGATGTCAGTACAGGCGAAATACTTGCTATGTCCACAAAACCTGACTATGATTTAAATAATCCGTATAACGCGGACCCTGATGTAATGAAATACATAAATCTCGACCCTTCCCAGCAAATAGCTTTGGACGCGAAAACTTTTGATTCGCCGGAAGCGAAACAAAAAGAGACAGATTCGCTTAAATTGCTTAAATTGTGGAGCAATAAAGCTATAACCGAGCCATACGAGCCGGGTTCGACTTTTAAAGTCATAACGGCGGCTACTGCTCTGGAGGAAAAAGTCGTCACTCCCACCGACATGTTCTACTGTCCGGGATATTGGATAGTCGCAGGGCAGAGAATAAACTGCTATCTGCTCTCCGGTCACGGTCACGTGACTTTTGCGAGGGGGCTTGAGCAGTCCTGCAATCCAACTTTGATGCAGACTATAGAGAGAATCGGCGCGCCGACTTTTTATAAATATTTTACGGCGTTCGGATACACCGAAAAAACCGGGATAGATTTGCCCGGGGAAGCAATGAGTATCTATCACACTCTTGATGATCTTGGTCCTGTGGAACTTGCCACATCGTCTTTCGGGCAGACGTTTAAAGTCACTCCGATTCAGCAGATTACGGGGATTGCCGCAGTCGCAAACGGCGGGAAATTAGTCACGCCGCATTTAGTTAAAGAAATAATTGACGACCAGGGGAATGTTATAAAAAGTTTCGATACGGAAATAAGGCGCACAGTTCTGTCGCAGGAGACATGCAAAACGCTCACCGGAATACTTGTCGAGGGTGTGGCGACTGACGGAGCCGCGAGAAATGCATACGTCAAAGGCTATAACGTCGCGGGAAAAACGGGAACGTCGCAGAAGCGCGGACCTTATGACGACCCGAATGCGAGGATAGGCTCGTGTATCGCTTTCGCCCCGCAGGAAAACCCTCAGGTTGCGGTTATGATAATAGTGGACGAACCTACCCAGGGCAGTATATACGGAGGAACTATAGCGGCTCCGTTTGTATCAAAGGCTATGTCGGAAATACTGCCGTATTTGGGAGTTGAACCTAATTACACCCCTGAAGAAATAGCCGAAAGACAAGTTATAGTAAAAGATTACAGAACCCAGAAAGTATCATCCGCCGAATCCGACATAACTTCTCTCGGTCTTACATATACTATTGAGGGAAACGGGGATCTGATAAGGGATCAGATACCGAAAGCCGGAAGTTCGCTTGTAAAAGGCGGAAATATTATATTATATACCGACGGTTCGAAAAGTCCGGATCAGACGCTTGTCGCAGTTCCCAATGTCTTGAATCTGACAGTGGAGCGTGCGAATAAAACAATAATAGACGCTAATCTCAATATAAATATCGTAGGAGCGGAAAATTCGGACACCACTGCGGAATCATATAATCAGGACCCTGCGCCTAACACACAGGTTCCGCTCGGAACTATTATCACTGTTGAATTCAGGCATAATGTTGTAGACGGATTCTAAACGTGTATCGTATATAAATATAATTTTAAAAATTTTATATAAAAATAATATTGCTCAATAAAATATAAAAAGCGACATTTAATTATTTCCGGGAGTAAAATATAAAGAAAGATTAAAATTTTTAGTTTTTTTATATTTTATAAGAGGAGCAATATTAAAATGAAATTATTTGATTTAATAAAAAATATCGATATATTGGAAACTGATTTGGATTTGAAAAATCAGAAAAGCAATCTTGAAATATGTAATATAACGATAAATTCGGCTGATGTTAAGATAAAATCTATGTTTATATGTCTGGTCGGCACAAAAACAGACGGACATAAATATATCGGCGAGGCTGTAATAAACGGAGCCGTGTTAATAGTTCTGGAATATAAACCGAAAGACTTTGATTTATATAAAGGCGCAGTGCCGTATATTATCGTGGAAAACACGCGGGAAGCCGAAGCTAAAATGTGGTCGGAATGGTACGGAAATCCGGCGGAAAACATAAAAATAATCGGAATAACCGGAACAAACGGAAAAACGTCCGTATCGTACATGATAAAACAGATACTCGACGACGCGGGTTATAGGACGGCATTGTTCGGAACTATAAAATATATAATCGGAGATGTGGAAAAAGAATCAAAACTGACGACATCAGACCCGGAAGAACTTGCGCGGTTGTTCAGTTTGGCGCGGGACGCCGGAATCGATTACGCTGTAATGGAAGTTTCTTCACACTCTTTGGAGCTTGATAAAACTGCCGGACTGGAGATTTTCGATATCGGGATTTTTACAAATTTAACGCAAGACCATCTGGATTTTCACATCACTATGGAAAATTACAAAAGAGCTAAGGCTAAATTGTTTAAAAAGTGCAAAATTGGTATATTGAATGCGGACGACAATGCGTCTGAAGATATCGTCAGCGTTTCGACGAGTAAAAATTATCTGTATGCAAAATCCAAAAAGAAAGCGGATTCGGTTAATTTTGCGGCAAAAAATATAAAATATTTAGGTGTTGACGGCATAGAATACGATTTTTGTTATTTTGACAAATATCTTAAATGTGAAAGAATTTTCAGAATATCGTCGCCAATGGCGGGCGAGTTTTATGTAGACAATACGCTTGCGGCGGCGGCTTGCGGGATAATTCTCGGAATCGACGGAAAAATTATAAGCGGGGCTTTGAAAAAAGTCAGGATACGTGGCAGAATGGAAAAACTTGACACGGATACCCCGTATTCTGTATTTATTGATTACGCGCATACCCCGGATGCGCTGGAAAACGTGTTAAAATCCATGAGAACATTTGTCAAGGGCAGGATTATAACGCTTTTCGGCTGCGGAGGAGACAGAGATAAATCGAAACGCCCAATAATGGGGCAGATAGCTTACGAAAATTCGGACTTCTGCATTGTCACCTCGGACAATTCAAGGACGGAAAATCCTGAAAATATAATAAAAGCCATAGTTGAGGGAATAGACGGCAGAGATAAATATAAAATCATAGTTGACAGGCGCGAGGCTATAGAATACGCCATGGATATTGCGCAGCCTGACGACATTATACTTCTTGCGGGAAAAGGTCACGAAGAATATATAAACGAAAAAGGGACTGTGCGGCATTTCAGCGAGAGCGAAACCGTATTTGAAATTTTGCAAAAACAAACTAAAAATTATGATTTGGAGTAATAAAAACTGATGACATTTAATTTGAGTATTTCAGAAATAATTAAGGCTATAAAGGCTGTTGACTTTACTGAATATAATAATAAAAATATAAATATAAAAAATATAGTTACAGATTCGCGGAAAATATTGCCGGATAGCCTGTTTTTCGGGATAAAAGGCGAAAAAGTTGACGGTAATGATTTTGCCTTTACAGCGATTGAAAACGGAGCCGCAGGAGTTGTGACGAACAAGAGTAGCGTTAAGAATTTAAGTTTACATCAAGAAATCGCGGTTGTCAACGCAGTTGTTATATATATTGAAGATACGGTTCAGGCGCTTTTGGATTTGAGCAGGTATTATAAATCGCAGTTTCCCGAACTTGACAAAACTATAGCGGTCACGGGTAGCGTCGGAAAAACCACTACTAAAGAGTTTATATATGCAGTAATATCTGAAAAATTCAAGACTCATAAAACCGAGGGAAACTTAAATACCGAGATTGGCTTGCCGATGACTTTATTTGCTTTGGAAGAAGAAACGGAAGCGGTTATTCTCGAAATGGGAATGAGCGCGTTTGGGGAAATTTCAAGACTGTCGAAAACAGCAAATCCCGATACTGCCGTTATAACAAATATTGGCACTTCGCACATAGAAAAACTTGGCTCGAGAGAGGGAATAAAAAAAGCGAAATTTGAAATTTTAGACGGAATGTCAAATAAAGGGAATATAATTTTGAATGCGGACGAGCCGTTGCTATATTCAGAAAAAGGCAAAACCGGAAAAAATGAGTATTTTTTCGGGATAAACAACAAAAGTGCCGATTTTATCGCAGAAAATATAAAGTTCGACTATGTGAATAACGCGTCTTATTTCGAAGTGAATAATAAACGTTACAAAATACCGGTTGTGGGGATTCACAATATTTACGACGCTTTGCCGGCTGTGATAACTGGGACTATATACGGATTGGCAGACGTGCAGATACAAAACGGATTTAATAATTTTAAAAATGCAAAAATGCGACAAAATATATATGAATTTCATGGTATAACAATAATTGACGATTGTTATAACGCGAGCGTTGAATCTGTCACTGCGGCTCTCGATGTTTTATGCGAAGTAGCAAAAAGTAAAAACGGCAGAAAAATCGCAGTATTATCGGACGTTCTCGAAGCCGGTGATTATTCCGAAGAAATACATTCAAAAATCGGCGCGGCTACGGCGGAACGGGAAATTGATATGGTTTTACTGTACGGCGAAAAGTCAAAAATAACGTTTGATACAATAGAGAGGCTTAATAAAAAGTGTAAACGCTTTTATTTTACAGAAAAAATTAAGATTCGCGAAATCTTATGTGAAGAAATAAAAAAAGACGATACAATTTTATTCAAAGCGAGCAGGGGAATGGCTCTTGAAACAGTGCTTGAAGATTTTAAAAATAAATTCTAAAGAATCAATAAATTCTATCGAATTTTACGAAAGGGATTATATATACACATGTATTATATTATAGCTCCGCTTATATTATCGCTGGTTATCGCAATATTACTGGGGTATATACTTATACCCATACTAAAATCAAAAAAGCTCGGACAGAAAATACTCGACATAGGACCAAGATGGCACAAATCAAAAGAGGGTACTCCGTATTTAGGCGGACTTCTGTTTATCGGCGGTTCTCTTGTCGCTGTTTTGATATTCGTATTTTTTATAAAAGAAAAATCGGATAAATACATATCTGTATATACTTATGCAATGGCGTTATGCTACGGCTTGATAGGGTTTATAGACGATTATTCCAAACATCTTAAAAAGCAGAACGAGGGGCTCACTGCCGTACAGAAATTCGCTTTACAGTTTCCTGTGGCGATTATTTACGTAATTTTACTTAAAGTTAGCGGTATTATCACCACTGAATTATTTATTCCTTTTGCCGATATAAATATAGATATTGGAATTTTCTACTATATACTTTTAGTTCTCGGCATAGTCTTTATTGTAAATTGCACTAATCTTACAGACGGAATCGACGGATTACTCGGTAGTGTAACCAGTATCATAATGATTATGTATATAATATTATTTTATATTGACGGGAACAATTACGGACTTATTCTGACAAGCGCGTGTCTTGGCGGTATTATAGGATTTTTATATTTCAATTATAATCCTGCGAGAATTTTTATGGGAGACACCGGTTCGCTTTTTTTGGGCGGAATAGTAGTAGGTATTGCGATATGGTTAAACATGCCGATTTTACTTATTCTGTTCGGGATTGTTTATATTATAGACGGACTTTCTTCAATAATTCAAATAGGATATTATAAACTCACGAAGAAAAGGATATTTAAAATGGCTCCCATACATCACCACTTTGAATTGTGCGGATGGAGCGAATGGAAAATCGTCTCTGTCGCGTCAATTATAACTGTGATAATGTGCGTTATATCTGTGATTGGCAAAATATTAAAATAACAGCATTGCAAAACGGCTAAATAGTAAAATAACGGGGTATATAAATTTATTATGGAGAGACCAAATCCAAACGGCGGGGACAGACGGCGCGGCAGTAACAGTAATATTAACAACAGAAGCAATAATATTAACGCAAATAATGTCAATAGACCCAATGCTTCCAATATAATGGGAAATAATACTTCGGTTAGCAGAAAAAACAGAAATAGTCAGCCTTCCAGTTTTATAGGCAAGCTGAGGAAAAAAAATGAGAGAATCGAGCTTATAAGATACCGCGAGGGCGTGGACAGATGGTTTTTGATATTGGTTATAACCATGCTCTGTTTAGGTACGGTTATGATATTCAGCGCAAGCTATGTATACGCTCTGCAATATTTCAACGACAGTTATTATTTTGCCAAAAGACAGATTTTGATGGCTGCTTTGGGAATTGTTGTGATGATTTTTATGTCTTACGCCGCCGATTATCTGTTTATAAAAAAAATAACCGTGCCATTCTTTTTCGGAGTTTTGGTTTTAAATTATCTCACGCCGTTTTTCGGGAAAGTCACCAATGGGGCGCCCCGTTGGTTTAGAATTGCCGGATTTCAGTTCCAACCATCGGAACTTTTAAAAGTCGCGGTTGTGTTTTTGTTCGCTTATTATATAACGACAGTCGGAGACAGAATGAAAACGTTTTTCGGTGGGATATTAATTCCGGGCGGAATTATTGTCCTGATTACAGGGGCGATGTTTCTGCAGAGCCATTTTTCGGGGCTTATTATCATAGCGTTGATTTGCATAGCGATGATATTTATAGGAGAAGCTCCGTGGAAGTGGCTTGCGGGATTCGGCGCGATCGGCGCTTTGGGCGTTTTTTCAATAATCATGTTTACAAGTTACGCAAAGTCGCGCGTTGATACATGGCTTCATCCTGAAGCCAATCTTCAGGACGGCGGCTGGCAGATAACGCAGTCTCTGTATGCCATAGGTTCAGGGGGGCTTACGGGGCTTGGCTGGGGTCAGAGCAGGCAGAAATACTTATATCTTCCAGAACCTCAGAACGATTTCATATTTTCTATAGTGTGCGAGGAGCTCGGATTTATAGGTGCGATTTTAGTTATGGCTTTATTTGTGCTTCTGATATGGCGCGGATTTGTGATAGCGTATCACGCCCCGGATAAATTCTCCGCGTTTGTAGTTATGGGAATAATGGTAAAAGTCGCGGTGCAGTTTATATTAAATTTAGCGGTCGTGACAAATACAATACCGAACACGGGAATTCCGCTTCCGTTTTTCAGTTACGGAGGCACGGCTCTTGTCGTTCTTATGATGGAAATGGGGATAATTCTGTCAATCTCGCGGTATTCTTATCAGGATAAGCCTTAGCAATTTAAAATAAACTTAGAAGATTAGAAAGGTGCGTTTTTATGCGTATATTAATCAGCGGGGGCGGAACAGGCGGGCATGTTAATCCGGCAATCGCAATCGCAAATTTTCTGCGTGAAGAAAATAAGAATATACAAATCGCTTTTGCGGGAACAGAAAAAGGCATAGAAAATAAACTTGTCCCGAAAGAAGGCTATAAATTATATTATCTGAAAGTCAAGGGATTCAAAAGAAAATTTACTATCGAAAATATAGACGCGCTTATAAAAGCGTTCACTTCGCAGAGGACGGCGAAAAAAATAATAAAAGATTTCAAGCCGGACATAGTTGTCGGCACTGGGGGATATGTCTGCTGGCCCGTTTTATCTGTGGCGGCAAAGCAGAAAATCCCGACGGTTATACACGAGGGAAACGCTCTTCCCGGAGTTACGATTAAGATGCTGTCAAAAGTTGCCGATAAAGTCTTGATAAGTTTTGAAGAAAGCAGAAAATATTTTAAAACCGATGTGCAGGGTAAATTAATATATACAGGAAATCCCGTAAAAACTGAATGTTTCACTGTAGACCGTAAGCAGATAAAAAAAGAATTAAGTCCGAACAAGCCTATGATTTTATCTGTCGGCGGCAGTATGGGAGCGGCTAAAATAAATGAAGTCCTGATAGATTTCATGGATAAATACTCTAAAAACAAAAACATTAATCATTATCATGTTACAGGTTCTTTGGGATATAAAGAATACGGCAAGCTTTTTAAAAGCAAAAACTTAGGCATGTACAGTAATCTGCACCTGAATGAATACATATTCGACATATATAAATATTATGCGGCGGCTGACATAATTATATGCCGCGCCGGGGCATTGACTTTGACCGAGCTTGCAGTTTTAAGAAAGCCGGCGATATTGATTCCGTCGCCGAATGTGGCGGAAAATCACCAGTTTAAAAACGCAGAAGTTCTTGAAAATCACAGTGCGGCTATATTAATCGAAGAAAAAGATTTGACCGCCGAGGTTCTTATTGAAAAGGTAGAGGAACTTTTCAAAGACCCGTTCAAACTGACAAATATGGCTCAGAACATAAGCAAATTTGCATCTCCGGATACGCTTGACAACATATATAATATTATAATGAGTATTAAAAAGATATAGGTTTCATAAATAACAGGCAATAGTGAATGACGCGAAAGGAGAAAGATGTGTTTTATGGAAAACAGCACGGGAAAAAGCAGAAATTATAAAAATTATAACGGCGGCGGAACAGCGCGGAAAACGGGAAAAGTCAGTATTGCCGACAGAAATGCAAAGTATTTGAAAAACAAAAGAAAATTACGAAAAGCGGGAAGCAAATTCAGAAGGTTTTTGTTTATTTTTATTATGCTGCTCACTGTGATAACTGTTTTTCTGTTTCTTACGAACAAATATTTCTTCAAAATCCAAAAAATCGTGATTACAGACACTACCGGCAACGAAAAATATTCTTATGACGATATATTAAATGCAAGCGGAATCGTGACCGGAACCCAGCTGTACGGAATAGATTTGAAACAGGTAAAGCGCAGCATAGAAAAACAGCTTACATATGTCAACAGCGTAAATATAACGCAAATTCCCCCTTCGACCGTCAATATTGATGTGAAAACGGACAAGGGAATGTTCGGATTAAAACTCGGGGGAGATTACTATATTATTTCGGACAATTTCAAAGTTGTTGATAAAATAGATCTTGTTGGATCGACAGCGGGGAATTTTGTCCCGCCGGACGGCGTTATAACTGTTGTGACAGGCGGCGTGGAAAAATGCTGCGTGGGCGAAATCATAGAATTCAGCGACCCGGATATATCGGATTTTCTTCAGGGACTAATCAGCCTGTTTAATGAATACGATTTGCAGGGAATTATGAAGTCCGCGAATATTTCGATAAGTTCTGTAAATATTAAAGACAAATTCAATGTGATTATGAATTACGGGGACAGGTTTTTAATTAAGTTCGGGATTTTTGAAAACATATCTTCTAAAATTTTGAATTCATTTGACGTGATAAACCAACTTCCCGGCGACGTTAAGGGTATAATAGATATGACGGACGGGAAAGTCGTTGCTGTTGAATATGATGAAAATATTCTTAAAAACAGTCTGTATTTCGGCATTGGATAGTTAATATTTTTTGAATATTTTGAATAGTATGCAATTTTTTTAAAAAATTAAAAGAAAAATAAATAAAACTATTGAAATTTTAATAAAAAAATATTATTATATTATATAGGCATATTTAAAATCTTGTATATTATAATTATATATATAAATAAAGCGCAGCAAATATAAAACTTTAATAATCTAAAACAAAAAGTAGTATAAGGATTTTTGAATTACACAACAAGAATTCGGGAGGAAAATATATGTCGTTTGAGTTTGCGGATACTTATGAGAGTGGGATAAAAATAAAAGTAGTAGGAGTCGGAGGCGGAGGAAACAACGCGGTAAATCACATGATAAATTCCGGGGTCAGGGGAGTTGACTTTATAGTTATAAACACTGACAAGCAGGCATTGATACAGTCAAAATCACCCGAGAAGATTCCGATTGGCGAGAAACTGACGAAAGGTCACGGAGCCGGAGCAAATCCCGATATAGGGATTAAAGCTGCAGAAGAAAGCAAGGAAGAAATAGCCACAGTGTTAAAAGGCGCGGAGATGGTATTTATCACTGCAGGAATGGGCGGGGGGACCGGAACAGGAGCTGCCCCGATTATTGCGGAAGTAGCCAAATCTCAGGATATACTGACTGTAGGGATAGTTACAAAACCGTTTGAGTTTGAGGGCAAACGCAGAATGGAACAGGCGGAAAAGGGCATAGCGGAACTGCGCCAGCATGTCGATTCCCTGATAGTTATCCCCAATGAAAGACTTAAAATTATGTCGCAGGAGAAAATAACCCTGATGAACGGTTTCAAGGCGGCTGACGAAGTTTTGAGACAGGGCGTTCAGAGCATATCGGATCTTATAAATTTCCCGGGGTATATAAATCTTGATTTTGCGGACGTCACTTCGGCTATGAAAAACGCCGGACTCGCCCATATGGGCACCGGGTACGGCAAAGGCAAGGATAAAGCGGAAGTCGCCGCGCAAATGGCTACTTCGTCGCCGCTGCTTGATTCTTCGATTACAGGTGCGAAGAACGTCATAATTAATATCTCGGTTTCGTCGGATATCGGTCTTGAGGAGGTTTATGCGGCTTCCTCGAAAGTGGATACCGAAGCGCATCCTGACGCTTATATAATATGGGGCGTAACTTTTGACGATACATTAGACGACGAGATGAAAATTACTATAATAGCCACCGGATTTGAGGAAAATGTCCACACTATCGGGACGGAGTGGAATCTTCCCTCGAAGTCGTCGACGCCGGACAGACCGCGCGTCAGTTCGTCTACTCAGCCCCAGCCAAAAAGTCAGACTCCCCAAACCTCGTCTTCGCAGTATTCACAGCCAAACAGAACTGCGTCGGATAATAATCAATCGAGAAACAAAGAGAATGATTTCAGCGACATAGACGATTTTGACAACATTATGGATTTGCTGAAACCTAACAACAAGAAAAATCCGTATGACGAATAAATACTGCCAGAGATTAATAAAAATATAAAGTTTTGAATTTAAAATTTGAGGTAAATATAATTATGATAAAAATGGCAACTCAGTACAGACCGCAAGGCGGTAAACCGCTCCATGCAGAGTTTATAATTGGCAGGATTGCAAAAACTTGCGGAATTTATAAACCGGCGGTGCTTTGTATGGAGATAAAAAGTTGAAATATATATAATGAACTCCGTTCATTGATAATTTACGCCGTTTGTTTAATTTCGTTTTGTTTTGATATAAAATATATACAGCCAAGTTTTTGCGGTTTTATTTGTAAATTATAAACTTTGCGCCTTAATCAGTATTTTTAATTGATTTTATAAAATAAGGGGGAGCAAAGAATGAATAATGCAAAAAAAACAGAAACGAAATCCAAATACATAAAAGCCGATTCTCTTCTGCCTAAAGAGTTATTAAAAGAAATTCAGAAATACGCGCAGGGTCAGTTGATATATATTCCTAAAGAAAAATGCGACCGCAAAAAATGGGGCGTAAATTCCGGGGGAAGAAAACTGATAAACGAGCGCAACAACGAGATTTGCAGGCATTTCCGTGACGGAACGTCGGTGGAAGTTCTCGCCGACAGGTATTTTTTATCGGCGGAAAGTATAAAGAGAATCGTATATAAGAGAAAGAACAGAGATAATAAGATAAAAGAAATCCGGTATATATAAATATCGGGTTTCTTTTTATAT